>CAIQGA010000088.1 GCA_903871235.1 uncultured Chlorobiaceae bacterium
GTAAAATCGCGGCGATGCTTGCCGTAATTGAAGACCTGAATGGGTTTGTTGTTCAATATGGCATCAGTAAAGAGAAAGAGTGCCATATCCGGCCTTCCCCAAGGTCCATAAACGGTAAAAAAGCGCAACCCGGTTGTTGGCAGATTGTAGAGGTTACTGTAGGTATGCGCCATCAGCTCATTGGCCTTCTTGCTTGCTGCGTAGAGGGATAGTGGATGATCGACATTATCATGGACGGAAAAAGGCATGGTTTCGTTGGCGCCATAAACCGAGCTTGAAGAGGCATAAACAAGATGCTTCACGCCGTTATGGCGACACCCTTCAAGAATATTGAGAAACCCTACAATATTGCTCTCGATATAGGAATGCGGATTCTGAATGGAATAGCGCACACCAGCCTGGGCAGCAAGATTGACTACCCGCTCAAACTCGCCCCTCTTGAAGAGTTTCTCCATTGCGCTGCGGTCAGCGAGATCCGCTTTCACAAAGGTAAACCCTTCAAAAGGTGCAAGCATCGAAAGCCGCGCCTCTTTGAGTGAAACATCGTAATAGTCGTTCATATTATCAACACCGGTAACCTGCTCTCCCCTTTCAAGCAACCGCTTGCAGAGATGGAATCCTATAAATCCGGCGGCACCGGTCACCAATATTTTCATTGCACGTTATTCAGTAATGGGTTACAGCCGCAATGTGATCGGCCCCTGAAAAATTCAGACTGTTTTCTCTGCACCCATAATAAAAACAATTCGGCGCACCCGCAAGGCAAAAAAGCCTCTGGTTATCTTAACCCTTTCACTATCTTTGCTCTCTGAAAAAACTATTCAAGATGTAACTACTGACCTATGACCATGACGGGTGAAGCTCAAGCAATTGTTTTGCAAAAAGCCAACAAACTTAAACTACAACGTGCAGCATATAATGCCACGGAACCCGGCGATGTTCTGGTAAAAACCATTGCAAGCACCATAACACCGGGATTTGACCGGCTTCTTTTGACCAACAAGGCTGTGTCGAACAGGGTTTTTAAATATCCCATTATGCCTGGCAGTGAGGCTATCGGCCAGGTTCTCAAAACCGGCCCGGGGGTCACTGGTCTGCATCCCGGTGATTTTGTCTATGCCTTCAGAGGTGACCGATGGACTGGAATCGAATCCTACGCTGGCTGCCATGCCGAAATTATTCCGACGTCAAGCCAGAACCTTTTTGCCCTTGGCCGTACTCCTGTTCACCGCGATCTACTCACCGGACTGCTTGCCTACGCAATCAGTGCTGTTGAAAAAGTGCATCTCAACGCTTCATCAAGAATTCTTCTGCTCGGCCTCGGCTCAGTCGGCATCATGGTTGCAGAGTACCTTCACGTTCTCGGCTACAAGCACATTGATGCCGTAGAAACCTTCAGCATCCGGGGGCAACTCTCCCATGCCGAACACATCGCTCTTGCCATCGACGATTTCACACAAGAGTTCAACAACAGCTATGATCTTGTTATTGAAACCACAGGAAGGATCCTGATGATTGAAAAAGCCGTGCGCCTGATGAAGCCGCAAGCCAGGGTTCTGCTAATGGGCAATTATGAAGTTATGGCCTACGATTATCGTCTGATACAGCACAAAGAGCCGATCATCATAAGCTCTCTAATTACAGCCCTCTCCCACCTGCGGGCGGCATCCGCCCTTCTTGAAAGCGGACGAGTTGAGAGTGAAAAGTTTTTTACCGGTGTCTTCCCTGTCGAGCAATACGAAATGGCCTACCGAAGGGCTCTTGACAGCAAAGATTCCATCAAGACTGTCTTGAGCTGGATCTAACTGCTGAACATTGTCATACCATGGGTGTTGCCGTCCGTTTGAGTTCAATCTCCAAAAAGTTTGGAGGCTTTTTTGCAAACCGCAATGTCTCCCTTTCGGTAGAAGAGGGTACCATCCACGCTCTTGTGGGAGAGAATGGTGCGGGAAAAAGCACACTGACCAAAATGATCTACGGCATACACCAGCCAACATCAGGCGAGCTGTTCATTAATGGCAAAGCGCTGCGGTTCACCTCCCCCCGTGATGCAATACACTCTGGCATCGGCATGGTTCATCAGCACTTCATGCTTGTGCCAGAGCTCTCTGTGGTTGAAAACATTATTCTCGGTAATGAACAGTGTCGACTTTTTCAGCCACTCCCCCTGAAAAAAAGCAAAACCCTTATCATGAACGATGCCGAGGCCTACGGTCTTGCCATTGACCCTGACGCCCTGGTTGGCAGCCTCAGCATCGGAGAGCAGCAACGTGTTGAAATTCTCAAGCTTCTCTTCCGTCATGCGGCCATCATGATTTTTGATGAGCCGACCGCAGTGCTTACCCCTGCGGAAACAGAGCACTTTTTTGCAACGCTGCGCTCCCTTCGCGACAAAGGTAAAACCATTATCCTCATTACCCACAAACTTGACGAAGTGCTTGCCGTAGCCGACATGGTGAGTGTGATGCGAAGGGGTGAAATTGTCGGCACCGTACTGGCCTCCTCGGCAACAAAAGCAGAGCTTGCGCGCATGATGGTGGGGCGCAACCTCCTCCTGCGAGTCACCAACCCGCCAGCCACCCCCGGAAAAACCATTCTCAGTATCAACAAGCTTGGGTTTTGCACAAAAAAAGGCATCAAAAGGATTTATGACCTCACCCTGAACATCAGGGCGGGAGAAATCTACGGCATTGCCGGAGTTGAGGGGAACGGGCAGAGCGAGCTGCTGCAAACTCTCTGGGGCCTCGTCCCAGAAGGAACGCTCATCAGTGGCGAAGCCCGGCTCAAGGAGCACTCACTCATCGGCAGATCGCCTGCCGAGATAGCCGACATGGGCGTTTCGAACATTCCTGAAGACCGCCTGCGCCATGCTGTGATTTCGAATTACACGATTTCTGAAAACATCCTTTTCGGGCGGCACCGTGAGCACGCTTTTCATCAAGGGATCGGCTTCAATACCGAGTCACTCAACCGCTATACGAAAGAGATGATTGCCGACTATGCCCTCAGTTGCAGCTCACCTGAACGCCAGCCACTCACCGCCCTCTCGGGAGGCAATCAGCAGAAAGTTGTCCTTGCCCGGGAACTCAGCCGACCCGCCGTCTCCCTGCTTCTCCTCGCCCAACCTACCCGAGGGGTTGATATCGGCGCAATCGAGATTATTCATCAAAAAATTATTGATGCGCGCATGAATGGCATGGCAATCCTGCTCCTCTCCTCTGAGCTTGACGAGATCATAGCGCTCTCAACCCGGATTGGCTGTTTCTACAAAGGCTTTATCCGCCACGAATTCAGTCAGGAGGAGGTAGAACGCAAAAGAGATTCTGCCAATGAATTTCAGAAAGAGATCGGTCTTTATATCACCTGAACAACTTTGCCGCGCCATGAGTCGAAAAAGCATACAATTGCTTATACCCCTCCTCTCACTCATCTCTGCCCTTGTGGTCAGCAGTCTGATTATTGTTCTGGCAGGAAGGGATCCCTTCATGATTTTCCAGAAAATGTTCCAGGCAACCTTTGGCTCTGCTTATGGAGCCGGGCAGGTGCTCTTCAGAATGACAACGCTCATTTTTATGGCTCTCGCCGTTGCCCTTCCCTTTCAGGTACGGCTCTTCAATATTGGCGCCGAAGGGCAACTGCTGATGGGTGCCTTGGCTGCGGCAATGACCGGCGCCATGCTTCCGGCCACTGTGCCCTCGCCAGCAGCCATTCCCCTCTGCATCATGTCAGCCATGATGGCAGGAGGATGCTGGGCGCTCCTGGCCGGAGTGCTCAAAGTACGCTTCGGCGTTAATGAGGTCATAGGAACCATTATGCTCAATTTTATTGCCCAGGGCATTACCGGATATCTTCTCACCTGGCACTTTGCCGTTCCCTCGACGGTCCATACCGCCCCGATCACTGACGCCGCCGCCATACCGGCACTCGACACCCTCACCGGGTGGTTTGCCAACTCACCGGCAAACCTCAGCACTCTTCTTGCGATTGGTGCTGCGCTGCTCTTTTATATGCTCATCTTTCAATCGAGGTTCGGCTATGAGATGCGGGCTGTCGGGCTGCAACCTGAAGCCGCACGGTACGGAGGAATCAATGCCGGGATGCACACCCTCATGGCAATGGGAACTGGCGGTGCTGCCGCTGGTCTTGGAGCAGCTAACATTGTACTCGGCTACCGCCACTCTTTCGAAGCGGGAATGACCGGCGGAATCGGATTTACCGGTATCGCCGTCGCCCTCCTTGCAGGTGCTCATCCCCTCTGGATACTCCTCTCTGCTCTTTTTTTCGGAGTGCTCGACTATGGCGGCCTTAGCATCAACGCCTGGATTCCAAAGGATATCTTCATGATTATCGAAGCACTCACCATCCTGCTCGTCATTGCATTCAGCGCTCTTGGAAGGCGGTTGAGTTAAAAAAAGAGCCAATTATTTTTTATCTTCATAGTGCGAATGAATGCCGAGGCATACCGACAAATAAAGGGAGGAAAACAATGGGGAAAAAACACACGGAAGAAGAGGATAAACCTGAGCAAGCTGAACTCCGGGCAAAGATGCGTGAAGAGCAGGTAAAACTTGCAGCGTACTACCGCTGGATGGAAAAGGGAAAAAAAGAGGGCTCCGATTCAGATGACTGGTTTGAAGCAGAGGACTCCCTTACCGACTGAACTAATTGTTTCATTTTTTTCAATGCCAATAAAGCCATTCTTTACGTGGGGGTGGCTTTTTTTATGATGATCAACACAACACCTATGGTAAAAAAAAGCATCACAACACTCTGGGGGTCACTTACCATTTTCTTTGCCGGCCTCTGGCTGGTTGTTCGCATCGTTTTGGAATATTTCGGCATTATCAGCGATGGCAACGACCGGACAACCGGAATCAAAGATCTTCGCGAGGAGTACAAAAAAGCTAACTACAAGTGACGGCGGCTACTCTTCCCTGGTGATCACCGTCAGTTCAATCGGCTGATCTGCAGAAACAAGGGTACCAACACCTGGCCTTTGACTGATAACCGTATTGGGTACAAGAAGAGAGGAATATTGTGTCGTAATCTTGCCCATGGGAAGAGACGCGTCAGCAATAACCTTTTGTGCCTGCTCAAGAGACATGCCAAGGACGTTTGGCACTGCAATGGTTTTCGCTCCTTCAACAGGTGCCTGATACCTGCCGACAACAAGGGAAAAGGCCGTACCGGACTTCACAACGGTACGCGCCGGAATGGACTGGCTCACCACCAGTCCATCCATCTCTGGTGTGGTTATGGGGGTGCTCTGGACATCTTGAATCACCATCTCCATACGGTATGCCATCTGACGGGCATCGAATTCTGCCCTTCCCAGCAGATCCGGCATGGGAAATGTCGGTTTTTCCCGTTTGTTAACCACAAGGAAGACCTGCCGGCCGGTCTTGACTTCCTCTCCAGCTTCAGGCATCTGGGATAAGACAATATTTGAATCTATCTGACTGAGATATTGAACGTTGTAACTTTTAACTGCCTCAAAACCGGCCTGCCGCAACAAAACCGAAGCTTCCTCGTAATTCATATTATGCACATCAGGCACAACCTTCACACTTCCCTGTAAAATGTACCAGGGCATGATCAGCTTGTCGAAAACCACAAGAAGCCCCAAGAGTAAAAAAATGATCAAGCCTGCTTTTTTCATGTTGCTATCAACCTGGTTATCTCTGCAATTATATTTTTTTTAGTCAAAACCCCGGCCCGTGCAGCGGAACCCCGAAATCAGTACTCTCTTTTCATGACAAAATCAACCAAAAGCAGCAACGATTTTTTTGCTGCGCTCTCAGGAAAAGAGCTGATTGAGGCCACCGCTTTTGCGGCAAATCCCTCGGCAACTTCAGCGGCATAATCGAGCCCTCCCTTTCCTCTGACGAACGCGACAACCTCACCGCTTTGCACCGCCCGTTTGCGGGAACTCTTCAAGATGGAGCGGATTGCCCTCTGTTCAGCCGCCGGAGCATGACGAAGTGCGTAAATGAGAGGAAGCGTTATTTTCTTGTCTTTGATATCAATACCCATCTGCTTGCCGGTTTTTTTTGAATCCCCCGTATAGTCGAGCAGATCATCACGGATCTGAAACGCAAGGCCAAGATACTCGCCATAACTTTTCAAGGCGGCAATGCGCCCCTCATCAGTGGTGGCGCTCATGGCTCCCATGGCACAAGCCGAAGAGATGAGTGAGGCGGTCTTGTCAGAAATGACACTGATATAGTCCTCTTCAGAAATATCAAGACTGCGGGTTTTCTGGATTTGGAGAATTTCACCCTCACTCATGCGACGCACCGCTTCCGAAACCATGTGGAGAAAACCATAATCCTTGTATTCAAGAGAGTAGAGCAGCCCCTTTGAAAGAAGATAATCACCGATAAGCACCGAAATCTTGTTTTTCCACAACGCATTGATCGAAGCAATCCCCCGCCTCATTTCAGCACCGTCCACCACATCATCATGAATCAGTGTTGCTGAATGGAGCAACTCAACCATGATGGCTCCCCTGTAGGTCGATTCATTCACCCCTCCACACAACTGGGCGGCAAGCAGAACCATGGCAGGACGAATCTGCTTTCCCTGCTGGCGAAGTACATAGCGGGTAACCTTGTCGACCAGCGTATTCTGAGCATGAAGCACCACTTTGTACCTCTGCTGAAAAATTTCAATCTCATCGGCTACCGATGCAACAACATCCTTGATATTCACCAATTCCCCGGACAATTACGTGACAAGCTTCCCGAACCCCTCAAAGCTTTTGAAAAAGAGTTAAAAGTAAACATTTCGGAGAGCAAAAAAAATCATCTTGGCTACATGCATCTTTGTTGCTATGTTTTGGAGCGATTATCCCTCCCGGCACGAGCGGCGCTGAAAACCATCTTCCGGGGGAATTTCCTGTTATTTTCATCCTCACCAACACCATAATGAACCAAGAAAACGAATCGACACCTTTACATGAGATACCGGAAGGGAGCCCGCAGGGCGGCAGTGATGATGCAGCATCAACACAGCACTCAGATGCCACTGCAACGTATATGACGCCCTACGCCCCAGTAGAAAAAGATGCTGAGGATGAAGCAGTCCCGGAAAAGGGTAACGATACGGCAAGAGAGGCTGAGCCGGAAGAGGCACTGAACTTTATGGGCCATCTTGAGGAGATCCGATCGCGACTGATACAAACCACCATAGCACTGCTTGTCGTTACCTCTCTTTGTGCCACTTATGCCGATTTTCTGGTGAACGAAATTCTTATCGGACCACTCAAAAGAAGCAGCGAAGGGCTGGTGCTTCAAAACCTCGTTCCCTACGGCCAGGTATCCCTCTACTTTCAAGTCGTCTTTTTTGCAGGATTTATTATCTCTTTTCCCTTCGTCGCATGGCAGATATGGCAGTTTGTTGCTCCCGGCCTGCATGAGCACGAACGCAAGGCGAGCCGTTTTTCCATTCTCTTTATCTCTCTCTGCTTCTTTGCCGGTATCGCTTTCGGTTATTTTGTCTTTCTGCCAATCTCATTGCAGTTCTTTGCGGGCTTCGGCACAACCCTGATTAAAAACAATATCTCCGTCCAGGACTATGTCAGCTTTTTTATCGGCACACTCCTGACCGCCGGGCTGGTGTTCGAGCTCCCCTTCATCTCCTATATTCTTTCAAAAATAGGGCTCCTCACACCGGCCTTCATGAGGTTTTACCGTAAACACGCCATCGTTTTTTTGCTGATTGTTGCGGCAATAGTAACTCCCTCAACCGATCTGGTTACCCAGCTCATCATTGGTCTCCCGATGATCCTCCTTTATGAACTGAGCATTCTGATTTCTCACCATGTCAACCGCAACAATGCAGCCCTGAGATCATGACAAAAAGGTTGAGGCTTTTTCGCTGGAGTATTGGGCGTAACCCTCTCCAGCATCGCCCATACCGGAAAGAGCTTCAGCCTCCACGGCCTCACACTCCATGATCAGTGCAGTGTGAAGCCGCAGCAAGCAATCTGGAATAGAGTACTTCAGTCTCTTTTTTCAACTCATCTGGCGTTCCCTTGTTAAAGAGTACATAATCAGCTTTGGCCATCAGCTTGTCCTGAGGCCACTGCGCGGCAAGGCGCTGCATGATCTCTTCACGCACCCCCATCCCTTTCTGCACAGCCCTCGCAATCCGCTCCTCAACATCAGCCACGACAACAACCACTGCATCGAGCCCCTCATTTCCACCCGATTCAAAAAGGATCGCAGCCTCTTTTACCAGAATCTTTGTTCCCTGCCTTCGGGCATTGAACACCGCTTTTTGAAATTCGTCGGCCACCTTTGGATGGATGATCCTGTTGAGATCATCAAGTTTTGCGGAGGAAGAAAAAACACAAGAAGCAATTTTTTTTCGGTCGAGCACCAGACTGCCAGCCGTATTGAGTGAATAGACATCCGCACCAAAAAGCGCCTTAATCCCCTCAATTACCTGCGGGTCATGAAGCTGCAACTCCTTTGCCACCCTGTCAGATTCAAAAAGAGCGCAACCCATCTCCGAAAGAAAATGGCACACCATCGACTTTCCACTGCCGAGCCCGCCAGTGATACCCACAAGAAAGGGAGAGGCTGGCATCATTGTCCAACACCCGTTTTTTTGAAAATATTTGCACGAACCTGCACAAGAATCAATTTCCAGAGTTCAGGATTTTTTTTGTACACATCTATCTTGCGAGTCAGGCGCTCACGGGTAAGCGAGTGACTGGCAAGAAGCTCATCGATCTCTGCCGAACCAAGCGAAGAGAGTGCAACATCTTCATTTCCGGTTGCAACTCCTGATTCGAGAAGATAATCGCTGTAAAATCCCGCAAAATGAACATCATCACGGTCAAGAGGCGACACCCCCTTTTCGCCACACCCTGAAAGCGCGCAAACGCAAATAAAACATAAAAAAGAGTTCCGAAAAGCATCACAGAATTTCATTATTTCCCATCACCTGTTGATATTTTAATAAGATTTTGACGATTCACAGAAACTAAATCCCTGAAATGCAAGTTTAAACAACTTGAATGGAATCTTCATGTTAAACTCTAAATAATATTGTTTTATGGCTTATAAGCAACCCGCCCTTCCCTACGCTGAAGATGCGCTCGAACCATTTGTTTCCGCAAAAACCCTCAGCTTTCACTATGGCAAGCACCATGTAGCATACATCACAAACTACAACAACCTTGTCGCGGGAACACCTCTGGAAAACCTGAGTCTTGAAGAGGTCATCACACAAACCGCCGCAGACCCCCAGAAAATCGGCATTTTCAATAACGGTGCACAGGCATGGAACCACTCCTTCTACTGGAACAGCCTCACACCCAACGGCGGTGGTGAACCGTCCGGAGAGCTTGGTGCAAAAATCACAGCCGATTTCGGCAGTTTCGATAAATTTAAAGATGAGCTTAAAAGCGCCGCAGCCACTCAGTTCGGCAGCGGATGGGCATGGCTCGTCCTTGATGGCCAGACGCTGAAAGTGGTGAAAACCGGTAATGCACAAACCCCTTCAACCAGCGGCCAGAAACCGATTTTGACCATCGATGTCTGGGAACATGCCTACTATCTCGACTACCAGAACCGCCGCCCCGACTACGTTGCAACGGTAATCGACAATCTGCTCAACTGGGAATTCGCCGCAGAGAATTTCCGCGCTGCGCAATAACACAAAACAATCCTGAACCCCGCCGGAGAGAGGCTTTAGGCTCCCTCTCCGCTTCAGGAGAAGCCTTCATAGTGTCCCGTCACATCCAGGGCAACATGGCCGCATCATCAAGATTGACCACCTTGACTTTTTTCGGCATTAAAAATTTCAGTGCCCGGTTCTCCTGATTAAACACCCGCTCATCATAGGAAATCACCAACTGATGCTCGCCTGCAGTGAAAGCTCCACTGTTGTAAAGCGCCATCTCAATCTCTTTTGGCACAAGCGAACTGTGGCCACCAATGGCAACGGCTTCAAAATTCCTGAAATGGATCTCGGTCAGCGTCTTTCCCTGCCTGTCTTTCAACAGAATGGCCGAAAGTGTCCTGTTGGCTGGATCAATAATCACCTCTTTGCTTCCTGCAGAGTTCGCAAGCGTAAAAAGCAGCATCCCTGAACCTTTTTTTACCGATTGGATGGCGCTTGCCGGCTCTGTAATTTTTACAAGACCCAATAAAGATTCCATCAAAAGCCTGTATCCTGAATTAACTCCGAGAATTTTTTCAAGATTCATCTCACTGTTACGGCCCTGAAAAAGCCGGTTATTGAGCATGTCGTGCACATAGAGCGAGTCGGTGCCAAAAAATATATCTGCGACCGGCCAGCCGAGCAGACCTGCGCTGACAATCATTCTTGCCTCACCTCCCCGATTAATCAGGATATTGCAAAAAACCCGGTTCTGCCGTTTCGGCGTTTTTATCCAGACATCCGCATATCCATCCAGCGATTCAATAAAGGGTGATGCTTCAGCAACTTCCCGATAAAGATCGGTGTATGCAGCAATCAGCGCCGTCTGCTCAGCAGGCAACTCCTGCTTGCCAACCGTTTTGAAATCGGCACATCCACCCACCAGAACAAGCATAAACAGTATGCATACCACGACTCTCTTTCCGCTCATTTCTCCATTCATTTAAATTTGCAGTCGCACCATCTGCCGCGAATGCATTTATTTCCTTTGAGATTCTTCACTTTTGCTGCACATTGCAAACAGTACCGCAAAGCAGCAGGCAGCATGCTTCGCGGCCGAAAGTGCCGTCTACTCCAGAACGGAACCACCTCCATTTTACAGTCAATACCCATTGTAAGGTAAAATCGAGAGCTATCAAAACCACAAGACATTTTTCAAGCCATGCAATCGCTCTACCTCAAACCAAAAGAACACTACAGGATCCAGAAAGGCCATCTCTGGGTGTTCAGCAATGAACTCGCAATCCTTCCTCGGGATATCGCCTCTGGTGAAACAGTAAAACTGTTTACCCACGATAAAAAATTTCTGGGAACCGGCTTCTACAATCCCCACTCCCTGATCTCCGTCAGGCTCTTCAGCCGCAAGGACGAAGAGCCTGACAAAGATTTTTTCCTCAAAAAATTTCGTGAAGCACTCGCTCTTCGTGAAAAAGTTTACACAAGTTATGAAACCAACGCCTATCGCCTTGTCCATGGTGAATCAGACGGTCTGCCGGGGCTCATTGTAGACCGCTTCAACAAGGCTGTTGTATTGCAGGCCTTTTCGGCAGGCATGGATGTTCACCTGCCGCTTATCTGCGATGCCCTGCAGGAGCTGCTGAACCCTTCGGTCATTATCGTGCGCAACGAATCTCCCCTGCGTGAACTTGAAGGGCTGACACTCTACAAGGATATTGTCAGAGGTGATCGCTCTGAAACAAAACAGACCATTTACGATGCCGACATCAGCTTTGAGGTCGATCTCTTTGAAGGACAAAAAACCGGCTTTTTCCTTGACCAGCGTGAAAATCGCAGAGTTGTCAGGAAGTTTTCAGAAGGGGCCGATGTACTCGACGTCTTTACCAACGACGGTGGCTTCGCTCTCAACGCACTTTACGGTGGGGCCCGTTCAGCCATCCTGATTGACGCATCCAAAGAGGCTCTGCAGCGGGCGGAACGCAATGCACAACTGAACAAATTTTCAGAATACAGTCTCGTTGCCGCCGACGCTTTCGACACCCTCGACCAGATGGTTGAGTCAAAAGAGTCATTTGACCTTGTTGTGCTTGATCCACCAAGTTTTACCAAAAGCCGCAAAAACCTGCCCGGCGCCCTCAAAGCCTACAAACGGCTCAATAAACTTGGGCTGGAGCTCATCAGAAGCGGGGGATTTCTGGCCACCGCATCATGCAGTCACCACGTTTCAGAAGAGGACTTCCTTCAAAGCATCCATCAGGCAGCTCTTGCCGCTGGCTGCCAGCTCAGAATGATCCACAAAAGCTCTCAACCCTTCGACCATCCTGTACTGCTTGCCATGCCGGAAACAAGCTACCTCAAGTTTGCCTGTTTTTATGTGACACGCTGAGTACCAGCCACTTTCTGCCATACCGCAGCCTCCGGGCTGCGGTACCGGAGTGTATAAAACCCTATTCACCCCCCTTTCGAAAGTTCCGAGATGGCTCCCCTGATGTACTCTGCCGCTTCATCAAGAATTTTCAGCGCTTGGCGTATTTCATAATCATCATCCGCATCATCTTTTGCTCTTTCCATACGCCTCTTTGCATCCTGAATTGCATTTGCAGCAAGCTGCAGTTTTGAATCGATGGCCATGACACTTCTCCTTAGGTTAAAAATGGTGTTGTAAAACCCGAACATGCAGGAAATGTAGCAACGATTCAGGAGAAGTTACCATAAGCCATCAGAAAAAATCATGACCGAGCGCTCTTGAACAGCCCCCTGCGCAGAAACCATTTTAACAACTCAATAACAGGCACAACAGTCGCCGCAGCACCAATCACAATTGCCCAATCTTGCGCGGTAAGAAAAAATGTCCCGAACGGTGTACGAAAAACTGGAATGGTAATAATGGCCGTCAACATCACCAGCTCCCATACTATTGCAAGGTTGAGCCACTTGTTGGCAAAGGGACTCCGAAGAATTGATGCGCGTTCAGAACGGAAATTATAGGCCTTGAAAAACTGGATAAGCACCAGTGAAACAAAGGTCATCGTCATGGCCTCCTGAAGGGAACGACCCGATGCAAGGGCATACTGGAAAAGCGAAAGATTGACAATGGTCGACCAGATTCCACCGGTCAGCATAAGAGAGAGTATGGAGCGCGTAAAGATCCCTTTTTTCGGATCGTTCGGCCTGCGCTGCATAATATCCTTCTCTGCCGGATCAACCGCAAGCGCAAGTGCCGGAAGACCATCGGTGGCAAGGTTCACATAGAGAATCTGGACTGCCGAGAGCGGCAGAGGAATGCCCATGAGCGTCGCTCCGACCATCAGACCAAGTTCACCGATATTGGAGGAGAGCAGATAAGTCAGATATTTTTTGATGTTGTCATAAATCCCCCGTCCCTCTTCTACAGCCGCCACAATTGATGCAAAGTTGTCGTCAGTCAACATCATGGCAGAAGCCTCCTTTGAGACGTCAGTGCCGGTTATGCCCATGGAGATGCCGATATCGGCTTTTTTGAGAGCAGGAGCATCGTTCACACCGTCACCCGTCATGGCGACCACTTCACCGTTTTTCTGCAACGCTTCAACAATACGAAGCTTGTGCTCCGGTGCAACTCTTGCAAAAACCGATACGGAGCCGACAATTCGGCAAAGCTCTTCATCACTCATGCACTGCAGCATAGCTCCGGTAACCACATTTCCGTCCCGCAAAATACCAAGTTCACGGGCGATGGCTTCAGCCGTCAAAGGATGATCTCCGGTAATCATGACTGGACGAATCCCAGCCTCAAGGCAGCGACGCACAGCATCTCCAGCTTCAGCCCTCGGAGGATCAATCATGCCGGCAAAACCAAGAAAGGTCATTCCTTCATCAGCTCCCCGAATCTCAGAAACCTGCTTGACTGCGAAGGCAAGCACCCGCAGGGCCCGTTTTCCGAGAGCATCTGCCTCTGAAAGCAGAGCACTCCGCCAGGCATCATCAAGCAACTGAACGCCGCCAGCAACACGAACAGCACTGCAACCAGCGATCAAAACTTCAGGAGCACCCTTGATCACCGCTTTCATCACCTCACCACTCCGGTGCAAGGTAATCATCCGTTTGGTCTCTGAGGAAAAAGGTTGCTCGTCAATGCGCTCGTACTCACTCTGAAGTTCATACTCTCGAAGCCCTGCCTTGCGGGCAACCACAAGCAGCGCCCCTTCGGTCGGATCTCCGGCTATCTTCCATCCTCCATCCTCGATTTTCACCATCCGGGCATCATTGCATAAAAGTCCTGCCAGAAGCAGTTCATGCATGCTTTCCGGTAAATCCCCTCCTCCCGAAACAGTAAACGAACCCTCGGGAATATAGCCGGATCCACTCACCTCAACCAGCACCCCCGAGGTAAAGAGTGCCCGGACGGTCATTTCGTCGCGTGTAAGGGTGCCTGTTTTGTCGGAGCAGATAACGGTCGTACTGCCAAGGGTTTCCACAACAGGCAACCGGCGCATGAGGGCGTGACGCTTCACCATGCGCTGCACACCAAGAGCAAGGGAGATGGTCACCACGGCTGGAAGGGCTTCCGGCACAACGGCCACGGCAAGCGCTATACCAAAAATAAGCATCTCGATGAAAGACTGGCCACGAAAAACGCCAAAAGCGACAATAACCAGCACAATCACAAACGCTGCTCGCGCCAGCATTGAGCCAACCTTGTCCAGATTTTTTTGAAGAGGTGTTTTTTCAGTTTCAACCGACTGAAGCATGGTGGCAATCCGGCCAAACTCCGTCTGCATACCGGTCGCAACCACAAGTACGAACGCACGACCGTAACTGATTGAGGTACCAGCAAAAACCATGTTTTTACGGTCACCGGGGCCTGCATTTTCAGAAAGAAGCGCATCAACCTCCTTTTCGGATGGCAAAGACTCCCCCGTCAATGAGGCTTCATCACTGCGCAGGTTCATCGCCTGCAAGAGTCTCGCATCAGCGGGGACCCTGTCGCCAGCGGCAAGCAGCACCACATCGCCAGGAACAAGTTCCACAGCATTGACCACAAACTCCTGACCATCACGCCTTACCTTGGCCAATGGGGCCGCCATCTCCCTGAGCGCCTCGATAGCACGCTCAGCCTTGAACTCCTGGACAAAACCAAGCAATACGGCAAAAAGGACGATAACAGCAATGGCAACCGCTTCAATACCGTGACCAAGAAAAGCCGAAAGAGCGGTTGCAATAAGAAGGGTTATGATAAGGACGTTTTTGAACTGCTCGAAAAGCAGCTTCCAGGGACTTGCCCGGCGCTCGGCCTGGATCCGGTTTTGGCCATAGAGCTCAAGCCGCCGGACAGCCTCGGCAGCAGTGAGACCGGCGGACGTCGAGCCGAGTTTTTGAAAAAGCTCATCAACCCTCAACGTATGCCATACTGCTACCACACTCATCCAAACTCCTGTTATGTTATTGTAACGAAAACATCACCACACAGCCACAAAAGTCCATCATTTACCAGACTCCTGCTCCTTGCCGGAATCCTTGCCAGAGTCACCGCCAGAGTCACCGCCAGAGTCACCGCCGGACTCCTTCCCGGAATCTCCACCAGAGTCTTTACCTCCCTCTTTACCAGACTCACCAGCCGACGATGAAAAGAGTGCAAGGCGTGCCACACTGATAAAATCAGCCGTTGCTCCGGGAATATCTCCGGAGGCAAATTTTGCACTCCCCCGGCCGGAATAAGCGGCCAGCGATTTCGGATCAAGCTCTATTGCTTTTGAGAGATCCGCTATAGCGCCCTTGCTGTCGCCCGAGGCATACTTGAGAGCCCCGCGACCAGCATAAGCGCTGGCTGATTTCGGATCAAGCTTTATTGCTTTGGTAAATTCATCAAGAGAGCCCTGCATGGCGCCACTGCCAATTTTTGCACCGGAAGTCAATAATGCATTTTTTGAATTCTCAGCAGCATTATCACAGGCTGAAACAGAGGTGAGCATAAGGGCAACAACCGGAATAAAAAAAGTACGTAAAGGGTTTTTCATGACAAAAAATCGATTTATTATTGTCTCACATTACAGGCGCCCACAAAAACAGAGGCGCCCGGGATAAACAGTTTCGAGAGAAAAAAATTGGTTCAATCGAAGAGCTCACCAAGAAATCCAAGTGGGCCTCCCCGTCTCTTTCTTCTGCCGGTTTTCGGATCAGTATAATAATCGTGGTCATCGTCGTGGTGGCCATGATGCGACTCCTCCCTGCGATACTCCCGATCATGCTCTGCTGGACGGGAGCGGGGTGATTCAGTAGCTGAGCGCTCAATAATTTTATCAAGTTCTCCCCTGTCAAGCCAGACACCGCGGCATGAGGGGCAGTAATCAATTTCAATACCCTGACGTTCAGAAAGAAGCAAATCCGCACTGCATGATGGGCATTTCATCGTATTCTCCTATTGGTTGATGTTGGTCGATCCCTTGTTTGCAAAACTTATACATGAATAAATATATCGAACTGCACCTTTAAAACACCTGAACCCAAGCTTAAAAATGCCTTAAAATCACCATTACAACTAATCTGCTTTTTTCAAACTTCGGTTCATAAAAAAAAGACAAAAGTTTATATTGCCCCTGTATCCTCTTTTTAATTGAGACCACTTATTCTTGCTTCACCCAATAATTGACCATAATAATGCCTGAAGATACCCCCCAAAAACCTCAAGCCGTGACGCTGCCTGCTGCCGGTGCAACAGTGCTCATTCCCCTGCTTGGCATTCCTCTCGCACTCCACGCGTTAACTGGCGCAGCTTTCGGAGGTTTAACCCTCGCGGCGGCAAGCCTCATCTTTGGACCGTCCCGAAAAAAAATTTTCGACATTCCCGGACTGTTGCCACCAAAACGTGTGGAAGATGCTGAAGATACTGAAGTAATTGTCTTACACTGAAGATTCTGGGCAGGCAAAATAAGAGGGCCTCAATTTTGCCGGACAGGTTTACCGATTACACTTGGCGATAAACTCAGGATCACATTCGTGACGTAAAAAAAGCAAGTGATCAAGAGCTGGTTTTATCATAGATGAATGATCCACTCTTGCATAAACTGGCGGGACTTTGTTGCTAAAGCCAAACAGTACAAACGTGACCGTTCGGCTTCAACGAACTGCGTTACAACATCTTCTGCAGCAACCAAAGTGGGCTGATTACCGAATGGTTTCAAGAAAGCGTTCCGCATCAACCGCCGCCATGCAACCGGTTCCTACAGCCGTGACCGCTTGGCGATAGGTAAAATCCTGAACATCGCCACAGGCAAAAACACCTGGAACATTGGTTTCTGTGGATGATTTTTTGGTCTTAATATAACCGTAATCATCCATATCGAGCTGATCCTTGAACAAGGCGGAATTTGGAGCATGGCCAATAGCAAGAAAAACACCATCACACTGATGCTCTGAAAGTTCACCAGTCACAACATTTTTCAGCCGGATTGCCGTTACTTTTTGACCATCGCCAAGAATTTCATCGACAACCTCATTGAGCATCATACTGATTTTCGGATTTTTTCGAGTACGAAGGCTCATGATTTTTGATGAGCGAAACTCTTCACGGCGATGCACAAGGGTAACTTGAGAGGCGAATTTGGTCAAATAGAGCGCCTCCTCCATTGCCGTATCGCCACCACCGACAACAAAAACATGGCAGTCACGAAAGAAAAATCCGTCACAGGTCGCGCAGGCCGAAACGCCCTTGCCCCTGTAACGCGTCTCAGAATCTATGTTCAACCACTTTGCATTTGCCCCGGTAGCAACAATAAGCGCGTGGGTCAATAATTCACGGCCATCCTCAAGCGTCAAACAAAACGGGCTGCGTGAAAGATCAGCCTCGGTGACGCTGCCGCTCACAAACTCCGTACCAAACTTTGTTGCCTGATCACGCATTTTAGCCATAAGTTCCGGCCCGCGTATTCCTTCAGGAAACCCTGGAAAATTCTCGATTTCAGTCGTGATCATAAGCTGACCACCTGGCTGAAATCCATCAATGACAACAGGCTTAAGATTGGCTCGCCCTGAATAAATGGCTGCGGTATAACCGGCAGGACCGGTACCCATAATAACGATATCACGTACGTTACTCTGCATGATCTTTGATTTTTCAGAAGTGTGATTAAAAAGAAGCGATACACTCGTCAAGTCTCGTGGCAATTGTGTTTTTCGGCATGGCTCCAACCATCTGGTCGACATGCTGACCATTTTTGAACAAAAGCAGGGATGGAATGCTTCTTATTCCGTAACGGGATGCAATCTTGGGGTTCTCATCAACATTGAGCGTCGCAACAATCGCCCGTCCTGCGTAATCACCGGCAAGTTCATCAATAACAGGGGCAAGCATTCTGCACGGACCACACCAGGGAGCCCAAAAATCAACCAAAGCAACCTGACCGGAATCAAGAATCTCCGCCTTGAAATTTAACTCCGTTGCCGGAAAACAGTTTCTGCTCATCATTTCATTCAACAGTTCAGGTTAACAAAACCACTCAATGTCACTGAAAGAAATATATCAGCACCAACCTTTAAATACCCTGAACGCAAGCTTAAAAAAACCTTAAAAAAAACAGCACTTACCTCCCTGCTGAAAACACCGCGCAAAAAAAAGCACCCTCAGAATTACACTGAGGACGCACAGAAATAACTCTCCAGTGCAAATCACTTCAAGAATTGAACGACAAAAAAAAAGCCCGCATCCCGGGGGTATGCACCTGGATAACGGACTTTGTTGTTCACAAAAATCTATCAGCCGATATGCTCGTCAATTTTCTTGGCAATCGTATTTTTTGGCATGGCTCCAAGCATCTGATCGACAACCTCACCATTTTTGAAAACAAGGAGGGAAGGGATGCTTCTGATCCCGTACTTGGCCGCAGTATTGGGGTTTTCATCAACATTGAGTTTTGCTATGACGGCCTTGCCAGCATAGTCACCGGCAAGCTCTTCGATAACAGGTCCGAGCATCATACATGGCCCACACCAGGCTGCCCAAAAATCAACCAGCGCTACTTTATCGGAATCAAGAATCTCTTCCTTGAAATTCAAGTCTGTCGCCACAAGATATTTTCCACTCATTTTTTAATGTACCAGTTTAGATTAATGATAGTCTCAACGTTATAAGCAAATTGAAAATCAATCAGTGATGAAAGTAATAAAAATTTATCAATAAACCGGATTACCCGGAAATTCGCACATTATCAGGGCCCAGTACCTCCTCAAGCTTTTCAATAGTGCTCTCCGCCGGATCAATCGGAGTACTGCGGGCAAAAAGGGTGATGGTTTCAATATTTTCACCCGACTGTGCCTTTACCTCAAACTCAACCGGAGTTCCACCCTTGCTGGAATCAAAGATTTTTTTGACCCTGCCAAGCTTTTCCATCTGCATCTGATCATCAGCATCTACTTTCAGAATAATTTTTTTAACAAAAGCCTGCCGCACCTTTTTGATCGGAACGACCTCTCTGACAAGCAGTTTAAGCATACCGCCACTTACCTCTCCTTCGGCAACCAGCATTAACACCTCTTCTGGCTTTATCAGATGGCCATACTGCTCATACAGACTGGCAAAAACAGTAAAATCCGCCTTCCCCGTAAAGTCTTCAATAGAGCCAAAAAGCATCTGTTTGCCTTTCTTGTCCTGATAAGGTTTCACCGACACAACGATACCGATCACCTTGTACTGTTTTGCCGCAATCACCTCTTTTTCCTGAAGCTGAAGCGTCGCAAAAGCCTGCCAGTCGCGGCGGTAGGGCGAAAGCGGATGATGGCTCAGATAAAAACCAACCAGTCTCTTTTCATGCAAAAGCTTATCCGCTTCCGCCATCATCTCGGCACTCTCCATATCAGGATAATGCTCCTCCTCAAGCAATGCTCCCTCTTCAGCCGTAAAAAAGCCACACTGACCCAACGTCACCGACCGGTTCTGCATCTGGCCGAATTTAAACGCTTTTTCAACATTGGCAAGAAGCCGCGCACGATGCTGGTCGAGCTCGTCAAATGCCCCCGCAAGAATCAGGCACTCAAGCGCCTTGCGGTTCATGACCCTCAAGTCAACCGACGCCGCCAAATCAAAAAGGTTCACAAAATCCCGTTTTCGGCGAAGCCTTGAGGTAACGACCGCTCTTGCCGCCGCCCCCACCTGCTTGATGGCGCTCAGCCCCACGCGGATAAACGAGCGACCCGCAGCATCATCCTCAACCGAAAAAAGGGCGTCACTCTTGTTAATGGAGGGCGGCAGCGTCGATATACCGAAACTTTTGGCCTCATCGGTTAAATGCTTCATCCGTTCGATATCACCGATTTCACTGTTCAAAACCGCCGTCACAAACTCGATGGTGTAGTGGGCTTTCAGATAGCCCGTCCAGTAGGCAAGCACCCCATACGCCGCAGAGTGACTCTTGTTGAAGCCATAACCGGCAAACTCGGCCATAAGCTCAAAAACCCTTGTGGCAAGCGTATCGTGTACCCCCTGCTGCACCCCACCTTTAACAAAATCGGCCTTGTACTTTTCCATGATCTCAGGCATCTTTTTGCCCATCGCCTTGCGCAGATTATCCGCCTTGGCCAAAGAGAAGCCGCCCATCACCTGCGAAATCTGCATCACCTGCTCCTGATAGACAATAACGCCATAAGTTTCCTTCAAAATTGTCTCAAGCATGGGGTGCATGTAATCAATTGCTTCACGGCCATGCTTGCGGTCAACAAAAAGGTCAACGGCATTGCGCTTTTCATCAATACGGGCATTAAGGGCACCTGGACGATAGAGCGCACTCATTGCAATAATATCACCAATCTGCGTCGGCTGAAGGCGTGTCATATAGCTCTGCATACCCGACGACTCAAACTGAAAAATACCGGCCATCTTCCCCTCCTGAAAAATTCTGAAGGTTTTGCGGTCGTTCATGGGCACTTTTTCAAGCTCAATATCAAGATTGTGGCGCCGTTTGATCATCTTGAGCGTCTCATCAATAACCGCCAGAGTTTCAAGACCGAGATAGTCAATCTTGAGCAATCCGGAAGTTTCGATCCAGTTCTTGTCAAACTGGGTCACAACCTGCTTCTCATCGTTCCCGTCAGAAGCCTTGCCTCTGACATGATCGGGTTCGTCAAGATCAATCTCATCAGCAAATTTGCGCTCCTCAGTCTCAATCTTGTTAGAGACATAGAGTGGAACCTGCTCCTCAAGCCGTCCATCCGTAATAACCACAGCACCTGCATGCATCGAAACGTTCCGCGCCCTCCCCTCAAGCGCACGGGCATAGCGCATCAGCTCTTGAAGCTCCGGCGTACTGTCGGCAAACTGCTGCATCTCCTTTGCCTCACTCAACGCCTTTTCAAGCGTGATGCCTGGCTTGACAGGAACCAGTTTAGCAAGTTTATCGACCAGAGGCAGTGGAACCTCCAGCACCCGTCCAGCATCACGAATCGCTGCCTTGGCCGCAAAGGTACCAATGGCAATAACCTTGGCAACACTCTCGGTACCATATTTTTCAACCGTATACTCAAGCACCTTCTGCTTGCCGACAGGGGTAAAGTCAATGTCGATATCCGGCATCGAAGAGCGCTCAGGATTCAAAAAGCGCTCAAAAAGTAACTTGTATTTTAACGGATCAATCCGGGTAATGCCCGTCAGATAAGCCACAATGCTCCCTGCCGCTGACCCACGGCCCGGCCCGACCGAATAGCCAAGTCGCCTTGAAGCCGCAATAAGATCGCTGACGATGAGAAAATAGGAGCTGAACCCCATCTTTTCTATTACACCAAGCTCCAGCTCTATACGCGCACGTACATCCTCGGCAGTGATTCCATCGGCTTCCGAATCAGCATACTTCTCCTTCGCCCCCTCCCAGGTAAGGTGACGGAGATAGGCAAACTCATTATCGAAGCCGTCAGGAAGAGGAAAATGGGGCAGAATAGGCTCTTTATTGCTGAACGTGTAGGAACATTTTTCAGCAATCAGCACCGTATTGCTCAGCTCCCGATGTTCGTCGCTGAAGAGTGCTGCCATCTCGGCAGAAGACTTGAGATAATGGTCGCTGCCTGCAAGTGCCAGCAGATTGGGGTTAGAGAGCTTCTCCTTGGTGCGATTGGCAACCATCGCCCTGTAGCAGCCAGCATCCTTTCTTTCGAGATAGTGAACATTGTTGGTAGCAACCAGCTCAACAGAAAATTTTTTCGCCAGAGCAATGGTCTCTTCATTGAGCTTTTCATCAAACGGGGTACCATGACGCTGAAGCTCAAGATAGAAGTTCTCTCCAAAAATCTCCTGGTAGTAGGCCGTAAAGGTTTCTGCCTCATCAACGGCACCGGCAAGAAGCGCCCGGCCGATTCGGCCCGAAGAGTAGGCCGAGAGGCAGACAAGCCCCTCATGGCAGTTCTCAAGCAGACGACTCTCAATGTGCGGCATACCATTGACATAACCCTCCTTGGCCGCCCTCGAAAGCAGAATGCAGAGATTGCGGTATCCGGCATCATTCTGGACAAGAAGCACCAGAGAAGAGGATACAGGAATACGATTGTGCTGATGTGCGTCGGTTTCGAGCAGCAATAACTCACTGCCGATAATGAGCTTGACACCGGCAGATTTTGCCTCACTGAACAGTTCCGGCATATTGAACATTGCGCAATAATCAGTGACCGCAATACTCTTCATGCCAAACTTTACTGCAGCAGAAAAAATCTCATCCGGAAAAATCGGACTGCTCTGCATCGAATAATGCGTATGAGCATGTAAATGTATAAAATCCATATTGATAACAACCCTTCACTCTTTAATGGACGTATGATGATGCGGGTGCACAAACCCGGCTGTTTCATCGAACGGAATGCCCCGGCAATTTAAGGATTAAATAAGGGAATGGGGAGAAAATTAACTGGCAACTGGCTACGGAACCAAGACCAGGCGGAAGCCAATAAAGTAGCTCCGGCGGAAGGGGATGCCACAGTTACGATAAGCCGACCGACAGCAGTCGACGTCGTCTCCCCAGCTCCCACCACGAAGCACACGGTACGAGCCGGTTGCTGGCCCGGCAGGATTAAGAACAGCGCCCTTCGCTTTACAGCCCTTATAATAACTTTCACCATACAAATCACTGCACCACTCCCATACATTACCATGCATGTTGTACAACCCCCATGCATTAGGCAAAAAGCTGTTAACAGCAACGGTGTTCTGCGGGTATACCCCTGTCAAATGGTTCTTGCAGGGATAATTGCCGCCATAGTTTGCCTGGTCGGTTGTCAGGTTCTCTCCCGTATTGAAGGACGTTGTGCTTCCGGCACGGCAAGCATATTCACGCTCGGCCTCTGTTGGCAAACGAAACCGTTTTCCCGTTTCTGCCGAGAGCCACTTGCAATAGGCTGCAGCGTCATTCCAGCTCACATGCACAACAGGATGGTTCTCTTCACTCCGGGGGCGCGCACTGCCCGATACTCCACAACGCCAGTTCACTCCTTTCCCTGCGTTCACTTCACAATTGGAGATGATAACGCTGAAACCCGCTTTGTCAGCATCTGTCCGGTACCCTGATGCACTCTCAAACCTTCTGAACTCGGCAACGGTTACGGCATATTTGCTCATCAAAAAATTACTCAATCGCACCTTGTGCAGGGTTTCATCGTCCTGGCGATTAAGCTCACTCGCAGGGCTCCCCATCATAAATTCACCGCCGCGAATCAGCACAAAGTTTGCTTGCTCAAAAAGTACACCAGCCGCTGGTACTGCTCCGCCGAAAAGCATCAACACGGCAAGAAAAAGGGCTGGAATTCGGTTTGGTTTCATTTTTTTGATTACAGTGAAAAATAAAGGCAGTTGATCAGCAATTTAGAATTTATGACGCGGTTGCACAAACAGGATTTTACGCTGGCATTGCTATGCTTTTTGGAAAAAGCTCAAACAAAAAATCGTTTATCGGACAGGTAATAATTTTTTCAGCCACCAGCAGCCACGACCCAACTTTATCAGGATTTCCAGGCTCCCCTTTATGGGTATAAGGCTTTTTTTCTTATACTATTAATAAATAGCCTATTCTTTTCCTTCAACGAGACAATTCGCACTGTAATTTTGGAGCAGAACACCTACAATCAATGCCCGGTTTGTGGCTACCCCCTCACCTTGGAAAGTGCAGTATGCCCCCGGTGCGGAAACGATATTCTTGAAGACATCTCCTCACTTGATCAGCAATCCCAGGAGCTTCACCACCATACTCTTGAAGGGAAAAAAGCCGAATGGTATACCCGTTGCCTGACGGAAAAACTCAATATCAGCACAGACGACTCTGCGGCTTCTGAACCAAAGAGCACTCACCATGAGGGGCCACAAGAGAGCGTCGAAGCTCCCGTTGAAGTTGATTTTCTTGGCCGTACCTCCCGAGCTGAGCTCATCAAGGAGGCTACCATACGAAAAAAATGGTGGAATGCCCTCTCTGCTGACTGGAAAGAAATTGTCAAAACAACCCTGAAAATTGTCAGGGAACCCTCCGATCTGGAGCTCCTCGACTTTCTCGAAACCACACATCTGCGTTGCGACAACCGCAGGATTCATAATCTTCTGCCCGTCCGGGTGCTCGAAAACCTTCAGCAACTCCGTTGCGATGAATCACCCATCGAAAGCCTCGACCCGCTCTGGAACCTTCAACATCTGCGTCGACTCTACGCTTTCGACTGCGACTTTTCATCACTTGAACCAATCAGCAACCTGAAAGAGCTGAAACTCCTCTGGATCTCAAGCACCAAAGTGAGTTCACTTAAACCAATCAGCAACCTGCTTGCCCTTGAAGAGCTTTACTGTTCCGAAACCGTCATCAACGACCTCTTCCCGCTCAAAGCGCTCATCAACCTCGAAAAGCTCAGTTGCTATAAAACCGCAATCTCTTCACTTGAAGCGATCCGACACCTCGAAAATCTTGTTGAGCTTGGCATCGACAACTCAAACATTACCGACATCACGCCGCTCGCCGGACTCAAAAACCTCGAATATCTCCGCTGCAACAAAACGGGCATCAAAAGCATCGAAGCGCTGAGAAATCTTTTTGAACTCAGGGAGCTGAGCCTTGCAAACACACCACTTCTCGATATTGAACCACTCGAAGAGCTCGTCAACCTCGAAGAGCTCGATTTGTCGAACACCTCCATTGCCACAATAGGAGCGATCATGCACCTGCAGAACCTTGAAAAAATAGAACTTTCAGCAAACCGAATTCCCCGGGAAGAGCTCGAACGATTTGTAGAACTCCACCCGAATTGTGAAGTGGTGCTGAAGCCCTGAGCAATCTCCACTATTTGCAGCATTGTCAAACGATCTTTCGCCAGTTTGACGATGCTGGTCGATGAACACAAGCCGTAGAAACCAACCTCTTATAGTTTTTCCGTACCTTGAAACCAAGGCACTCTTTTACGGTTATGATAAAAAACTATGGTAATCGACTTCTCATGAAAAAACATTCCGCACTTTTCTTGCTGATGCTCTTCTCCCTTTTTCCTGCACCAGTACGAGCAGATAAGGTGAAATTACCAGCAGAAAATCTGACGGCACTTGTTACGGCCGCCGTAACAAATAATCCGGAACTGAAGGCCTCCGAGTCACGCTGGCAGATGTTTGCGAGCAGGGTGAAACAGGCCGGAGCGCTTGACGATCCGATGGTCATGTTCAAGATACAAAACACACCAGCCAGCGACCCATTGGTGTTCAACAGGGATCCCCAATCTGCCAAGGTCATCGGTATTTCACAGCAACTCCCCTTCTGGGGCAAACGTGGCCTCCGCCGTGATATTGCCCGATACGAAGCCGACTCTTACCGCTGGGCCTTCGAGGAGCGCAAGCTGGAGTTGACGCGGATGGTCAAGGAGAGCTACTACCAGCTCTGGGCTGCCGATAAAGGGCTGGAGATCGTTGGCAAAAACCTGCAACTGCTGAGCAACTTCATAACCATTACCGAGTTAAAATACTCAGTCGGCCAAGGCGTGCAGCAGGATATCTTCAAGGCGGGCCTTGAAAAGTCGAAAATGGTTGAGATGCAGATCACCCTGCAGCAACAGCGCAAGAGTCTGGAGGCAACCCTCAACTACCTTCTCTCACGCACGGGAGATACTCCGGTTGGCCCGGTGGCCGATTTTACCCTGCCACCGCTCACGCTTTCGCGGGAACAACTGAACACAAAGGCCACTGAAGAGCGCCCGCAGGTAAAAAGCCTTGGCAGCCTTAAAGAGAAGGCTGATACCTCCCGCCGCCTGGCACGAAGAGAGTTCTATCCCGACTTTAACTTCTCGCTGGAGTATATGATCCGTGACGCGGTATCAACAGAGATGACCACCGATCCGGGCGACAATATGGTGAGCCTTGGCGTTACCTTCAATTTGCCGCTCCAGTGGGAAAAACGGCAAGCAATGGTGGGCGAATCGACCTTCGAAAGCGTCATGGCGAATGAGGAACTTCAAGCCTTGAAGAACAGCATCTCCTACACCATCAACGAAACCCTTCTGCAACTCGATCGGCGCCGCAAACTTGTTGAGCTATACAAGGGTGGCATCATCCCCCAGGCGGAGCACTCCCTCCAGTCGGCACTGATCGGCTACAGGGTTGGCAAAGTCGATTTTCTCACACTCCTCGACAACCGGATGACCCTGTTCAATTACGAGCGGGAACTCTATGAATCGCAAGCGGAGTATATGATGAAGCTTGCGCAACTTGAAGCCGCAACAGGAAGCGATCTGACGGCAACACCCGGGCCCTCAACACGATAAATAAACACCATGACCCTGAACAAAAAAATTCTCATCCCCCTGCTGGTGCTTCTTCTTGCAATTGCTTCGGGTGGCGGCTGGTTCCTCTGGCAGCAGCAACAACAACCCGGTAAAGCGACTCAGGCGAAAGCGATTGCGCCAAAACAGTTCTACACCTGTTCCATGCACCCCTTCATCATCAGGGAGAAGCCCGGCCTCTGCCCTGTATGCGGAATGGAGCTGATCAAAAAGATTCAGGAGGCGTCTGCCCCAGTTGCGCAAACAGCGGAGCAGGTTTCACTTTCACCCACCCAGCGGGTCATGGCCAATGTCGCAGTCGCGGAGGCAACAACAGAGAGCCTGAACAAGGAGATCAACGCGGTCGGCATTGTGCAGTACGATCAGTCGCGACAGGCGCGGGTCACTGCCTGGGTTGCCGGGCGTATCGACAAGCTCTATCTCAACAGCGTCGGGGCGATGGTGAGCAAAGGGAGCCCGGTGGCGGAGCTCTACTCCCCCGACCTTGTTGCAACACAGGAGGAGTATCTGCTGGCTCTCAAAAGCCGCGACCAGTTGAAAAATTCATCATTCCCCTCCATCGCACAACAGGGCGACGGGCTTGTGGCATCGGCCAAAGAGCGGCTGAGGCTCCTGGGTGTCAGTAACGGCCAGATTGCGAGGCTTGAAAAAAGCGGCAAACCCGCAAGCAGGCTTGCAATTTTCTCCCCCTTCTCCGGCGTCGTCATCGAAAAAATGGTGCAGCAGGGGCAATATGTTGCTGCCGGAGAGCTGCTCTTTAACATCGCCGACCTCTCGAGGGTCTGGATTGAGCTGGAGCTCTATGAAAACGAATTTCCCAATATCCGAATCGGTCAAGAGGTTGCCATCCGCTCGCAATCATCACCCGAAAGCGAGTTCACGGGCCGCATTGCCTTTCTCTATCCCTTTCTCGATCCCAAAACCAGAACCCTCAAGGCGCGGGTAGAAATGGCCAATCCCGGCATGAAACTCAAACCCGAGATGTTTGTCAATGCCATTATCAAGATACCCCTGCAATCGACTCTTGTGGTTCCTCTCACCGCAGTCATCGATACCGGAAAACGGCAGGTGGTCTGGGTTGAACGCTCACCGGGAGTGTTTGAATCGCGTAACGTAGAGATCGGGCAACGCAACAGTGAAAAAGTGCAGATTCTCTCCGGCATCGAGACTGGCGAAAGGGTTGCCGTCTCCGGAGCCTACCTTATTGACTCTGAATCCCAGTTGAAATGATAGAGAAGATCATCGACTATTCCGCCCGCAACAGGGTCATCATCCTGATGGTGTTCGGGCTTGTCATCTTGTGGGGAATCTGGTCGGCCTCGACAACGCCGGTTGATGCCATTCCCGACCTCTCCGATAACCAGGTGATTGTTTTTACCGACTATCCGGGCCGTTCGCCGCAGGTGGTCGAAGACCAGGTCACCTACCCGCTGGCCGTCAACCTGCAGGGGCTGCCGCAGGTGCGTGCCGTGCGAGCCTCAAGCGCCTTCGGTTTCTCGATGATCTATGTCATTTTTGACGACAAGGCCGATATCTACTGGGCCAGAACCCGCGTGCTTGAGCGGCTGAACTACGCCGCATCGCTCCTGCCCTCGGGCGTCGTGCCCACCCTTGGCCCCGATGGCACCGGTGTCGGACATGTTTTCTGGTACACCATTGAGGGAAAGGGGTACGATCTGGAAC
>CAIQGA010000089.1 GCA_903871235.1 uncultured Chlorobiaceae bacterium
CGTGAAACGTACATCGACCCATCCCTTGCCGACGGACTGGTGGAGCCTACCATCCCGGAAAAACCTACCAGTCGCCTCCAGAAATACCGGCTCACGGAAAAAGGCCGCAGATTGATGGAGCTGATGGATAAGAATGGAGGTCGGTTATGAGCGATTGGCAAAAAAAGCGTTTAGGAGACGTTCTCCAACTTAACTACGGGAAAAGTCTTCCCTTCAAAAACCGCGTTTACGGGATAATTCCGGTTTACGGATCCAATGGAATCGTTGGTTCTCACAACAAACCTATAGTTGATGCTCCTGGTTTAATAATTGGACGAAAAGGATCGGCAGGTCAGGTTCATCGTTCGATCGTCCCATTCTGTCCGATTGATACGACCTTCTACGTTACAGCAGCAGATGCACCCGATCTTGATCTCGATTTTTTGTTCTATCTACTGCGTCACATTGATCTCACACGAATCACTGGCGATGTCGGTGTCCCAGGCTTGAATCGTGAAATGGCTTACCTGGAGTCTGTTCACTTTCCGTCAGCACTTTTGGAACAGAAGAAAATCGCACACATTCTTTCGACGGTGCAGCGGGCGATCGAAGCGCAGGAACGAATTATTCAGACCACCACCGAGCTGAAAAGGGCCCTCATGCACAAGCTCTTCACCGAAGGCCTCCACAATGAAGCCCAAAAACAAACCGAGATTGGACTCGTACCTGAAAGTTGGGAGGTAATGTTATTGGGTAACGTTGCAAAAATCGAGCGTGGCAAATTTACCCACCGGCCTCGTAATGAGCCTCGATTCTATGGCGGTGAATATCCCTTCGTTCAAACTGGTGATGTTTCCAATTGCGATGGCTATGTCCGCTCTTACACTCAGACGCTCAACGAGGACGGTCTTTTCATAAGCAAAATGTTTCCTGCGGGCACAATTCTCATTACGATTGCAGCCAACATCGGATTCACAGGGATTCTTGAATTTGATTCAGCATGTCCAGATAGCCTGATTGGAATTTCACCCGATGAGAACGTTCAGACTGAGTTCCTGAATTACTATCTAATTACCCAGCAGCCACTGATGGATCGCATGGCTCCTAAAGGAACACAAAAGAACATCAATATTCAGTTTCTCAAGCCATGGCCCATTCCGATACCAACAATCGAAGAGCAGACAGAAATTGCGGACGCATTCTCAGCGACAGATCGAAAGATCAGGTTGGCATCTCAAAGACGAAACCGACTTCAAGACCTCTTCCGCACACTTCTTCACGAACTGATGACCGCTAAGACCCGGGTTGATAAGATCAAAATGGAAAAGGAGGGCGCATGAATTCGCTGAACATGCGAGATATGGGGGGACCTCTTGCTCGGTGCTACGGCATTGTGTCACGATTTCCAAAATCGAAGCAATAATTACAGATTCTTTAAGTCGTCAAATATTGCGAATAATATTTATATTTCTATTATAGATCGTCATTTATTGCGATATATAACCTAAAGAAAAACAAGAATTCTTGATGAAGATCGAAGGATTATTGACAGATAAAGCGATTCTGGCAGAGCTGGGTAGACGATTTGCGCAGAGCCGGCTGGAACTTCAGCTTACTCAGGAGATGCTTGCCGAGCAGGCAGGCGTGTCGAAACGGACGGTGGAGCGTGTCGAGGCCGGAGCTACGACGCAAATATCTTCAATAATTCGGATTCTACGGGTATTGGGGCTCTTGGATCGGTTGGAGACATTGGTGCCCGAGGCCGGACTGCGTCCGATGGATCTGCTCAAGCTGAAAGGCAAGGTGCGAAAGCGCGCCAGTGGCAAGAGAAAACCAACGGATGAAATTCCATGGAAGTGGGGTAACGAAGCATGAGCACGACAGCAATGGTAAACCTGTGGGGACGCACAATTGGGGCGGTGTCGCTGGATGATAAGAGTGCGACCGCGACCTTTGAATATGATTCGGCCTTCACCAGCAGCGGTATCGAGGTAGCCCCGCTGATGATGCCTATCTCCGGCCGTATCTACTCCTTTCCATCCCTTCGACCGGCAACCTTTCATGGTCTTCCGGGGCTTTTGGCGGATTCACTGCCGGATCGGTTTGGTAATGTGTTGATTGATGCCTGGCTTGCACGTTCAGGACGTATGCCGGAATCGTTCAATGCGGTTGAGCGTCTCTGTTACACTGGTTCGCGTGGTATGGGGGCACTGGAGTATGAGCCTGCAACCCGATTTGATGCACCTGACTCCTCCCGCATTGAAGTTGACAAGCTGGTAGCGTTGGCTTCGGAGGTTTTGAATCATCGCGACAACCTGCAGGGCTGGTTCCACGAGGAGGAAAAGCAAATAGCACTACGAGATATTGTTCAGGTTGGTACATCTGCTGGCGGTGCACGGGCCAAAGCGGTGATTGCCTGGAATCCGAAAACAAACGAAATCCGGTCTGGGCAGGTGAAGACGGGCAGTGGATTTGAATACTGGCTGATGAAGTTCGACGGTGTCAGCGGCAATAAGGATAAGGAGCTGGAAGACCCAAAGGAGTATGGCGCAATTGAACACGCTTATTACAGGATGGCGGTCGATGCGGGCATTACCATGACTCCAAGCCGTTTGTTCGAGGAGGACGGGCGGCGCCATTTCATGACAAAGCGGTTCGACCGGTTGGAAGGTGGAGGCAAGCTGCACATGCAGTCGCTTTGCGGCATGGCGCATTATGATTTCAATCAGGCAGGAGCATACGGCTACGAACAGGCGTTGCAAGTAATCCGCCGACTGGGGTTGCCGATGGCGACCATTGAGGAGCAGTTCCGCCGAATGGTGTTCAATATCGTAGCCCGTAATCAGGACGACCACGTCAAGAACATTGCCTTTTTGATGGACAAGTCGGGTAACTGGTCACTCTCTCCCGCGTTCGACATGACCTATAGTTATCAACCAGGCGGAAAATGGACATCAAGTCATCAAATGACGATGAATGGCAAACGAGGTGATTTTACTCTGGAGGATTTCAAAGCGTGTGCAAAGAGCGCTTCCATGAAGCGCGGGCGTGCGGAAACGATTATTGATGAAGTGAGGAACATTGTCACGCAATGGCGGGACTATGCGGAGGAATCACACGTCAATCCTGAGCAACGGGACAAAATAGAGAGAGGCCTGAAACTGGAGCCCCTTACATGAAACCCTCAGAACACAAAACAGTTCAGGCCCGAATCCTTGCCTACACGCAAGAGGTCGGGTGGTCGTTTGTTTCAAGAGAGGAGGCGGAGCAACGGCGCGGGTTTGACCCGGCGGTGTCGCCTGCCGACCGTGCGAGGAACCGTTCGCTCTTCTTCGACGATCTGCTCTATGCCAAGGTGCGTGAGTTCAACAAACGCTATTCTGAAGCCGAGGGGGCGTTGCTCGGGAAGTTTAGCCATCTCCATGCCGATATCTATGGCAACCGGGAATTTGTGGAGCACCTGCGCAATCGGGGCAAGTTCTTCGATCATGAGGAAAGCCGCGAGCGCGACCTCATCCTGATTGATTACGACGACCTGGCGCGGAACGTCTACGAAGTGACCGAAGAGTGGGCTTTTCACAACGGCCATTACGGTACGCGGGAGGATCTCCTTTTTCTCATCAACGGCATCCCTGTGCTGGTAATTGAGTGCAAGAATGCCAACAAGGATGAGGCTATTGCGCTCGGGGTGGACCAGATCCGCCGATACCACCTCGAGACACCGGAGCTGTTTGTATCGCAACAGCTCTTTACCGCCACCGATGCCATCAGTTTTGCCTACGGGGTGAGCTGGAACACAGTGCGCCGCAACATTTTCAACTGGAAGGATGAGGGTGTCGGGCAACTGGAGGCAAAGGTGAAGAGCTTTTGCGCCATCCCGCAGGTGCTGACCTTCCTGAAGGAGTACATCATCTTTGCCGAGAAGGAGGATGAGTTGAACAAATACCTCCTTCGTCAGCACCAGACCGGCGCGGTGGAGGCGACCGTCAATCGCGCTCTCGATCCCGCACGTACCAGGGGCCTTGTGTGGCACACCCAGGGGAGCGGCAAAACCTTTACGATGATCAAGGCGGCGGAGCTGCTCTTCCGTGCGCCCGAGGCGGAAAAACCGACCATCCTCCTGATGATCGACCGTAACGAGCTGGAAGACCAGATGCTCAGGAACCTTGCTGCGCTTGGGCTAAGCAACCTGAAGCACGCTGGCAGCATCTCGCGGCTCAACAAGCTGCTGAGGGAGGACTACCGGGGTATCATTGTGACGATGATGCACAAGTTCCGCGATATGCCTGCCAATATCAATAGCCGCTCGAACATCTACGTTCTCATTGACGAAGCGCACCGCACCACCGGCGGCGATCTCGGGAACTTCCTCATGGCTGGCCTGCCTAATGCCACCTTTATTGGCTTTACCGGTACCCCGGTGGACAAGACGGCCTATGGCAAGGGCACCTTCAAGACCTTCGGCTGCGAGGATGACAAAGGCTACCTGCACAAGTACTCTATCGCCGACAGCATCGAGGATGGCACGACCCTGCCGCTCTACTACCAGCTTGCTCCCAACGAGATGCTTGTCCCGTACGAGACGCTGGACGCGGAGTTTCTCTCCCTTGCCGAAGCCGAGGGGGTGGCCGACATTGAAGAGCTGAACAAGATTCTTGATCGGGCGGTCAACCTGAAGAACTTCCTCAAAAGCAGGGAGCGAATTGAAATGGTGGCGCAGTTCGTCGCTGGCCATTACGTTTTGAACGTCGAACCGCTTGGCTACAAGGCTTTCTTCGTCGCTGTTGATCGCGAGGCCTGCGCCCTGTACAAGGAGGCTTTTGACCGGTTCCTGCCAAAGGAGTATTCCGAGGTGGTTTACACCAGCAATGCCAACGACTCGGCCCTGCTCAAGAAATACCATCTCGACCCCAAAAAAGAGCGGGAGATTCGCAAAAACTTCTGCAAGCTCGACAAGTTTCCAAAAATCCTCATCGTCACCGAAAAACTGCTTACCGGCTTCGACTCGCCCTTGCTCTACACCATCTATCTCGACAAGCCGATGCGCGACCATACCCTGCTGCAGGCCATCTCACGGGTGAACCGTCCCTACGAGAACGAGGAGCGGGGGATGGTAAAACCCCACGGCTTTGTTCTTGATTTTGTTGGTATCTTCGACAAGCTCGAAAAAGCCCTCGCCTTCGACAGTGAGGAGATTAACGCCATTGTCAAGGATCTCAAGCTCCTGAAGCTACTCTTCAAGAACAAAATGGAGAGCAAAGCGCCGGACTACCTGAGCCTGATTGCGCGCAACTTCACCGACAAGGATGTCGATACCCTCATCGAGCACTTCCGCGATCCGGAGCGGCGGAAGACCTTTTTCAGGGAGTACAAGGAGATTGAGATGCTCTACGAAATCATCTCGCCGGATGCCTTTCTGCGCCCCTTCATTGAGGAGTATGCGACGCTTTCGGCTATCTACGATGTCGTCCGCAAGGCCTATACGAAGCGCGTCCAGGTCGATCGCGAGTTCCAGCGGAAAACCAACAAATTGGTGCAGGATCAGATCGGCAGCTACGGCGTCGGGCAGGTAGAACGCGTGATCAGGATTGACTCGGAGACCATCGACCTCATCAATGCCCAGACTGGAGGCGAGGCAACCAAGGTGATCAATCTCATCAAGAGCATTGAAAAGATTGCTGAGGACGAGAGCGGCGATCCTTTCCTTATCGCCATGGCCGAAAGGGCGCAAGCGGTGCTGGAGAGTTTCGAAAGCCGCCAGAAGACCACCGCCGAAGCCCTTGAAAAGCTGATGCAGGAGGTCGAAGCCAACGAAGCACGAAAAAAGGAGCAGGCCGAAAAGGGGTTCGACGGGGTGACCTTTTTTGTCTACCGGACGCTGCTCGACGAGCAGATCGGCCATGCCGAAGAGGTGAGCCGCCAGATCAAGGCGGCGTTCGTGGAGTTTCCGAACTGGCAGAAGAGCGATGCAGCACTGCGTGAGCTTCGCAAAAAGATCACCTTTGCCCTCTACGCTCAATCAGAGGATCTCGAACGGGTCACGGGCATCGTAGACTATCTGTTCCACCTGCTGGAAAAAGCAAACCGGATGTAAGCCATGACCAACACCAGTGCAAAGATTCGATTCAAGCAGTGCGTTTATGATTGGGCTACCAAACTTGACGTTCAGGTGGCGTGGCTCGGCGTTAGACCCATGCAGAACAAGTGGGCCTCCTGCTCTACAGAGGGCCATCTGAATTTCAACACAGAATTGCTCAACATGGACGAAGAGGTCTGGAATTACGTGATTGTGCATGAACTGCTGCACTTCTCTGTGCCCAACCACGGCAAGCTCTGGAAGAGCCTGATGCGACTCCATCTGGGCGAGTATGAGGTTTGCGAGGCTGCGTTACAAAAGAGAGCACAGAAACTGCACACGGCTGTCGATGAAATGGCAGATAATCGCCAAACTGTTTGGTGTTTATCATTTACAAAGCCCGGCGCACAACAATAACCTTGAACATATTCCCCTCCTTGTCATCAATGAAATCAATAAAAGGATAGGCTTGCAGAGCACGAATAATGCCGGAACCATAGCCGCGATACGGCAATATTTGATTTGCGAATGAGGCCAATACCGGGTTACGGGTATTGGAATTCCCTGCCTTGATATTCTCTATCGTCAAATTATTCGGGAGATGCCCTGGACTGATGATTTCGACACGGTCATCAAAAACGAAAATCCTGATTGGAGCTGAAATAAAATAGTCGCGATGCACAAGCGCATTTGCAACCATCTCTTCGAATACAATCCTTGGTATTTCAGGTATGCCTGTTGTATTGACCGTCTGATCTCCCTGAATTTGTCGAAGATTTGCCAAAATAAAACTTATCGACTGCTGAAATACATCAGCCAACTTCCCTTTGATGTCACGACTGTCGCGATAGGTCTCACCAGCTATAGTGTTACCGGGAAAACAGCCCGCCTTTACAATAAATGCTGGTAATCGAAACGATGGATTATTTCCAAACAGCAAGGCAGCAGTCACATTTAAAACACCATCCCTTCCCAAATTCAAATTTTGAATGGTCTGCTCCAAAGGCAATTGCTGTGCATCAAGAGGCTCGCCATACCGACGCTGAAAAAACTCTCTGAAATAATCCATATCCAGATCGGCAATAGTCAAGCCATTTGCTGGTGATTCATCAGCATGCAAGAGGCCTGATGCTTGAAATAACCTCTGGATTTCTTCACGAGAGGTCGCCTTCCGCTTGTCAGCACCATTTTTTACCCAAAAGAGACCCGCATGATCCTGATACGGTTTATTGATGCCCATCGGTACATCGATAATCAATATCAGACCGTTTTCTGTGAGCATATTCTGCGTTGTCGGATTGATCGCCGGGCGCACATTTATGCTTGCAACATTAGAGATTAATTGATTCAAGCGATGAATATCCGCCTTAGTCAAGCCAACAATCAGTCCGTTATCGGCAACACCGATAACTATCTTCCCGCCATTTCCATTACTGAACGCCACCATTTCTGCGGCCAACGATTCAGCGTTGTTAAAATTCTCTTTGAATTGGTGTTCACTGTCCTCGCCTTGGGCAAGAACATTCATAAGTTCTATGGTTTCCATATCTGATAAATTTCTTTGCGACGATTAAATGCTTCCCGACCGCCTTCCATAATATCAACAATGGTTTTTTGTTGAACAGGATCGTCAATTCCTCCGCTTTGAACTAAAATTTTGTCGTCCATGAAAGAGCAGGAATGTATCTGGTCAGCATCACCCAGTACGGGGATATTCGGATTGTGGGTCGCAAAGATAAACTGCACCTTTGGTTTCATCTTGCGAACCAGTTTAATCACATCCTCATAAATAGTTTGATTATCCAAGTCATCTTCAGGCTGGTCGATGATAATGAGATCACTTTCTCGCTGACTCAATACAAACAGAATCAAGGCAGATGCGCGCTGACCCAACGAGTGATGCTGCAACTCCTTGCCTCGATAGGTGATTGTAAATTTGTTGGGTGTTTGATAGGTCAAAAGTGTCTTCAGGTTCTTTGTGAACAAATCAGCAAGGAGTTGAGGATTCGTTCCAAAAGTTTTTTTGGCATTATCAAAATCAGCATAGATTGATGTGAAGTCCCGGTACTTGTCA
>CAIQGA010000090.1 GCA_903871235.1 uncultured Chlorobiaceae bacterium
CGGCTATAACTTCTCCGGTGCTGCCGTCGATGGAGATGTAGTCGCCTTCTGAAAGAACGGTTGTGTTGCCGCTGACCCGCATTTCGCCTTTCTGGTAGTCGATATTGAGTGCTCCGCATCCGACAACACAGACCTTGCCCATCTGGCGGGCTACAAGAGCGGCGTGGGAGGTCATGCCGCCCCGTTCGGTCAAAATCCCTTCTGAGGCGGCCATGCCTTTGATATCTTCCGGTGAGGTTTCGATGCGGACAAGAATGACCGCCTCTCCGCGTTTACCTGCTTCGTAGGCATCAACGGCATTGAAATAGATTTTGCCGGTAGCGGCGCCGGGGCCGGCATTCAGGCCTATGGCAAGGAGTCTCTTTTCATCAATGGCTTTCTGTTTCTCTTTCATGTCGAAGACCGGCCTGAGCAACTGGTTAAGCTGTTCAGGTTCTATGCGCAACAGAGCTTCTTTTTCATCAATCAGCTTTTCGTTGTACATGTCGACGGCAATTTTGACTGCGGCCATGCCGGTCCGTTTTCCGACCCGGCACTGGAGCATGAAGAGCACATTGTTTTCTATGGTGAACTCGATGTCCATCATGTCGTGGTAGTGGTGTTCAAGAATCGAACGGATCTCTTCGAGCTGGCTGTAGATGCCAGGATTTTCTGCTTTGAGCTGTTCAATTTTCAGCGGGGTTCTTGTGCCGGCCACCACGTCTTCTCCCTGGGCGTTCATGAGGAATTCGCCGTAGTAGATGTTGTCGCCGGTGGCGGCGTCACGGGTGAAAGCTACGCCGGTTCCGCAATCTTCGCCCATGTTGCCGAAGACCATCGCCTGAACATTGCAGGCGGTACCCCAGTATCCGGGAATGTGGTTGAGCTTGCGGTAAACTATTGCCCGGTCGTTGTTCCAACTGTTGAAGACGGCTCCGATTGCTCCGATTAGCTGTTCGTGGGGGTCTTCAGGAAAAGTTTTGCCGGTTTTTTCGAAGATCGCCGCTTTATAGTCGGCGACAATATTCTGAAGATCTTCTACCGTGAATTCGGTGTCGAGCTTAATGCCAAGCTGGTGTTTTTTTGCTTCGAGAATTTTTTCGAAGGGGTCGATCTGTTTTTTATCGGTCGGTTTCAAGTCGAGCACAACATCGCCGTACATCTGCACGAAACGGCGGTAACAGTCCCAGGCGAATCGGGGATTTCCAGATTTTCGGGCCAGACCGTCAACGGTTTTGGCATTGAGGCCTAAATTGAGAATGGTGTCCATCATGCCGGGCATCGAGGCTCTTGCACCTGAGCGGACCGAGACGAGAAGCGGGTTTTCGGGGTCTCCGAACTTTTTGCCGAGTGCAGCTTCAATTTTTTGGAGTGCTGCTGGGATATCTCTTTCAAAAAGGTTTCGGGGGTAATTTTTCTGATTGTCGTAATAATAAGTACAGACTTCGGTTGAAATGGTAAATCCTGGAGGAACCGGTAAGCCGATATTGGCCATTTCGGCAAGGTTGGCACCTTTGCCGCCCAGAAGGTTTTTCATGGATGCATCACCTTCAGAAGAGCCGCCCGAGAAACTGTAAATGTATTGTTTACTGCTGCTCTGTTCGCTGGTAATCTCAGATTTTGGCATGATTATTCATGAGTAATTGTTTCTTTCGCCAGATAAAAATGTGCACAGAGTGAAAAAAACAGGTGAAGTTGACTACCTTTGTTAAATACTGAAGTTTAACAAAAAGCTGATGTAAAAACTACCTGAAAGCGTATTTCATACTGATTTGTCATGACCATTGAGCCGCTTGTTATTTTTTTGCAAATCCTTCGTCTTGCCGTTCCCTATGTCCTTACCTCTGTCGGGGCAACTTTTTCAGAACGGGGCGGGGTGGTCAATCTTGCGCTTGAAGGGATGATGCTAGCTGGTGCATTTGGTGCTGCTTTTGGCCAGTATCGTACCGGCTCTGCGTTTATAGGTATTCTTGTGGCACTGCTTTGTGGCTTTGGTGTGGCACTGCTGTTTGCTTTTGTGACGGTTACCCTGAAGGCCGACCAGATTGTTGCCGGTATTGCCATCAATATTCTGGTTATGGGTGCTACCCGTTTCGGGCTCAG
>CAIQGA010000091.1 GCA_903871235.1 uncultured Chlorobiaceae bacterium
ATTGTATTTCATTTTTATGTCTCGATTAATCTCTCCGAATAACCACTTTTTTTGTGGTAATGGAAATCTATATGCGATAAAATTGATAGCTGGGATTAATTGATATAATTCTATTTAACATTTATAAAACGGGAATTGCTGAGGATTGAATGTGAACGAGCGCGCCGATATGGGCACTCACTGGCATTCCTGATTGTGGATTTTGACCATTTCAAAGAGTTTAACGATAAACACGGTCATATAAAAGGTGATAGTATGCTGCAAAAAATCGTGGAAGTCTTACATGAAAACTTGCGCGTTAGTGATATATTGGCACGCTGGGGAGGGGATGAATTCGCGATATTTTTACCTGAGACCAGTCACGCAGAGTGTTTGGAGGTTGCAGAAAAATTACGAACAGCCATCGCTGACTTATCTCTTCCATTTGATGAAAAATACACAAAAATAACTATCAGTATCGGTTGTACAATCTGGACACAACATGACGAATCTCTGGATATGTTATTCTTGCGTGCAGACAACGCGCTCTATCAAGCAAAACAACGCGGTCGCAATTGTGTGCAACTATTATGAAATAGCCCGACAAAGAATCGGGGTAAAGAGAGTACTGCGCGCATCAGCGAAAATGCCGTTACGAAAATTCAATTCCAAATTAATGATGTAATTAGTAGGGATATGAACCATTTTTTAAAACTGGTTGACATTATAGATATTAATCAATAATGTATCGTAAAGCGCTTATGTAGTAACTGCTCCTGCCAATTCTCTGTCAGGTTTTAGTGCGCCTGAATAAAGTAGAAATGCCGATCTGGATATACGCCACAGTTCCCGATCAGCAAGTAACAGGGAGAGTTGCCGGACAAATCTTGCGCTGTTCAATATCAGATTCGGGTTGTTTTTAAGTATCTCGCCTGTAAAGAAGACTTTGATCATCCAATCAAGAGATACTGACCTTGAAAATGCAATGAGATCGTCAAGCCTGATAACGGCATTTGGTGTGGAAATTTCAGAATCCCGTTTAACGATTGACATGCTTCGTTTAATCCCATGCTGTTCAAAAACAAAGTCGATAGCTTTTCCTGGAGAATGTTCGAGACTAATAACAATAGTCTTCATCCATTGCTTTTTAGAGAAAGAATTGTCTTCAGATTCTATTACAGGATTTTTCTCCTGATACATCAAGAACGCATCAAATAAAGAGTTGCGTACCTCATGTTCAGTAAGGCTTTTGTTTACTTTCATGATACTGATGAACGAAAAAAGGCGGGAGAGCAGATCAGTCAGTATTCCGTTTTTACTGTTTCTCCTGAGAACGGAGCGGTATCCGCTGAAAGCGATGGCGCAATATGCCATCATCTTCACGATGGTGAGCGCGTCCATGCATGCTGTTTTAACGACAGGAGAGTAATTGTTGTAGAGATCCCAGTCGTATGAAACGATATTTCCGTCATTTTTATACTCATCGAATACTTTTGTTCCAGGATAGGGTGTCATGACCATAAACAAAGCCTTGCTGAGACCAAGACTTTTGGCAAATTCAGGGTAAGCCATGGTGTCTTCGAGCGTTTCGGAATAATGTCCGACAATAAAATATCCTTCAGTTCCAATGCCGTTTTTTCTGGTAAGTTCCATGGCATATTTGACTTCATCCAAATTGTTATTCTTATTCATCAACGACAAGGTTTTTTCATGCGGACTCTCGATGCCAAGTCCGATCAAGTGCAACCCAATCTGACGAAGTTTCGGAAGAATTCGTTCTCCCCGTATCACATCCTTCACCCTGCTTTCCGTACCGAATTTGAAATTGGTCAACCCTTTCTCAATCAGAAGATCACAAATCTTTTCAGCCCGTTTAATATTTGTCAAAAAATTGGCATCCCAAATCTTGATGAGCTTTTTCTTTTTCGGATCATGAAGCGTGCTTAATTCCTCCACTACATTCTCAGGACTTCTCCCTCTCCAGTGCTTATGCATTTGGTCATTTGCACAAAACGAACATGTCCATGGGCAACCACGAGACGTATAGATGGTATCTATTGAATATTCTGAACCTTTTTCACCGAACCGTTCCGGACGCAAACTTCTTAAAGGAAAATCTATTGAATTGACGTCAATAATAACAGGCCGCTCTCCTGTAAAAACTATTCCGCCACCATCTTTGTAGGCGAGTCCCTTGACATCCTTCGACGGCCCGTGAAGGACCAGTTCTCTGAACGTTGCTTCACCCTCACCGATAACCACAACATCCACGCAGTCAAGCCTGAGTACCTCTTCAGGAAGCGCTGTCGGATGAAATCCCCCCATGGCTACGAACACGCCATGCTCTTTGGCAATCCTGGCAAGTTTCAGAGCATTGTTAAAGGCTCCTGTCATCGATGAAATGCCGACCAGATCGATTGGATAACGTTTGAGAAGCGCTCGAAAGCTCTCGAAAACGGCATCGTTATAATAATTTTCAGGCATGACAAGTGTTTCAACATCATGCTTGATGGCGCCAGCGATGTAACACACCCCTATAGAATCAGAGAAAAAGCGGGGAATAGGCGTATTCATGGACTGTGACGCTTCAACAAGACAGACATGTTTGAAGTATGACATGTGCGATAAGCTAAGTTATTTTTTTTAACTGACCCGTTGCGTTTCACGGAATTAAATCTACCATTATAGCGATATAATATCAAAAACTATAAATTATAAAATCCTCTCCATGCAGAAAAGGAAGACAGATTCTGCATGATTCTCCGGAATTTGATTCAGAATGTATATTCCGGTCATGAAAACAAAAAATAACGATGATACTCACCAGAATACATGCTGGCCCGGTGCTCGACTTTTTTACTCCTGACTTGACAACGCAACTGGAACTGCCGCTTGCCTGTACCGCAATCGCGGCTGGCTTTCCCTCACCGGCTGAAGAGTATCTTGATCTTGCCCTTGACCTGAACAAGGAGCTTGTCAAGCACCCGGCAGCTACCTTGTATGCGAGAGTGAAAGGCGGATCGATGGTTGATGCGGGCATTCAGGATGGCGACTTGCTGGTGATCGACAAGGCCCTTGAGCCGAAAGAGGGCGTTATGGCTTACCTGTTGCGTGATGCGCCCCTGAAAGCCTGAACCGGTCTGATAACACAACGCACCAACCACTCCTCATCTCGTATCGCAACTCGTGATCCATTGGCGAAAATGCTCATGATCAACCCTTCAGTTCAACTTTTTTACAAAAGCCGGAGACATCCAGAATTACAACCGCCATCAGCCCGCCATAATGCAAGGAATTTTTCGAATGCAAAATATACCGATTACAGCGAAAGTATGGCAACAATTTCGCTTACGCAGTGAAAGAGTCTTTCTGGCGTTGTGAGCTGGTATGAATGAAATTTTGAAAAATGTAATCTTTTTGCGATTATGGTATAAAAAGATGACGGATGAGTGTATGGTCATTATCAAAAAATCGGCTCTGAACACTTTCGGCACAAAATACCCGGATGCGATACCAGCACTGAATGAATGGTATGCCAAGGTAAAAGCCGCAGACTGGCGAAACCATGCAGAGCTGAAAACCACGTTTCTGTCAGCAGATTATATCGCAAACGAACGGTATTTTTCCAATATAAAAGGAAATCACTACAGGATCGTTGCAAGGATTCGATTTTCTTCAAGAACACTCTTCATTAAGTTTATCGGCACCCATAAATGCTATGACCGCATTGACCCGGCAACTATTGAGCAAGAATAAACGAAAAGGAATAACAATGAAAATCAGTACCGAGGCACAATATGAAAAAGCGCTCAGGGAGATTGAATCTTTTATGAATGCTTTCAATGATGGAGAAAACGCGACGAACGATGCAAAAATTGCTGAACTGGCAAAAGCAATTGAAGAGTACGAAGATCGCCATGTTGTTATGCCCATGCCTTTGGTGATACAAAAACCGGAAACGGTGCCTGATGTGATTGAACTCAAAATGTTTGAAAAAAAAATGAAACGCAAGGATATGGCAAAACTACTTGGAATCAGCGATACACGACTTTCAGAGGTGATGCATGGCAAGCGCAAGATCAATATGGATCTGGCCAAACGGCTTTACAAAACTCTTGGCGTTGACCCAAAGTTTATCCTTGAAAAATCATAACAACGCGAACGCCTGCGCACTCTTTGTAATCGCGCTTTTATGAATGATAAACCGCTGGTTTCAAAATCCCGCGCCGCTCACCATCAACTCTTTTTCCTCTTTGCGGCTCATCAGGCACTCTTCGGCAAAGGCATTGGCTTCGGCCTCTTTCTCTTTGCCGTCACAGGAGTACTCCATACCCTCGACAAAGACATCCTTTTTGTTGTGCTTCAGAATATGGGCGGCTTCATGGAAAAAGGTGAACCAGAAAATATCGTTCCGGTTCAAGCGGTTTGAAAGCTGAATCAGGGGGTTGCCTTTCACCCACCGGGTTGAGCCATGCAGGGGCGCTTTTGGCAGACAGGGGGTGTGAACAACCTTTACACCGGCTTTGCGGCACAGCTCCTGAAGCTCCGGGAAGAAATCATCGGTGCCGCTGATCACCAGCTTCTCAAAAAGGTGACGCCGTTTTTCGTCGCGCTGTTTTTCAAGTTCCTTGACGTGGCGACGCTCCTGTACCTTGCTTTCGAGATCGGAGAGTTTTCGGGCTTCTGCCTTGCGGAGCCTGATTTCGGCATCGAGATCTTTGATTTCACGCTCAAGGCTGTGTTCGCCATCACTGATCCGCGCATAGTTTGATTTGAAGCTTTTGAGGTCACCGAAGGTGTAATCATCAATAATACTGACCAGCCCGTAGAGTTCGAGCAGGGAGTTCTGCAAGGGGGTTGCGGTGAGCAGGACTTTTTGTGTATGGGCAAGGGCCGACTTGATGGATTTGCCGATTTTGTTGTCGGGCCGATAGACATTCCGCAAGCGGTGGGCTTCATCAATAATGACAAGGTCCCATTGTACGGGCCGGAGATACGATTCTTTGGAGCGTGCAAACTGGTATGAGCAGATGAGAATTTCATTCTGCTCGAAGGGGTTGAGGTTGCCGCTTTTGATAACTTGATTGAATGATTTTGCTTCAATGATGGTTGATGGCAGAAAAAACTTGTCGGCAAGTTCCTGATTCCACTGTTTGCGAAGGTTTGCCGGGGCAATGATGAGGAGCTTGCGTTTACGCTCTGCCCATTTTTGGGAGAGGATGATTCCGGCTTCGATGGTTTTACCGAGCCCTACTTCGTCGGCAAGCAGTGCTCCCTTGGAGAGTGGCGACTTGAAGGCAAAGAGTGCGGCTTCGACCTGGTGGGGGTTCAGGTCAACAGTGGCGTCTTGCAGTGATGCGGTGAATTTTCCCTGATCGTCAGCGGCACGGCTTCGTGTGAGCTCGTAGGCAAAGTATTGCGCGTGATATTTGGTTAAGCTAACGCCCATACTTTCGGCCTATGATAAACGAAAAGGAATAACAATGAAAATCAGTACCGAGGCAGAATATGAAAAAGCGCTCAGGGAGATTGAGTCATTTATGAATGCTTTCAGTAATGGAGAAAACGCGACGAACGATACCAAAATTGCTGAACTGGCAACGTCCCATGTATGGATTGCCTGCTTCGGTGAATGTCCTTATGCGAAGAGCAGTCTTCTTCCTTTTGGTTTAGGAACAGGATCGTTAAATTCCTTAGCAGTAGCAATCCACAATTCTATCGCATCCTGGATATTTATGAGTGCTGTATTGTGAGAATCGCCATGAGCCATACAACCAGGAAGTTCAGGCACCTCCGCAACGAACAATTGATCCTCCTCGCTCCAAAAAATAATAATTTCGTATTTATCCATCATAGTTTACATCCAAGTTGATATTTTACGATAAGATATCGCACTTGCCTGACTTGATATGGTTTCGCTTTGTTGCCTTCACGTTGCAGATTGATCTTCTCTTCAATTCCCTCCTTGCGAAAAACATGATGGCTTCCACGAATACGCAGAACAAAGCCACTGCCTTGAAGAATATGACATAAATCATCGAAAAGAATATTGGTGTCAGACTGACCGCTCAATATCTTTAAAATAAGTTTCTCGTATTTTCCCATTGATTATCCGCTTAATCCTGAAAAACAAGAATAAACCATCGGAGAAGTTAAGGAATCTTTCGATGGAAAAAGCACAGAAAAAATACATAGTCAGGCAAACCACTCCATATAAATGGTAACCCACTGGTTTCAAAATCCTTTAGTTCCTCTTCTTCATCTGAAGCTTCTTCATGATTTGATCGTGTGCTTTCAGGTAATCATAGTGGGCTGCAATATCGCTGATAGTGCCGGAGTCACACTGAATCGCTTCACCTGGATGACGTTGAGCTGCCAAAGAGAGGGCTGCCTCAAGAGATAAGCCGGAGTTAAGTGCCTCAACAACAGCATTGTCATAAGCAATTTCGCTTGCTGTACGCTCTCCGATGATCTCTTTTGCGCGATCAAGATATTGTTTCAGCATCTTGTCCATTTTTATCTCCTTTTCTGAACGAACGTTATTTATAAAAGCCGTAGCCATTGCCGATATGCTGTTTCATCACCCCACGGTTTGCCAGCCTGCCAGCAACAATCGCCGGGTGCGTGCCAATTTTGGCGGCTAAACGCTTGATCTCCTCTTTTTCAAATCCACCGCTCACCATGATCTCTTTTTCCTCCTTGCGGCTCATCAGGCACTCTTCGGCAAAAATAGTCTTCTTCGGCCAGCCCATCCGTTCCGCCAACTCGGCCTGGGTCATACCGGTAAACTCGATTTGTTCAGCAAGCGTGTCGCCGGGGCATGAGATGATTTCACGGGCTATGGCAATATCCTCTTTTGCCTTGTACATGGGTTTCCTTTCATTTTAATGGTAGTCTTTGTCGCTTATGTGATTCACAAACCAGAATAACCCGATGGGATGATATTATCGCGGTGAAGGTGTGAACTCAAGCCCCGCCCATGCCCACCATTTCCTGGGCAAATTCATACTCTTTGTCAAACGGGAGCTGGAGTTGCTGCAGGGCCTCAGGAAATGCCTTTGCCCAGCTCACATAAGAGTAGGCCAGCACCTGATAACCGGTGAAGGTTTTGCCTGCTATAAACGGTACGGTGTAGCCTACAGCATCCGGGCTTATCCCCTCCTCGCACAGCAAGCCAATCTGGATGGCAATGGTATTGATCTCCGAGTCGGTCAGATTCTTGAAGTAATGGAGCGCTTCGACCATGAAGCGGGTTACGGCCATGTTGATATCTTTGCTCTGATGCGCCTCGGTGACGAACTCTGTTTTTTTATCGGGCGGATTGAGGGCATCATCTTTGCCAGGCTCTTCTTCAACAAGAGAGAACGAGTTCTGCAGATAGAGCTGCTTTGCCCAACTCTGAAGCAGCTCGTATTCATCACCGGGCGTATGTCGGGTTCGGCACTCCTCATATTCGCGGTAGAACGTTTCGGCCTGCTCTTTTTCGGATGTGGTTGGCTGATGTTCTTCTATCAGGTTCACCCCGTAACGCTTCTGGAGGTGCAGGGCATTGACCAGATTGAACGTCTTTGATTTCGAGAGGATTACGGGCGATGCAATGGTCAGGATTTGTTCATCAGTCGTTGCGTGAATTCCCTCCTGTACGAGGCCAAGAAGCGAGAGGAACTGAGAGGGCATGAGAGCCGGATAGTTCTGGAAAAGATAATCCTCGATAGAGAGATCAATCGGCGTGTTGAAGAGCTGAAACAACAACGTGTGATACGCTTTGATGAGCGCATCGTCCTCCCCCTTTTTGCCCAACGTTTCGCCATCATGCTGAAGGGAACTCATGAATCGCTTTTTGTGATCATCGTCGCTGACAAAGCGCTTGTTTTTTCCGGCCTTTCGCGCTTGAACCGCAAAAAGCAGGTGTGTGAGCTCATGCATGATCAGATGATGAACCGCCGGGTACTCTGGGTTGTATGTGACGAGATGGTAGCTCCGGTCATGGGTTTCGGCAAGCTCAATGTTGACCGCACTCTTTAACCCGGCATCCGCTTCGATAACGATTTTCTTGCCGCACTCCTCCTCCAGCGTAGAGGCATAGTCATTGACGATATCACCACCGACCTCTTCATCAATAATTTCACTGGCCGCCTTCATGGCCGTGTTGAGCGATTGCTGATAGAGCAGATCCTTTTTTGGATTTTTGAAAAGCGCAACAACCGACATTTCAAACGCTTCCCTGAAATTTTGTTCACCCTCTGCAAGCAGGGCAAAGGCATAATAGATATTCGGATAAGCGGGATTGAGCGCAAAAGCCTGGTCAAGGTATTGCCGTGCCGCATCCGCTTTCCCGTTCTGGATCAGGTTGATGGCAATCAGCGTCAGGTGCTTTTCATGCAGGTCACCCTCAATCGTAATAGCAATGATGCCGTGCCCGATGGTCATCGCTGGCTTGAAAGGCCCTACCGTATAAAAAGTCTCAATCTCCTGCTTCAGGATCTCAATATTGTTTCCCGCCTCTTTTGCCTTTGGGAAAAATTCAAACAAAAAATCGTTTATCGGATGGGTAATGTGCATTGAGCATACATGTTTTATAAATCTTGGCAGGTTACCTATATCCTGAATCTTGATTACTCTACAGCGCCCGATAAATGATAGCCGGGCCGTGCTGGACGGTTCGCGCATAATGAACCGCTGGCATACCGAACGACATGACGTAACCAAACAGATGGTCATCGGGGATGCCGAGACGCTGCCTGAGCTCCGGCAAGAGATCGCTGATAGCCCCTTTTGCCAGACCATTCCACAATGTGCCGACTCCGTTAGCCTGGGCATACAATTCAAAATAGGACATGGCGATCAGGCAGTCCTGCTCAGGACATGCTACATGCCTGGGTGCCGTTACAATCAGCAGGTGAGGCGCATGACGAAAAAGGATATCGACCTTGTGCTTCTCCCACAGGTTGATGAAGCTGGTATAGTATTCCTTCCCTTTTGCCAGGCTCCCCTCTTTGGCCAACCGCACCAGACCTGCCATCACCTCATCACGAAGCGTTGCAACCTTCTCCTTGTCGTCGAGCACCGTAAAACGGACCTGGCGGGAATTTACCCCTGTCGGAGCATGCCATGCTACATCAAGAAGTTGCTGAAAAAGTACCGGATCCAAATTCTCATTCTTGTAACGACGCACCGATCGGCGGCCCTTGATGAGCGTCTCAAGTGCAACCGGATCAGGATACCCTGCATTGAGCGGCCTGCTGTCGCTCGCCTTCAACCCCAGTATGGAAATCGACGCAGCCGGGCAAATTGCAAGACAGTGCTCGCACCGGTAACAGGTTGACTCTTTCTCAACAGCAATACACGGATAACCGTCCTCTGCCATCGCAATGATCCGGGCCGGACAGTCAGCCACACACAGGCCACACTGGGTGCAGCTCTCTTTGTTAACTTCGAAATGCAGCATTTTTCAGAATTACTTGTTCATGATTCAAAACCCAAGCCCCCATTAAAGATAATTCCGCTTTTCAAGCAGAACTGTATACTCAGGAAATATTTTGGGGAAGTTACGATAAAGAACGGATAATGTGCATTGCTACAAAAAAGCTGAAAGCTGCCTCTGCGTCCTGCGGCTCTCTTTTTCCTCTTTCCGGCACGGCAGGCAGACTCCCACTCCGCTTCACTCGGCAAACGTCAGTAGTCAGTTGTTTGTGGACAAGCTGCGACTGCACGACTAAGCAAAAAAAAAATTTCCAGCCTCTCCATGTAAGTTCTGTCTTGTCGAGTGAGCTTGCTTTTTCAGAGTTCCAGATATCAGAGGATCAGATTTTCAGGAAGAGAAAAATGACTGGAACGAATCACTCGAAAACCCACATAGTTGCTGACGTAGTACCTCGGATAGCTGATGAGCCGGGAGGAGCAGCGCAGAGCATCAGCTTCACTGCTATAATACGCTCCACCTCGCTGTGCACGCCAATCTTTAGCTTTTTGATACAAATCCTCCGTCCACTCCCACACGTTACCTGCCATATCATGCAACCCTTCGGGTGTAGCGCCTTTTGGATAACGCCCTACTGATGTCGTTGCGCCCTCGTTGTTATTGTAATTAGCCAAGGTTTTATCCGGCTCACCTTCCTTCTTTGGCCACGGATAAAGTCTGCCCTCTTCTCCCGATGCGGCGTACTCCCACTCTACTTCAGTCGGCAACCGATAGAGCGCGCCATCGCTCTCAAGCAATGACAACCAGAGGCAATATGCACGCGCAGCATACCAGCTCACCCCTGCCACCGGTTGGTCATCCTTGTTGAATTGTTTATTGGTGTCCCGATAAGAAACAAAACGCTTCGCCAGTGACGGTTCTTCCTTCAGATAGTCACCGAATCCCTTGATACCCGCTCCCAGTTCCTGCAAGCGCTCACTGTATGTTTTGAGAGGAACCCTCTCGGCAAATTCAGGCTCTTGAGCATCCAGATAGCTGATAAAGCGCCTGAAGAGCTGGTTGGTCACGGTGAATTTTGCAACATACATATCATGCACCGTTTCCGGCTTTTTCGTGAGGGAGTAAGGGAACGTCCCGCCCTTGATAAAGATGTACTCCGCGCCGAGTTTGTCACGTTTCACCTCTGTAACCACCTGCGGCTCTACCGTCAACCCTGATTGCCTGAACTCCAAAAGTGTTGCAATTGCCTCCGGCTTCTCGATATTTCTCAGGCACTCCTGCAGGTAGCGCTGCCGGTTTGCCGTGGTTGCCCGATCAAGCAGCTTCGTGCGCAGGGCATCAATCTTTCGCTGTGGCGCCTCCTCTACGAGAGCAATCAGCAAATCCTGCTGCTTTTGGGTCAACTCTTCCGTCACCGGCGAATCGAAAAGCTTCCGCATAAAGCTATCGAAGAGCTCTGCATCCTCAACATGACCAATGAAGAAGCGGAACACTTCGGTCCACCAGTCGTCACCGAAATGGCTCACCAGCTTGTCGAGAGCGTCTGGTTTGTGAATATTTTTCACCAATTGAACGCCAGCCAGATACTCGCGGAATGATTTGTGGCGAAAGAGATACTCCTTTTCGCCATACTCGACCAGCACTCCCGCACGGTCAACAAGGTTCCGGCAAAAATCGGAGGCTGGCAAAGAGTTATACAGGGTGTCGAGCTGTTCCTGCATCTGCTGCTGCATCTCAACACGGTCAACTTCATCTTTTTTCAGTTCCTCCTGCATCCAGTGCGAGACCGGGCTCAGCACCCGCCGCGCATCCTCTGCAACAAGGAGAGGATCAATTCCCCTGCGACGGTCGCGATAATCAAGCATGTAGTTCAACGCCGCATCATAAAGCTTCAATCGGCTGGCGGGCAAATACTCGCGATTTTTCCAGAGCATCGCCATAATCTGCAACAAGAGCGGCACACCCGCCAAAGGGCGCAAGCTCCGGTTTTTCTCCAATGCAAGAAATGCAAGAATGGCATCGGCTTTTTTGGTTGCTTTTTGCTCCTGCTGGATACGCCACACAGACTGCTCTTCTGCTGCTGGTGGCAGCTCACCCAGAAATGCTGCCTTGTACCAGCGATGCAAAAACTCCGCCTGCTGCCCTTTTGAAAAATCCATAATATCCGCCCGCTGATGGCTTGCCTCAATTTCAATACCATCTCCTTTCCGGTATCCCGTGCTTCGTGAGGTCACCACAAATCTTGCCCCGGTAAAGCGCCCAACCGTCCGATCAATCCATTTGCAGACGGCAATCCGGTCATTGACATCGCTGATTTCATCAAGCCCGTCAAGCAGCACCAATGTTGATGGTCGCTCAAGCCAACCGGAAAAGAACGCTTCATCAATCTTGAGAAACTGTTTGTCACTCCATGCAGCAAGATTTTCCGGCAATGACAGATAGCCGCTGTTGCTCTTTTTCAGCTCACGCAACGGCAGAAAGAATACATTAACCGGCTCGCGAAACCCGAACTCCTTATGCCGCCCGTTATCAAGGCAGGAGAGCGCATAATATTTGAGCAGTGTGGTTTTTCCCGAACCCGGATCACCAATGACAAGTAACAGTGGATGGTGCCGAAATACAAAATCCATCACCTTTTCAGGAGTACTGCTGCGCTGATACTCCGCCTCATCGCAAGGCACACCTTCAACGCTGCCCGGCACCCCGCTTCGCGATGTCGCCGACAAACTGAGCGAGACAAAAGTCTCAGAGAGCTTCACAGCAAAATGCTCCAGCGCTGGCGAGCCTGTCAGCGTCATGTTGCCAAGCAGGCGCTTCAGGGTAGCATGGTAGCACTGGAGAATGGAATCGGATGCCTCCGCCTGTGGCAAAGGCTTTGGACGATACTCTGGAGAGTCGGCAGCGAGAATATCAGCCATCGCAACTCGCACTTTGTCACGCACACTGTTTTTCAGCTCTTCAATACTCTGATAGGTTGGGCAAGGCGTCACTGAACATGAATCAGTACTTGTCCATTCACTTGTCAACTTCTCCTGATGCTCAAGTAATGCCGTCCAATCGCGAGCGGCCTGAAGTTTGGCCTGAGCATTGAGAAATTTACCCTGACGCGGATTATCATCAGGAAAAAGCACTAAAATATGAAGTTTCCTCTCTCGACTGCTTTTTCTGGCTTTGTCAAGCTCTTCCCAGGTAACTTTTCCAACTCGCTCTTTAAAAATAAAAATGCCTATCTGCGCCTGCTCAAGAGCTGGTGTCACCACTGCGTCCTGACCACCAGTTATTAATCTTGCATCTTCGCGCCACTCCCAGAACTTCCACCGACGAAACGAAGAACGATGATTATTGGACGTCAACAAAAGGCGAAACTCACGCTCAATATCCGCTTTCAGTTCAAGAATTGCGCCTGCTTCTGCTGCGGCATCGTCGCTGTGCCCGATGAAAATCAAAAGCTCATCGGATGGAAATTCAGGGTGTACGTGTTTTGTATTTGATTTCATAAAAAATTATAAATCAATGTATTAATCAATATCTGAACACACGGGGAGTTGACACCGTTACCATCACTCCCCATCCACCTCCGGCATAGCCCTGCGCATGAACTCATCAAAAAGAGGCACCGTGAAAGCCATCACGCCATGCGAAGGGCTGTAGATCATCCCCTTTTTAATCAACCCCGAGCGCACGGAGCTGAGCGCTGTAATTTCGACACCAAGAGCCGTGGAGATGTCGGCGCTGCGATAGGGGCCCGGGCCAAGCTCGGCCATTGCACGCAGGTATTTTTTTTCACGATCGGTAAGTCGGTTAAAGCGCACCCGAAAGAAATTTTCATCCAGACGGTTGACGACAAGTCTGGTTGTTTTCTCGACAACCGACAAGGTAATGGGTGA
>CAIQGA010000092.1 GCA_903871235.1 uncultured Chlorobiaceae bacterium
AGGGGATATCTGCCGGAGATGCGTCAACAGGGTTCTGACCTGCAAAGCAAAATCTTCAGCATTCAGCTTCTGTCTCTGGGCCTCATTGGTTCCAAGCGAGATGATGTAGCAATCCGCGTTCAGTGCGGCAATTTGATCGAAGAAAAGAGAGTCGCGATTATACGATTCGAATTCAGCGCCGTTGACTCCGATTGAGTGATAGATAACTCCTGTAGCCTTTTTCTTTTCGAATGACGCGCCGTAAAAGGTAAACGGAGCAGAATCAGGTTCAGTTCTCGCAAGGGATATTGCGTTGGTCTTCATGCGCAGTGTTATTTCTGCCGCATCAAAATTGTTTCCGGGTTCCATACACACCTCTTTTTCTTCCGTTCCGTTATACCTCATAGTGAGGCAACCCGTATTTCTTCCCGTAAACAAACGCACAACATCGAAAGCGTCTTCATCGCCGCGTTCAGGCTTCGAACCGATTTCCAGAGTCCAATTCGGCGAGTTACTCTGCAATCCATATCCAGAAACGCCGCACTCTACGGGGCTGTTCATCAACGAGAGACGCCCGGACAGCCAGCCATTATTTGAAGATGAAAAGATGTCAGAGGGGCCGTTTGTTTTTGCTACCTGAGAGGGAAAAACGATTCCACGTCCCGCATTGCCATAACGGTATTGCAATCCCAATCTCAATACCCTTGTCATCATGTCGGCCTGAATATGTGAGTCACCGATATGAACAATTTTTACAATCTTTTTTCTTGATGAAGCGGTTTGCTGCAGTTTCTCTTTTAATCTGGCAAGCTGGCCCGGGTTGGTAATCCTGTTGTTTTCGCTGTTGATGAGAGTGCGGCGAAGGCTGTCCGACATAACCTCGGCTGGCTTTATCGACCAATCTGTATGTCTTTTGTTTGATGAAATCACTGCATGTCTTTTGTTTGCCAAGGTCGCGGCATGTTTTTTGTAAACATGAGTCGTCGAGTGGCGTTTATGTCCACGAGCGATCGAGTGGCGTTTATGTCTATGAGATACCAAATGCTGTCTGTGTCCATGAACTGCGGCATGCCTTTTATGTGCAGGACGCGTTTGGCCGTCTTGCAAGATCACGACAAGGAGTAAAAGGAGGAAAACAAGGAATTTTGAAAGTGCTCGCATGTTAAAATTTTTTTGTTGGTTACAGGTAATAAACTCGGTTCTTTTTTTTGACATTCCAGCCAGTTTAAAACTGGAGGTATATTGGCATAATGGGCTCTGATGTCTTAAAATACGCATACATGGCGATGAATGCCATAAAAACCAGTACACTTCCGATGAGTGGCAGTTTTTCTACTTTTGTTTTGGTAAATTCAGTAATGCTTTCCGGGAGAAAATGCAGAACAAAACCGAGGGCTATCATTAATACAACTGTGCCGTAATTTTCTATGAACGCTATTGAACCGTCGAATGAGAAATCGAGTACTATCTGCTGAATCATCTGGAATGCAAGGTCAAAACTTGATGCTCTGAAAAATATCCAGCCAAAACAGACAACATGAAAAGTAAAGATGATCGACACAATTCGCGTCCATTCGCGCTCTTGTTCTGGTTTTGTTTTCGTGATATTCGACCACACCTTATGCACAGCAAGCGCTCCTCCATGCAATCCACCCCACAGAATGAAATTCCAGCTTGCCCCATGCCATAATCCACCGAGAAGCATGGTGATAAAGAGGTTGATGTAGGTGCGGAGTGTTCCGTGACGGTTGCCGCCAAGAGGTATGTAGAGATAGTCCCGCAGCCAACTTGAAAGCGAAATATGCCACCTTCTCCAGAAATCAGAGATGGAAGTGCTTTTGTACGGTGAATTGAAGTTTGCGGGTATGGTAATACCAAGCCATTTTGCGATGCCTATGGCGACATCGCTGTATCCACTGAAATCGCAATAAATAACTATGGCGTAGCCGTAAACAGCAAGGAGGCATTCAACTCCGGTATGAAGAGAGGGAGCATCAAAAATATAGTTGACAAAATTACTGGTTATATAATCAGATATAATGACTTTTTTGAAGAGTCCTGTGACGATAAGATAGAACCCGTCAGCAAAATCACGGTTGCTTACCACATAGGGTTTTTTGAGTTGTGGAATAAAGTCACTGGCTCTGACTATCGGACCCATAACTAATTTTGGAAAAAAGGAGAGGAAGAGAAGGTAGTTTAAAAACTTTTTTTCCGGATCGATTTTTCCATGGTACACATCAACCGTGTAACTGAGATTTTCAAACGTATAAAAAGAAATACCAACAGGCAGAATAATATTCAGAGGATTAAAGCCTGCGTTGAGAGAGTTGTTGCATATCTCAATAAAAAAGTTCGTGTACTTGAAGTAAAAAAGAAGCCCAAGATTGACAAGAATACTCAATGAGAGAAGAAGCCGTTTCGCGATAAGATTTTTCTGTCGAAAGATAAGATTTGAGAGAAAAAAGTCAATAACGGCAGAAATAATAACAAGTAACACAAAACTTCCACTGGCCTTGTAAAAAAAATAGAGCGAAAACAGGGAGAGTATGGCTGTTCTGGCACTATATCTCTCCCTGAACAGGTAGTAGAGAACTGTGAGCAGAAAAAAGAAGTAGACAAAAAAACCGTTGTTGAAAAGCAGCGGGTTTTCAGGGTCATAAAGAAACTGCCGGAAAAAGGCTGCCTTATCAATCAGAAGCAAGTTCATTTTTTTTATACGTTTATTTTCTGAGCTTTTTCTGGTAATCTTTCATGAAGGCGCTGTATAGTTGTTTGCCAAGAATGACCGCGCCTTTTGGTGATGCGTGGATATAATCCTTGGCAGCAAGTTGTTCACCGCCCTCTACCCATCTAACGATTGTCCCGTTTCCACCCATAGTCTGGTAAAGGTTGAAAAATGGAATTTTGTTCTTATATGCGAGGGCTGCCTGTATTTTGAGAAGAGAGTCAATCCCGACCGCACTTTTCCATTTCTGCCCATAAGGAAATGCCCTGTCAAAAGTACTTACTATCAAAAACTCTGTATTCGGGAGATGCTGCTTGAGTTTTTTCAGCGCAGGATCCATGCCCCGAAAGTAGTAATCATAGTTGTTGTCACGCGACCTGAACATCACATTGACGCCGTACTGCAAGACGATCAGGTCATAAGCGCCACTTTGAGAAATTTCATCAAGGAGTCTGGCGTCAAATTTGCCAAGTTCAAAGCCACTGATTCCCCTGAATGAAAAATTATCAATCATGACGCCATATTCAGGTTCAATGCTAAGGCCATATAATGCTATTTGTTTGTTCGGAACTGTAACCTCAATTGAAGGTCCGGGTGCTTTTTCAATCAGGATTCTATTGAAAAGAGAGGGTGCCGCAATCGACCTGGCTGACTTGTTTACCTTGATAACCGTATTGGAGTCTGCCGGACCACAGAGCAACCATTTTTCCACTATTTGAGATGAATCTTTTATGGTGTTGTCCCTCAAAGATAGCCTCCCACTGTTAGAATAAAAAACATGGCCGGAAAAAAAAAGGGGCTCCTGGAATAATCGGTTTTTAAAATTGTCATCCAGCCATGACCCGACAGATCGGGCGGTAGCGCTGATTCTGTAGCCAGCAGTTATTGACCTGAAAGGAATAAAACCAACCCCATGGTTTCCCGAAAATTGATTTTGCATCAACTCCCTTACGGTCTGTGTGATCAGGTCGCCTTCTATCATTGAATCCCCAAACCAGGCAATTCTGAGCTTGACTTTTTCCCCCCGGTTCAGCGCAGCAAGTTTTTCCATCATTTTTGGAAGTGCCGACTGAGTGGTGTCGGCTTTAAAATCAACAATAACACCAGGAAGAAGGTACTGGTTGAATGAGACATTCTCACTACTCGCCTTGCTGCTCCTCAGCGAGTCCGGAGAGTGAGGCGGCGAGGTTGGCTGGAGGGCTTTTTGTGTCGATTTTTGTGAACCCACACTTGATGGCTTGATATCGGAAAGGATATCGATATTCTGGAATAATGGCCAATACGAGGAGAGTTTATCGGAAAAGTATGATTCAGTCAGTAATAGAAAAAATGAGATGGCCGTAAATAACAGAACCTTTTTATTGTTGTTACGCATCGAAAAAAAATTGATGATTAAAGGTTCTTTTGTTCAGGGTGTGGGGGTAACCTGTTTTTTTTAAACAAAAAGAGCTTGGAAATCTAAAATCACCCAGTTTTGGCGAGTGAGTCACTTTTTGATACAGGCCAATCTACCAATTTTTCACCGAAGCAGAGAGTGCTTTTTTTGAAAAACAGTCATACCTCATTAACCGGTATTTTTTTATTTGCGGAGCAACTGTGGTTGCGGCTCCGTTGGTGCGACGCTTCGAAAAGGAGACCTTCTGATAATGGGTCAATTTCTTTATCTTTGGCTTATGGGATTTCTGTGCGGTTTATCACGGAATGACGGCTCTCAAGGCGAGGGAAACCTTGTCTTGATGGACCAAAGTTTGATATCAGGAAAATTATTGGCATGTCGGAACATCAGGAAGCATCAGGCGCTATGGACGCCAGTACCACTCATCCCGTAAATCCCGTCGCGTTCATGCGTACCGGTTATGCGCACTGCCGTATGATTGTTGAAGAGGGGTGCCCTGTCGATTTTCTTCATCTGGAGGTTAATCAGGGTTATGAGAAACTGACCGGACTTAAAAATGTGGCAGGCCTCAGAATAACGGAAGTTTTGCCAGGAATTGCCGAGTCAAATCCGGAGTTTATTGAAAAGCACAGAGCGGTGGTTGAATCAGGGATTTCTGATCAGTTTGAAATTTACCTGAAAGAGTTGAAGAAGTGGTTTGACATCTCCCTTTACAGCCCGAGGAAAGGGGAGAGCGTTGCACTCTTCGAAGACATTACGGAACGCAAGCACACTGAAGAGGCGCTTAGGCAAAGTGAAGAGCGATTCAGAAGCTTGTTTGAAGGCCATTCAGCAATCATGATGGTCATTGATCCCTTTACAGGCAATATTATGGATGCAAACCTGGCGGCTGCAGATTTTTATGGGTGGTCGATTACAGAACTCTGCCGGATGCGTATACAGGAGATCAACACTCTTCCTCCAGAAGAGGTGAGAAAAGAGATGGAAAAAAGCCGATCATTGAAGCAAAATCACTTTTCATTCCGTCACAGGCGGGCAAACGGCTCTATCCGTGATGTTGATGTGTTCAGCAATGTCATCACCATTGCCGGAAAGGAGTTGCTCTATTCCGTTATTCATGATGTCACTGATCGCAAGAAGTACGAGTCAATTACGGCTTTCCGGCTTCGTATTCTTCATGCGGCGGAATCCGCATCGGTCAAGGAGTTGCTGTTGGCCATACTCGACTCTGATGAGGATGAAAAATCGATCGGTACTCTTTTTGAGGCTTTTCCGGAGCCCATGTTTCTTCTTGACCAGGACGGCACAATCCTTGTTGCCAACAAGTCATTCATAGCGGGGATCAAGACAGGAGATGCGACTGTTTTTGGTACCACTATCAGCAGTCACCTTTCCTCTCAGCTTGCATCGGAATGGGAAAAAAAGATAAAAGAGGTATGCTGCACCGGTGAGCGGCTTGCTTTTGAAGCTGAACGAAGAGAGCACAGATTTCGCCACACCATCTATCCAATCCCTAATAAAGAGGGTATTATCACAAAGTTGCTGATTTCCAATACCGACATTACCTCCCTTAATCTGACCGGGAATGGGCCGCTTGATCACAGGATACATTACCGTAACCTCTTTAACAATATGCTGAACGGGTTTGCTTATTGTCGAATGGTTTATGATGGCAATCATCCGGTCGACTTTGTGTTTGAAGTGGTTAATCTGAATTTTAAAAAATTGTTTGGTGTACAAAATCTGGAGGGACGGAAGTTTTTTGAAGTGACGCCTGATAGTGTAAAATTAGATATGCTGTTTGTAGAGCGATTGGGACGTATTGCCGATACCGGTGTTTCTGAACAATTTGAATTCCACTTTAAAAAATTGAACCGTCGGCTTGATATCACGGCCTACAGCCAGCAGAAGGGCTACTTTGTTCTGGTTCTGAAGCCTGTGAAGATGATGAACACCTGTAACTGGGAGTGGGATCTGGAGAGTGGGGAGATGATATGGAGTGATGAAGCGAGGATGTTTTCCGATCAAAACTGGTATCTGCAGAACCCCTCTTTTGGGGGTTGGCTGAATTCAATCGCGTCCAGTGATCGGGAGAGTACCCTGCAAACGATACAAAGCGCTATTGCGGTTGGCGATAAATTTAACGTAGTTTATTGTACTACAGATCCTGAAGGAGTTGTTCGTCAGTTGAGGAGTCAGGGATTGCCGGTTAAAGGTGATGACGGAGTTATAAGGCGATATCTGGGCATCAGCACAGACATTACCGAATCGAGCCGTGAGGATAGCAGCCGTCTTATCAATAGTGATAACCTGATGGATTTTCTAAATTCCGGTATGGAACCGCTCTGCTCAATAACGATAGATGGTAAAATACTTGAGGAAAACAGTGATTTCAGGGATATCTACGCTATAAACGCACAAAGCCTGAAAGGACATGATTTTTATCAACTTTTTCCTGAAGAACTTTCGGAAGAGCGAAAAAAGAAGTTTGAACATGTCTTTGCTACGGGAGAACCGGTTCATTTTAAGGATAAATATCATAACAGTGGGGGGACAGAGTATATCTACCAGATTTCAGCATATCCTATTTATGAGGAGAACAAGAAAATAGAGTCATTGGCTGTTTTTATCACAAAGCAGAACGAATACAATGAAGCTGAAAAAGCGAGAAGACAGTTGGACAAGCAATACCAGACCCTTATTGCCGCCTCTCCCGACAGTATTATAACGACCCATCTCAATGGAGTCATAAGCAGTATTTCGGATATCGGTCTTGAGATTTTTGGAGCAAGCAAAAAATCAGATTTTGCAGGATTGCCATTCTCAACAATCGTCTATCCTGGTAATCAGCAGGTTATTGAAGAGATCTTTGACGTAACGCTCCGTGAAGGGCTTATCCAAAACAGGGAGATTTTGCTGAAAAAGAAAAACAATACGGTCTATTCGGCTGAAATCAGCGCAGCCCTGATCCAGGACTATAACGGTGCACCGTTGTCGTTTATGATCATTATCCGCGATATTTCACAGCGCAAGATCATTGAAAATGAGCTATTCCATGCAAAGAAATTGATCAGTCTTGGTGAAATGGCCTCCGGTATTGCGCATGAAATTTATCAGCCAATCAACAATATCG
>CAIQGA010000093.1 GCA_903871235.1 uncultured Chlorobiaceae bacterium
TATCATAAAGCAAATGAAACACGAAAATATTGGACACAGGATCAAGCTGATCCGTTGCGCAAAGGGGTTGTCGCAAGAAGAGCTTGCAAGGCGGGTTGAGCTGCCGAGGACTGCTATAACCAAAATCGAGTCAGGGAGTCAAGATGTCCGCTTCAGGGAGCTTGAAAGACTCTCTGAAGCGTTGGGTGTTGCACTCGATAACCTGCTGGAAGAGAGGCGCCCGGTCAGGGAAAGCTCGGACGCTGAATTCTTCAGGGTCTGTGAATCGCCCGCTCTTCCCTATCGTACTGGCGCAGAAGAGAAGCTCTGGACGATGCTGCTCGTCATTCTTGAACGCTGTGCCGGAGACCCTGGTATGGACGAGCAACGGCTCTGCTCTATTGTTCAACGGGCTGATCAAGCCTGCTTTGAAGCCTACGGCGAGACGATTTCAGGGCTCCCCTGCCCCTCGCCACACTTGCAGCAAACCATCGGCGAAGCACTGGAACTGATGGCATCGAGCGAGGAAGTGATGAGGATTGAAAACAGAAATGGTAAAGCAGCAAGGCACCTGCCGCTGGTGAAGGCTGATCTTCGGCGACTCAATGCTGCGGAATACATCATTATCGAACATGCCATCTGCCTTGCTTTGGCATGAGTGAAGCGGAGCCAAACCGGTAGACAAAAAAGGGGCGGAGGTTACGTGACATGGATCCGAAAAACGAGATCACTTGGGTGTTAAAAGCAAAAAAACTTGCCAGTGAAATCAAAGAAGGAAACTATGAGCACAATAACAATCCGGGATTTTGACCCGGCCAACTATCTCGACAACGATGAAGTGATTGTGGAATACCTCAAGACAACAGCAGAAAACCCGAACCCGGAGGTATTTCTTGGGGTGTTTATCTTTTCTTTCTTGATATCCTCGACGTCAACACTTTGGCAAACAGGTTTTTGATGGTTAGAAACAAGCAAGAAGTGTGAAAAACTCTTTATACTTCGCTTACTCGACAAACACTCATCAACGAAACAAAGAACCCCAATGAATACGCTCACTACAGTCGATCTTAAACGCAGGGGTATTGCGGCTATAGAAGAGGCTTTTGTGTTCGGACCTGTTCATGTCATGAAACACAACAAACCAACGGTAGTTATTTTGCGGGAATCTGAGTATCAACATCTCGTACAGGCAACATCACGCAAGCAAAACCACAACGCTGCACACTGGATTATGAATTATAAGCCAGCAGGCTCCCGCTCAAAAGAGGAGATTGACCGGCAAATCGCCAATGAGCGGAACTCATGGGTTTTGGTATGATTCTGTTTCTTGACAGCGCTACTGGTTCGCTTTCTCATTGCAGTCTTCAGCCGGAGTCATAGCAAATAATCGTTTATCTTCTGGATCCAGAGAGGTGGATTGAAGACGACACTTTTCGATGCAACCCTGAAGAGAATTCATGCGGCTACAGTCGATAATGCATAGATCTTTTTCGCGTATGTACTGGCAGTAGCAACATCTCCCGATTTCAATGCTTCTCTCACACTGTCAAGTTTTAACGCATCATCAAGGCTGATATACGGTGCCCAGCCATCTTCAGAATCGA
>CAIQGA010000094.1 GCA_903871235.1 uncultured Chlorobiaceae bacterium
ATGAAAAATTTAAGCAAATACCCATTTAAAATTCGTCCTCTTTCAAAAGAAGAGGGTGGTGGTTATATGATTTCATGTACTGACTTTTCTGAATGTATTTCAGATGGCGAAACAATAGCAGAAGCCATTGAAAATGGTATGGATGCCTTGCAAGAAACGATTGCTGCCCTGGAAAGCCTAGAACAGCCTGTTCCAGAACCAGATAGTGGTGGTACGCACAGTGGCAAGTTTATTGGCAGAGAGCCTGGGAAAACGCGAAACGGTGTAACGAAAAATTAACAATGCTCACAGCAAAAAACATCAGCAAATCCTACACCCTGCCGGGCAAAAAAAGCCTGCAAATTCTCCATGAAGTCAATCTTTCGCTTGGCGAAGGTGAGATGGTGACCGTCATCGGGGCATCAGGCAGCGGCAAAACAACGTTGCTGAACCTGCTCGGAACGCTTGACACCCCCGACAGCGGTGAAATCCTCTTTGACCGGGAACTCCTCTTCAAGGATAAAAAATATACCCTCTCCCCAAAAGCACTCGCAACGTTCCGGAACCGGAAAATCGGCTTTGTCTTCCAGTTCCACCACCTTCTCTCCGATTTCACCGCCCTTGAAAATGTGGCGATGCCCGAATTCATCGCCACCGGCAAGCTCCCCCCCGCAAAAAAACGGGCCGGAGAGCTGCTCGCAAGCCTCGGCCTTTCGGAGCGTTTTGACCATCTCCCCTCGGAGCTCTCCGGCGGCGAACAGCAGCGGGTTGCCATTGCCCGCGCCCTGATGAACAACCCGAAACTGATACTGGCCGACGAACCAAGCGGCAACCTCGACAGCCAGAACAGCCGCATCCTTTATGAACTGATGGCCCGCCTGAGCAAAGAGCGCCGCACCTCCTTCATCATCGTCACCCACAATGAAGAGTACGCCGCCCTCGCCGACCGCTGCCTCCGCATGGAGGGCGGGCAGTTGCATCAGGCAGGCGGTTAAGCGCTACGCAACTGATGTCCATTTTTTTGCCCCGATAGCAGACGACCAACATTGCTCGCTGCCGGGGAGTATATGAAAGTGTATCGTAAGTTTCACTCTTGCTTTTGCAACAAAAGATAGCTATCATTGATAATCATCTTTTGCGCTTTTAAAAAGAGAAAAAATATGGATACGGCACGCATTTTTCCATCAGGTCGAAGCCAGGCTGTCCGGTTGCCAAAGGAGTACCGGTTTCAGGGCAGCGACGTCATTATCAAGCATTTCGGTAACGGAGTTTTACTGTTGCCGATTGACAAATCATGGGCGATGCTTGAAGCTGCTCTGGAGGAGTTTGAACCGGGGTTTCAATTGCAGCGAGAGCAGCCTGAGGAACAGATTCGCGAGGAGATCGCATCATGAGCTACCTTCTTGATACCAATATCTGCATCTACATCATCAATGCACGGCCAGCGCATGTTCTTGAACGGTTCCGCCAGGAAAGTATTGGCGATATCGGAATTTCGGCCATTACCGCCGCTGAGTTGACATTTGGCGTTGTTAAAAGCGGTTCCGAAAAAAACCGGCGGGCTCTTGAGATGTTTTTTGCACCTCTCGAACTCTTTGCGTTTGATGCTTCGGCTATCTGGCATTATGGCGAAATACGGACCGAGCTTGAAAAAAAAGGAACGCCCATAGGGTCACTTGACACCATGATTGCGGCTCACGCCAAGGCGCTGAACGCGGTGCTTGTAACCAATAACACCAAAAAATTCAATCGAGTACAAGGATTAACCATTGAAAATTGGGCCGCATTATAAACCGCTGCAACCATGCCTGAAAAAGCAACACTGATAGCCAGGGGAACTTACGCTACGAACGGAAAACAAACCTCTGTTGAGAAACACTTCATTGAGGTTAACGGCTTCAATGTCCATTACCAGATAGCTGGCCAGGGAAAGCCGCTTGTTGTGCTGCTGCACGGCAGTTTTTTGAGTCTTCGCTCATGGCGTCTCGTGATGGATGAACTGGCGAAAACGGCAACGGTGCTGGCGCTCGACCGCCCCGCGTTTGGTTCTACCTCACGCCCTCGCTCATCAACGGCTACCGGGGTCAGTTACACTCCTGAAGCTCAGAGTGACCTGGTTCTTGCGCTGATAAATAAACTGGGTTTCAGCCGTGCAGTGCTGATTGGCAATTCAACCGGTGGCACTCTCGCACTTCTGGCAGCACTGCGCCACCCGCAGCATGTTGAAGGGGTGGTACTTGTAGACGCCATGGTGTACAGCGGCTATGCCACCAGCGAGGTGCCTGCGCTCATAAAACCCGTTATGAAAGCGATGACTCCGCTCTTTTCGCGTATCATGAAGCTCCTCATCACCAAACTCTACGGACGGCTCCTGTATGGATTCTGGTATAACAAAGAGCGGCTTCAGAACGATGTTCTGGAGGCGTTTCGCGCCGACCTGATGACGGGCGACTGGTCGAGAGCCTTCTGGGAGCTTTTTGTGGAGACCCACCACCTCCATCTCGATGAGCGGCTGAAAAAGATCTCAATCCCCTCTCTCGTCATGACCGGTGAACACGATATCATGGTCAAAAAAGAGGAGAGCATCCGGCTTGCCGGTGTGCTTCCAGGCGCAGAACTGCTGGTTGTACCCGATTGCGGGCACCTTCCACACGAAGAGCAGCCCGAAGTCTTCGTTGCAGCCGTAAAAAAATTCCTGAAAAGAGTCGTGTAATACTATCACTGAAGAACCGCCACATGAACGAAAACACAACGCCTCACAAAATGGGGCCGATTACCCTGGCGCCTTCGGTGCTCCCCCGCCACGCCTTGACCTATCTCTATGCCGCCTTCGTTTCCATCGGGCTGGTCACCTTTGTCTCTATCGGGCAGGCCTATATCCTCAATGAGCATCTGAAAATCCCCATCTCACAGCAGGGAACCATCAGCGGTAACCTGGTCTTCTGGACGGAGATTGTGACGCTGCTCTTTTTTGTGCCTGCCGGAGTTTTGATGGACCGCATCGGGCGAAAACCGCTCTACAGTGCCGGATTTGTTTTACTCGCACTTGCCTATGCGCTCTACCCTCTCTCGCGCTCGGTGGATGAGTTGACGCTCTACCGGATGATCTATGCACTCGGTATCGTTGCGGTGACCGGTGCACTCTCGACCGTGATGATCGACTACCCTGCCGAACAGTCACGAGGGAAACTGATTGCCATAACCGGCTTTCTCAACGGCCTCGGCATTGTGATGCTGAACCAGTTTTTTGGTGGGTTACCGATGCGGCTTATCGCAAAAGGGTTCAGCGGCAATGATGCCGGTCTCTATACCCACCTTGCCATTGCCGGAGTGGCGCTGGTTTCGGCGGTAGTCGTGGGCTTTGGACTCAAAGGGGGAACTGAGGTAAAAAAAGAGGATCGTCCTCCCCTGCGCACGCTCGTCACCAGCGGCATCAGGTGTGCAAAAAATCCACGCATCCTTCTCTCCTACGCTGCCGCCTTTGTTGCACGGGGTGACCAATCCATTATCGGCACTTTTCTGCCCCTCTGGGGAACAACCGCCGGAATTGCCATGGGGATGGCACCTGCCGAAGCGGTCAAAAAGGGGATGATGATTTTTATTATTTCACAAGGTGCGGCACTGCTCTGGGCGCCTGTTATCGGGCCGCTCATCGACCGATGGAACCGGGTTACTGCGCTAAGCGTCTGCATGGGGCTGGCAAGCATCGGCTATCTTTCGCTGGGGCTCATCGGCAACCCGCATGAGCCCGGCTCAATTATCTCTTTCGTGCTGCTCGGCATAGGGCAAATCAGCGCCTTTCTCGGCTCACAATCTCTCATTGGGCAGGAGGCTCCCAAGGCAGAGCGAGGATCGGTTATCGGCATGTTCAATATCAGTGGAGCTGTAGGCATCCTTGTCATCACCACGCTTGGAGGACGGCTCTTCGACTCCATGAGCCCCAAGGCGCCGTTCATGGTTGTCGGCGCCATCAATGCTCTGGTCATGCTTGCCGGTATCGTTGTCCGCCTCAAATTTCCCGGCAAAGCACCCGTGAGTAATCAGCAGTGAAAAGCGAGAATGCCACTCTCCGGTCAGGTACGCAGAAGCACAGAACAGATATGGTCGATCTCATCATCCTCAAGGTAGGGGTGCATCGGAAGCGAAAATATCCGGCTGCTCAAATCTTCTGAAATGGGGAAATCTCCCGCTTTATAGCCGAGGAAATTGTAGGCCTTCTGAAGATGAAGGGGGATCTTGTAGTAGATCATTGTTGGAATCCCCTCCTGCTGCAAGGCCTTCATAATCTGCTCCCGATCCCCGGTTGAGGCGGCAAGTACCGAGTATTGTGCCCATGCGGAGCAATAGTCTTTCGGAATACGGGGAACAACAACCCTGCCATGCAACCTCTTGTTGTAAAGAGCTGCAATACGCTGGCGTGACTCAAGCTCCTCGTCAAAAATGGTAAGCTTTTCGAGCAGCACAGCCGCCTGGATTGAATCAAGCCGTCCGTTGATGCCGATACGGTCATTGCTGTACTTGTCGACACCGCTGCCATGCACCCGTATTGAGCGTAGAAGGGTATCGAGTTCATCGTCGTCGGTAAAA
>CAIQGA010000095.1 GCA_903871235.1 uncultured Chlorobiaceae bacterium
CTGCCCGAGGGTTTCGAGGCTTCGAAAGCTATCGAACAAGGATCCTCTTTTACTGTGGTAAGCTGGATATGACAATCTAACGGCGCAGTAAAATGAAAATTCTTTTCCATTAAAACCTGCGGAGAGCCCTTTTTATCATTGCGGCAAGGGTATCGCGGTTCCAGCCATTGGTTACAGACTGCTCCATGTACCAGAATCGAACCGGTACATCCTTGATTTTTTCAATCAACAAGCAGTGATGACCCCAGGGAATACCTGCAAGCAAAGCCTGCTCCGGTAATTTTGCAACAGCCTGTTGCAAAATTGAGGTCCCGTATTCTCTGGCAAAACGGATCATATACCCGATGTTCCGTTCAGAAAAGCCCTTGATCTCGGGCAGTTCGTTGTGGATATCCTTTGAAAGCCTGGGAATAACCGCAGCACCCCAACCGGCCACTTTTTGTTTCTCCACAAGCATCTTTCCGATATCCCAATACATGGCAATCAGTTCCGAATTGGCGGAGAGAATCGCTTTTGTTTGCGCTTGCCGTATTCGCTGCTTAATGTCGATCAGCAGCGTCTTGTAAAATGTCATTTCACTCATTCGTCAACCTGCTGATTTTATAGGCCTGAAGCGCCCGGCGGTAATTGGCCAACAAGCTGTTGGCTTTTTGCATCTGTTTGAGGGCTCTACCGTTCCCTTCCTTCACGGATACAATCTACAATCTCTTTCGTCGAAATTTGAGCTTTAATGGTTGGGACATCCAAGGGAGAAGCCACAATATTTTCAGCCAAACAAAGAAATGCAAATCGAACAAATGTCAGCCATCTTTTTTCACTATTTCTTCCCATATTCTTAATCCGGAAATATTGTTAAAATGACCATCGAATGTTATTAATTTTGATCCGGTTTCGATTGTTTGAGCCGCAATCCAAATATCATTTACTGGAATCATCTTACCTTTTTTACTTAATTCGTTTTTTATTTCTCCAAATATTTCTGCAGTTTCAATGGTGACATCAACTATTTGAACACCAGATTTACTTATAAAAACTTTTAAATCATGCCGATTCTTGGCAATTTTGTTTCCGCCAAAAAAACCTGCGAATAACTCTCCGATGACTATCGATGACAAATAGATGATACCTGATTCCACAATGCAATCAAATATCAACTGATTTCCAGCCATAAAACTACTATAGGCATTTGTATCAATCAATATCTTTTTCATTGATTCCAGTCCGCTTCATGTATCACTTCAAGATCTGCTATCCTTTTGTCAAATTCTTCTTTTTCTTGAATCGACCATTGACCAAATAAATCAGAAAATTCTTTTCTTCTATTTTGAGATTCAGTAATTGATAAAGAATTTTCTAATAATTTTTTTATCGTTTCGTTCTGACTAAGTCTAAACTCTTTGGACTTTTCACTTATCTTTTTATCCAATATATTACCTATACCATGAACAGTAATCGATTTCATAACTCCTCCTGAACAAAATTGTTTACGTTTTTAATGAGCTGATATACTTTTTCATTTCCTCGCATAATAACAAAGCTCCTGTTGCAGTATAACAAACAAGTTAAGCCCATCAAAACACATCTACCCGAAAAAGACGTCAAACGCCTTGCCTCCCCAAGTTATCAACGGAACTGCTCTCCCACCCACAACAAATTCCTCACTCATACCCCAACTCCTTCAAATATCCTGCCAGCTCAACACTTGCGGCATCCCGTTCTTTGAGAATGCTGTGCAGTGGCTGGTGATACTTTTCCCAGAGGTTTTCGAGGCTTGAGCGAAGCGCCCGGCTGTATTGGGCAAGATACTCCTCAACCGTTGCGTAAAGCGTTCTTTCCCACCGGGCAAAAATGAGTTGGCGGGCTTCAGCGCTGTCAATCTTGTTGCGGGCCTCTTCGACCAGCTTCTCTTTGTGCTCTTTAATCTCTTTGATTTTCTTCTTGCAGATTTTCAGCTCCGCGTCCAGTTCTGCGTGACGGGCAATGCGATTTTCCTGTTCGGCAATGTGCCCGGTCAATACGTCGACTTGTGGCGTTAACCCGGCAATCTCGTTTTCAAGAGCTTTGAACGATTCGCCTGCGTTTTTCAGCGCTTTGACTCGCTTCCCTATATTTTTAATGGTCCGCTCAATCTCTTTAAGCTCCCCGCCCAAACTCTTGATTTGCCCCTTGACTTCCAGAAGCTCAGCCCTGGGGTAAACTTCGTAATCCTCTTCACTCCAGGAGCCCTCTTCCAGTTCGTTCACCTCTTTGAACAACGCCTCCAACTCATCCCGCCGCGCTTCGTTATCGGTCATCTCCTTGAGCACTTGGGGGAACTGGCTTTGCAGAATCTCTTCATCGGGAATAAGGTCGGCATTCCATCCACTGGCCGAGACACTGCGAAGGTCGGTAAAAAGAGCGTTCCAGTAACTGGCAAAGGCTCCTCGACTTTTGAACTCATCGAGAATACCAAGTTTGCTGATGCGAGTGGCTATAGTTTTGGAAAAGGCGTGGTAGAGGTCATAGACGTTCTGCTTTGTAGGCAAAGCTTCGAGGGCTGGCAAATTTTCTTCCCACCAGGCTGCAAGGCTTTGCGCAAACTCCAGGTGCTTGCTTTTCAGTTCGGTGCTTGCATCCAGAAACGCCTTTAAACGCTCTTTGCTTTCAATCGCAGGGACGAATTGCGAATAGGTGTTCGTGACCGGCACAAACAGTTGTTCGCGAATACCGGAATAATTTTTCCAGTAATCAGCAAGGGCTTCAACTTCGCTCCCCGGAATCCCGCCATGAAGGTGGGCATGAACATCGTGCGGTTCGGCTGGCGGGCTGTTATCGACATAGCGTCGGATATTGCAGTTGAACTCCTCTTTTTCCAGCTCTGCAACCGTGACCAGTTTGCTGTATTTTTCCAGCTCCCTTTTGTTCCGGTAGACGTATGCTATCTTCTCGATATCTTCGGAGCGCAGGGTGTTTTGAACCTTTCCCTCCTTGTATTCGTGGTCGGCATTGATAAAAAGCACCTCCTTGCGGGCTTCTGCACCAGCTCGGTTAATAATAAGAATGGAAGCAGGAATGCCGGTACCGTAAAAAAGTGCCGGTGGCAACCCGATAACCGCTTCAAGGTAGCCGCGCTTTATCATCCACTCCCGCATTTTACATTCTTCACCGCCACGGAAAAGAACACCGTGTGGCATGATAACCGCCATGCGCCCGGTGGATTTGAGCGTGCTGATCATGTGCTGGACAAACATGAAATCCGCTTTCCCCTTGGTGGGCATCCAGAATTGATAGCGGTCTTTGAACTTCATGCTATCAGTGGAATAGTTCTGTGAAAAGGGCGGATTGGCAATGACAATGTCGAAGCGTTTCAGTTCCGCACCTTCGATATGCCTGGGATCATTCAGCGTATCGCCGTTTTCAATCTGTGCATCCAGAATGTCGTGAAAGAGCATGTTGAGCTTGCACAAGCCCCAGGTTGTTCCGTTCTTTTCCTGACCATGGAGAGTCAGTTTTCTGGCGCTGCCATATTTGCTTTCGACGTAGTTGAACGATTCTATCAGCAAACCGCCTGAACCCACGGTAGGGTCGCAGATTTCGGCATCTTGCGCCGGGTCGAGTATGTTTACCAGCAGCTTGACAACGGTACGAGGCGTATAGAATTCACCCCCTTTTTTTCCGGCGCTGTCGGCAAAGTATTTGATCAGATACTCATAAGCTGAACCAAGCAGATCGGGAAATTCGAGATTGTCGTCGGTGAGCACCACCTTGTCGAAATGGCAGATGAGTTCAACCATGTCGGCATCGGTAATGCGTTTGTTGTTTTTGCCGAAGGTTTTATTGAAGTCGATCGGCTTGAGAACGCCTTCAAGGCTGCCGAGATTCTTCTCTTCAAGTTCGGCAAAGGCTTTCATCAGCTCAGAGCCGACCTCCTGCTTGTGGTGCTTGATTCTTCACCAGCGGGCGCGTACAGGAACAAAGAATTTGTAGGCGATTTCACGCTCCAGACCCGCTTCAAGTTCGGCCCCCTTTACTCCGCGCATTTCAAGCAGCCCTTTCCGTGTGAGGCGCTCAATAGCAAAGTGGTCATTGACTCTTTTCAAAAAGAGCATGGCAATGACATACTCTTTAAACTCCGAAGCATCCATATTTCCGCGAAGCGATTCACAGGCCTCTTCGAGGAAGTTTTCCAACCACGACAATGAAAGTTTATGAGCCATTGAATTGTTTAATGTTTTTAAGGCTGAAATGTGGGAGGGCTTACAGCACTTTCGCCTCTACGTTGAGTGCTTTCATGTATTTCAGCTCAAGTGATTGCAAGATGTTGAATCCTTTTTCAGTGAGACGATATTTCTGTAACCGGCTGTTTGGTTTTTCAGAGAGGGTCATTTCAATGTATCCAGCCACCAAGGCTGGCTGCAAGTAGCTATTGTGTATATGTGACCGGTCTTTCAGTCCCAGTGCCTGGCGAATATCCATACTGCTGCACTCTCCGTTTTTCTGCAGCAATGCAAGCAGCGTCCCCACTGTAGGGGCGACTGTAGGGGTAACTGTAGGGGCGACTGTAAGGGTATGCTCTCTCCCCGCCACTTTTTCAGCAGGAGTGGTCTCAAAATCCGGGCATTTGACAATTATCCGGAAAATGTCACCTTCAATCATTTCCGGATCACTTCCCCCGTAAGCTTTACCGTATTTTTTCAACTTTCTCATTCCGGAACCAAGTTCGTCAGCGCGTCCGATTTCACGAAAAAAACGGGCAATGACAGGGTTCTTGGGATAGGGTGAAAAATTTGCCGGATTGATAGGCCCGTAACCGTGCGGTTTATTGCTGTTTTCGGTAAGCACTTGTCCACGTTCTATAATCAGCTTGGCCGGAAAAGGATTCAGGTATTCCCTGTGTATCAGCGTATTTGAAGCTATTTCACGGAAAATTGCCTTCCGGAGGCTGATACGAGTGTCTCCTTCAAGGTAAAAAGGGTCGGGCAGGTGCTTGACGACGAACGCCATGATGCGTTCATAACTTTCAATCAGATTCGTGCAAACAAGATCACGGTCATCGTAACGATCAAGGTTGACCTTACGCAAAATCAGGTCAGTACGATGGTGAGGAACGACGGAAAGAATGGCATCGTCTTTGCCAAGGAGCATTATTCCTGCCAGTGTCAGGCCGCTTTTACCGGTTTCGCGGTCAGTTTGGTAGAGTTGTGCGCTTTTGAAGTACCTCCAGATCAGCCATCTCTCTCCATGGATGGTCTTCATGTCGAAGTTCCACTATTTTGCGGACTTTGGTGAGCAGATCCAAACGGAGGTCGGCAAGCGTCGCATAAGCATAGAGCTTGTTTTCCGAATAGGTAGACTGTTTTCGGTGATAAAGATCGGCTACCAGACGGGTGTGATCAGTAATGTCAAAATCGCCATCTTCGTTTCGGTCATAAATACGACCGTTGCAGCGATGAACCTGTGAGCTTTCCGGGATATAAACAGAGAGTACCGTTTTGTTCTGCAACTTTACTTCATTGACAAAGAGGTAACAGGCCGGGTTAATTTTTTGCGGATTGTTTATGGCTGTTACAAAATCTTTTTTGATCTGATCGACACGATCAAGATCAAGATCAACCCCCAAAATATTACCGTTGTCCTTTACACCAAGTAACAGGGTTCCTCCATGCCGGTTCAAAAATGCGCAAACACTTTCATACACATCCCTGTTCAGGGTATTGCGACACTCTTTAAACTCAAGAGTCAGCCCTTCCCCTTGCTGGATCAGTTCCAGTGTTTTATCTTCGAGATCATTCATTTTCATATTCATTACTGTAGCCTTACTTGCCCATAAAATCTTATTCCATCATACTGAATAGACGGTATCGTGTACTCATTGATTGCTTCCTGCAAGAGCGAGTAGATCCCGGGTATTGTAATTGTGAGACGCCCCAACCCGGTTCGGTAGCAAGTAAAGCATACTCCGGGAATTTTGCCACAGGCTGTGGCAAAGTTGATGTCCCGTATTCTCTGGCGAAACGAATCATATACCCAATGTTCCGTTCCGAAAAGCCCTTGAGCATCCCGTTTTTTCAGAATGCGGTGCAATGGCTGGTAATATTTCTCCCATAGGTTTTCAAGTTTTGAGCGAATTACTTTACCTTTCCCTTCCTTCACGGATACAATTTACAATCTCTTTCGTTGAAATTTGAGATTTAATGGTTGGGACAGATAATGATTGAAGTATTAGCTCACGATTAACCAACTTTGCGGCACACTTTTTTTCTGACTCTTTGACATCAATATTTCTGCCATTCCATAAGTATTGTACGATGTTGGCATATCGTAAATCTTTCCTGATTCAAGCGGAGAGAGATTTTCATCCGTATCAAGTTGTTCCACGATAATCCGAATCAGTCTGAGTTTGTCAAGTGTCCGTAACTGTCGAACAAGTCCTCACGTAACGACTGCCGCGAAGTAAATACGGGCATACATGATTTATCTTCGACAAAACTCTTGAGTGTCAGGTCATTGGGAATTTCTGTTAACTCCAAAAGATCTCGCATCTCTGTATCCTGAAATGAGATTGGGACTGACTGTTTCATCATTCCTCCTCCGGGGTACGGTTATTTACTTATCGGGTAACAAGTTGAACGTAAATGCTGAAAGGTATAAGGGCGAAGCTGCATCTCCTTTTTTCAAGCAGACTTTTCACTTCCAATCAAATTAACACATTTTTTCATACTGCCCAATGCTCTCGGATTTCATGGAATCGGATTGGTACGATCAATCCATCCTGATGTTATGAGCGGCTAAATAGAGGCTTTTTGCGCAAATATTCCTGATGTTTTATGGGACTTGGTGCCGACTTGCGCGGTGACTTGTGATCGTCTCATTGAAACGCAATTCCAGCAGCAGCCGCTATTTCAACTGCCAAATTCTGAAAATCCGTGTAGCAACTTCTCACTGCTTCGATGTGGGCTCCAATCGCCCCATCGGCAGATTTCAGGAAAAAAATCGGTTTACGAGCCTCCATTGCCATTGGCATCAAGCTTCGATAATGCTTGAGCAATGAACGGCAGTATGGATCTTGAGCAACAGGCGGCAAAGAGGTAATTAGCTCATGCAGAACAGCATCCCTGTAAACAGCGGGTATTCGATCCATCTAGCGTTTATAGGCCTTGACGGGCCGGGTATCGAGCATACCATGTTGCATAACAATATAACCGACAGGCTGCATCGCCCCTCTGGGCATTGGCAAATCGGCAGGGGCTTTGGTGAGAAGTTCCGCCCACAGGGTACGCCACTCTCGAAGTGTCGGTCCAAGATTCTTGAGACCTTGCAGGGAGAAAAGATCAGGAGCCAGCGGCAAACAAACCTGATCGGAAGCAATCAACGCCGAGCGATTGATGGCCCCGAGATTTGGGCCAACATCAATCAGAACCAGTTCCGCCCCCCATTCTGCGCCACGCTGCACAAGTCGATGAAAGGCTGTCATGGTTCGAAACGCTGATTCATCGCGGTTGTGACATCGTAGCCAGGCGTCAGAAAGTTTGTCTTCAAACCGTGATAAGCCAAGGTCACCCGGAATAAGACCGAGGGTCTCGGTGATCATTTCTACATGGGGTTGAGCAATATCACCTGTTCCCCGTAAAATCGGGCGAAGTGATCCATACACCGTATCAGGATGCTCATCATCTGGCCATAATTGCTCAAGTCGATCTTCATCGAGAAACATGGCCGTGAGGTTGGCTTGCGGGTCAAGATCTACCACAAGTGTTTTGATGCCATGATCGGCAAACATCCATGTCAGATGATAGACCAGTGAGGTCGTGCCAACACCTCCCTTGTTGTTAAAAAAGGCGATGGTTTTCATGGAAGCCTCCTGAATATCTTGACCAACACTGAGTGCTCATCGAACTCAAATTGCGCAGGGGGATTGCCGTTTTGTGCCAAAAGCGCTTGCGCTCGCTGAACACCATAGCCAAACCTGTTCACAAAACCGAGCGATTTCATGGCTTCAGCAATAACAGGATTGCGGTAACTGTTACGGGTCGGAAAGTTTTCCACTGTAGCTTCACCATACAAGCCACCTGGACTCTGGATGCTCAATGTGATCACTGAATGCATAAAAGCGAATTGGTGAATTGCTGTCGTAGTTCCGGTGCATGACCGCATTCATATCTGATGTACACTCGTCCTTTATAACGCACCGGAGGAAGATCAGAGGGGTAAACTTCAACAACAGCTACATCTCCACCGAAGAGTGCAAATCTGGCAACAGTCATGTAAGGCTGGGGTAACACATTGCCTTGAGAACGAATACCGCCAAGGTTTTTGAGGAGTTCATCAGTAACAATCAGCCCGGAAAGAACTCCTTTGTCTGTTACTCCTATCAAAAGATAACCCGGGTTTCGATGATTGGGCAAATCATTGGCAAAAGCACAGATCGCCTGACTGAATTTATCGGTATCACTCACTGATGTCGTTCGTTCAATAGTATCGGCCTCCATATCGGTCAGTACTACCTTGAGCTGATCTTCGGATAACATAACTTATTTATTTGCATTGTATTGCTATTCAAAACTTCCGGTTTTTGCTCGTTGATCTCCTCCCCAAGAAACGGCTGCAGGTGAAATCCCATTTTTTCTGAGCTCAGCCCAACGAAAGATGTTCCGATTTGATTTTCTCCTGAATACCCAGTTTTGCTTCTGTTTCCAGTCGTATAGAAAATTTATATCTCTAAGCATACATCTTGCCCTTAAGCTAAAAACCGTCCTTTTGCAGTATAACAAACAAGTTCAGCCCATCAAACCACCTCTACCCGAAAAAGAGGTCACTCCTGAACCTGCACCGGCATCTCACCCAGTGTCATCGACTGAACTGCCCGGTCAACAACCTGTCATCACCGCTCTGCATGGCCTGACGTTAAGCACTCAGAAAAATAATTCACCATTCAGAATAGTATACTTATTCCTTATCTTGAGTTTTTGTAATATTTTCGCAGTAAACAGAACTTTCCCCGACCTCTAACGTTCTTGTAACGTTTACACCAAAGCGATTTTACTGGATAAAGCATTTATAAACAGCAAGATACAGGGATTTATATTAAAGAAGATGAGAGAAAAACTGATTTTTGACATTTCCCGTAAAGGACGCAAGGGATACAGCCTCTCGGGAAACCAGTTCCCGGAACTTCCGCTGGAGAGCATTCTTCCTGCTAAATTTTTGCGCAGCACGCCTGCCGAACTTCCCGAGGTTTCCGAAAGCGAGGTTGTGCGTCACTTTGTGCGGCTCTCCAACCTGAACTACCACGTCGATAAAAACATGTACCCGCTGGGTAGTTGTACGATGAAGTACAACCCCAAAATCAATGATTATACCTGTGACCTTCCGGGCTTCAGCGCCCTTCATCCCCTTCAGCCTGGCGCAACGACCCAGGGGGCACTCCAGCTTATGTATGAACTGGCTGAAATGCTGCGCGAAATTGCAGGAATGGCCGCTGTCACGCTGCAACCTGCGGCTGGTGCCCACGGAGAGTTGACCGGTATTCTGCTTATCAAAAAGTACCATGAGTCGATTGGCTCAAAACGCCACAAGCTCCTTGTGGTTGATTCGGCCCACGGCACCAACCCTGCCTCAGCCGCTCTGGCCGGGTACGAAATTATCTCCGTCAAAGGCAATGCCGACGGACGCACCGACCTTGACGACCTTCGCAGCAAGCTGGACGGTGATGTGGCCGCACTGATGCTGACCAACCCCAACACCATCGGCCTTTTTGAAAAGGAAATCCTCGCCATCTCAAAAATGGTGCACGACAACGGCAGCCTGCTCTACATGGACGGCGCCAACATGAATGCCCTGCTCGGCATCGCCCGTCCCGGCGATATGGGCTTTGATGTGGTGCATTACAACCTGCACAAAACCTTTGCCACTCCCCACGGTGGCGGCGGCCCCGGCAGCGGCCCGGTCGGCGTCAGCGAAAAACTGCTCCCCTTTTTGCCGGTACCGGTTATCGTTAAAGAGGGTATCACCTACAAGCTCTCCTGCGACCGCCCGGAAAGTATTGGAAGGATGATGAATTTCTACGGAAACTTTGCCGTGCTGGTCAGGGCCTATACCTATATAAGGATGCTCGGCCCAAACGGGTTGCGCCGGGTTTCGGAAAATGCCATCATCAATGCCAACTATCTGCTGAGCCTGCTGCTTGAGCGCTACGACCTCCCCTACCCGAAAACGGTGTTGCACGAGTTTTGCCTCTCGGGAGATCGGCAAAAAAAGGCGCACGGCGTCAAAACGCTTGATATTGCAAAACGGCTGCTCGACTACGGCTTTCATGCCCCGACCATCTACTTCCCGCTCATCGTGAGCGAAGCGCTGATGGTTGAGCCGACCGAGACCGAATCGAAAGAGACGCTCGACCTTTTTGCCCAGGCACTGCTCGCCATTGCCGATGAAGTGGAAACCAATCCTGCATTGGTACTCTCAGCCCCGATAACAACACCAGTCAAACGACTTGATGACGCGATGGCCTCAAGGAAGTTGAACGTCTGCTGCTCACTCTGAAAACAACCTTCCAAGGCCAATGCATGAATAAACGATCTCTATTCCCTCTCTTTTCCCTTACTCTTCTCCTGCTGTTCATGAGCGCAGGAGAAACAGGGTTCGCAAAATCAAAACCCGGCAAGGAGAAGTGGTGCGCCCAGCAGATTTTCAGCCGTAAAGACTCCCGTATTGAGGAGGCTTTGAAGGGGATGACGCTCTCCGAAAAGGTTGGCGAAATGCTTATTGCGCAAATTGAAGCCCATTATAACGGCAGTGAAGAGAAAGAGTACCAGCTTTTGAGCCGTCTGGTGCAGGAGGGCAAAATCGGGGGCATCATGTTCCTCAAGGGCGATGCCTTCAGCGCCGCCATGCTCGCCAACCACTTTCAGTCGATTGCTCCGCGTCCCCTCTTGATGAGTTCTGATATGGAGCGGGGGGTGGCCATGCGTCTGAGCGGAGCAACCGAATTTCCGCCCAACATGGCCGTGGCTGCAACTGGCGATCCCCGACTTGCCGAGGAGATGGCCAAAGCGATAGCCGCAGAGGGGCAACTTCTTGGAATCCACCAGAACTATGCCCCGACGGTTGACCTCAACATCAACCCGCTTAACCCCATCATCAACACCCGCTCATTCGGCGACAACGTCCCGCTGACCATCAGCATGTCGAACGCCATCATCAAAGGGCTCCAGTCGAACGGGATGGTTGCGACGGCAAAGCACTTTCCAGGCCATGGAGATGTGGTTATCGACAGCCACGTTTCGCTCCCCGTACTCCAGCTTGACCGCCAGCAACTCGATGCCTACGAGCTGAAACCCTTCAGGGCGGCCATAGAGCAGGGCGTTATCAGCGTCATGGTTGGACACATTGCCGTACCAAAACTGACCGGCACCATGGAGCCTGCCTCTATTTCAAAGCTCATCGTCACCGACCTGCTCCGCCGGGAGCTTGGCTTCACAGGGCTGATCATTACCGATGCCCTGAACATGAAAGCACTCTACGACGGTCAGAACGTCCCGGAAGTGTCGGTCAAAGCGGTCCAGGCCGGTAACGACCTGCTGCTCTTTTCACCCGATCCCGAACTTGCACACAGCTCCATTGTCAAAGCGGTCGAAGAGGGGCTTATTCCGCTGGAACAGATCAACGCTTCGGTACGCCGCATCCTTCAGGTAAAAGAGTGGCTTGGAATCAAAAACCGAAGGATTGTCAATCTCAACCGGATCGAGGGAGAGATCAGCCCTGAATTGCACCGCACCCTTGCAAAAACCATTGCTTCACGCGCTGTTACGCTGGTAAGCGACACCAACCACAACTTCCCCCTGAAGAGTGATGCCGCATCAGGCAACATTCTCAATATCATCCTGCAGGATAAAGCCAATCCGGAAACCGGCAAGGGGTATATTGAAAAGCTCAACCGCACCTACAGGGCAACCCATATAAGAATCGACCCCGCTACCGACTCTCTTGGCTACGCGCAGGCAACCGACCTCGCAACAAAGGCATCGGCCGTTCTTGTCACCTCCTACGTCAAGGCGCTCTCCGGATCGGGCACACTGAAACTTACCAACATGCAGCAGCAGTTCATCCACTCACTCGCCGGGATGGTGCCAAAAGAGAGACCACTGATCTTTGTTGCACTCGGCACCCCATACATCATCAACTCTTTTCCGGAGATTACCACCGGACTCTGCACCTACTCCTCAAGCGATATCAGTGAAGAGATGGCCGTGGAGGCCGTGAAAGGAGTACTTCAGCCCCGGGGAGTGCTCCCTGTATCGCTGCAGGGGCACGCACGCTGAAAAGAAATACATTACAACACAAACGTCTATCGCAACACATGGGAAAAACAATTCGGGACGAATCGACCGCAAGTGCCTATTGGGCAGCCGTCAACACCTTCTGTGCACTCCGCGATGTCCACGTCATTGCCGATGCTCCTGTCGGCTGCTACAACCTGGTGGGGGTGGCCGTCATCGACTATACCGATGCCATACCCTACCTCGAAAACTTTACCCCGACCAGCCTGACCGAAAAGGAGATCGCCTCCTCGGGCAGTTCGGAGATTGTGAGGGAGACCATCGAAAAGCTTCAGGCACCGGGACGGCAACTCATTCTGGTCTCAAGCGCTGAGAGCGAGATGATCGGCAGCGACCACGAACGGATGCTCACCATGAAATACCCCGACGTCCGCTTTTTCCCCTCAAACTCTCTTGGTGAAAATGAGTGGCAGGGACGCGACCGCGCCCTCGTCTGGCTCAACGATACCTTTAGCCATAGCGACCCCGCCTCCGTAAAAGCGGGTACCGTCTCCATCATTGGCCCCACCTACGGCTGCTTCAACAGCCCCTCCGATCTGGCCGAAATCAAGCGGCTCATTGCTGGAGTAGGAGGAGAGCTGCTGCACGTCTACCCTTTCGAAAGCTCCCTGCACGACATTGCGGAGCTGAAAAACTCCGACGTTTTGGTAGTGATGTACCACGAATTCGGCCATGCACTGGCGGAAAAACTGGGTCGCCCGGTGCTTCACGCCCCCTTCGGCATGGGCGAAACCGAGCACTTCATTCACGACCTTGGCCGCCTGCTGAAGAAAGAAGAGGAGGCCGAGGCCTTCCTGCAGCAGGAGAAACGCACCACCCTGAAGCCGATATGGGATCTCTGGCGCGGGCCGCAGGCAGAGTGGTTCCCCACCATCCGCTTCGGCGTCACGGCAGCAAAAACCTACGCCCTCGGGCTCGAAACCTTTCTTGCGGGCGAAATGGGGATGCAGTGCCTCTTCAGCCACAACAGCGCTGAGGCCGACAACACCCTCGTGCGCGATGAGATTCAGCAGAAACAGCCGCAATTCCTCTTTGGCCGGATTGTCGATAAAATCTATCTGGCCGAACTTGATGCCAAAACCCGCTTCATCCCGGCAGGCTTTCCCGGCCCCATTGTGCGCCGGGCACTCGGCACCCCCTTCATGGGCCACAGCGGAGCGGTCTATCTGTTGCAGGAGATTGTCAACGCCCTCTACGACATGCTCTTCAACTTTCTGCCGCTCAACCGCCGCACCGCCGTTGAAGAACCTGCACAGAAGGTTGCCTGGAGCAGCGAAGCCAATGCCCTGTTGAACGAGATGGTCAAAAAAGCGCCCTTCATCAGCCAGATCTCCTACGGACGGGAACTCAAACGAAAAGCGGAGCTGCTCACCCTCCGCCAGGGCAAGGAGAGCGTCACCCCGGAGCTGCTCAGAATGGTCACCTGATTTGGATTATTTTGATTTTATGCGTATCGTTGAAGTCCACATTACGGAACCGGGGAAAACAGTTTTATACTGCGTAGCCCCCCCGGCCCGACAGTACTAACAGAAAGAGGCTGCATTGGTATTTTCCGGCAAGGGAAAACTCCCTTGGCACAGGAATGAAACGACAGAAACAGAATAATGTCTGACAATCAGGATATACTGGCTGTAATAGCCCTTACCCTTCCGGACGGGAGTGTGAAAACGTTTCCCGCTGGCACAACCGGCAACGACGTTGCGCTCTCCATCGGACGCAAACTGGCCCAGGATGCCCTGGCGCTCAAAGTTGACGGCGTTACAATTGACCTCTCAACACCCCTTACGGCGGATGCCGCAATAGAGATCATCACCTTCAGCTCCCCTTCCGGGCCCGATATTTTCTGGCACAGCTCAAGCCACCTCATGGCGCAGGCTATTGAGGAGCTTTTCCTTGGAAGCAAATTCGGCGCAGGCCCCTCCATCGAGCAGGGCTTTTACTACGATGTCGCCTCCACCCACCGCTTCCGCGAAGAGGATCTCCGCAAGATTGAAGAGCGAATGCTTGAGATCGGCAAGCGCGATATCGCAATACGGCGCGAAGAGATGAGCCGCATCGACGCCATAGAATTTTTCAAAACTGTCCGCAGCGACTCCTACAAGGTTGAAATTCTTGAAGATACCCTGAAAGAGGTCGAGAGTGTTTCGCTCTACCATCAGGATGGCTTCACCGATCTCTGCATCGGGCCGCATATTCCCTCGACCTCAAAAGTGAAGGCCGTTCTCCTTACCAACATCTCCTCCTCTTACTGGCGTGGAGATTCGGCACGGGAACAGATGCAGCGTATCTACGGCATCACCTTCCCCTCGGAGAAGCTGCTCAAAGAGCATGTTGCAAGGCTGGAAGAGGCCAAACGACGCGATCACCGCAAACTCGGCGCAGAGCTGGAGCTCTTTATGCTTTCGCCCGAAGTGGGAAGCGGTCTGCCGATCTGGCTGCCCAAAGGGGCCATCATCCGCAATGAACTCGAATCTTTCCTCAAAGAGGAGCAGCGCAAGCGCGGCTATCTGCCCGTCTATACGCCGCATATCGGCAATATTGAACTCTACAAGCGGTCGGGCCACTATCCCTACTACAGCGACTCACAGTTTCCGCCGCTGACCTATCACGATGAAGAGGGCAAGCAGGAGCAGTATCTTCTCAAACCGATGAACTGCCCGCACCACCACCTCATCTACAGCTCAAAGATGCGGAGCTACCGTGACCTGCCCATCCGCCTTACGGAGTTCGGCACGGTCTACCGCCACGAGCAGTCAGGCGAACTCAACGGTCTTGTACGTGCACGAGGCTTTACGCAGGACGACTCGCACATCTACTGCCGCCCCGACCAACTGGTTGACGAAATTTGCGACGCCATCGGCCTGACACAGTTTGTGTTTGCAACCCTTGGCTTTACCGAGGTGCAGACCCGCCTCTCCATGCACGACCCCGAAAACCGGGCGAAGTATGGTGGCACCGCCGAAGTGTGGGAACAGGCGGAGAAAGATGTCAAGGAGGCGGCTGACCGCGTAGGCATCGACTACTTTATCGGTGTCGGTGAAGCGAGCTTCTACGGCCCGAAAATTGATTTCATTGTGCGTGACGCCCTTGGCCGCAAGTGGCAGCTCGGCACCGTCCAGGTTGACTATGTGATGCCGGAACGGTTCGACCTCACCTACACCGGCAGCGATGGACAGAAACACCGCCCCGTTGTCATTCACCGTGCACCTTTTGGCTCCATGGAGCGCTTTATCGGCGTCCTCATCGAGCACACCGCCGGGAACTTCCCGCTTTGGCTCGCTCCCGTTCAGGCCGTGGTGCTCCCGATTGCCGAAGATGTGCACGACTATGCAAAAAGCGTATATCAGGCGCTCCTCACAGCAGGAATCCGCGCCGAACTTGACACCAGAAGTGAAAAAATCGGCAAAAAAATCCGCGACGCCGAAGTGAGCAAAATCCCCTGCATGATTGTTATCGGACAAAAAGAGCAGGAGAGCGGCGAAGTATCGCTGCGCCGTCATCGCATCGGTGATGAAGGGCGATTCAGCGTAAGCGGATTGATCGAAAAACTCAAGACAGAGATCACCGGAAAATCCTGACTATCTAAAACAAACCTGAACGCATGAAGAAACAAAAGGTTACGACTCAAAAGCCGAAACTCACCTATCGGGTCAATGAGCAGATCCGTGTTCCGGAAGTCCGCATTATTTTTCCGGACGGAACACAGGAGGTGATGAAGACCATCGACGCCAAGCGGGTAGCAGAAGAGCGCAATCAGGATCTGATTGAGGTACAGCCGAACGCCGAACCTCCGGTTTGCAAGTTCGACAACCTCGGCAGGTTGCTTTACAAGATGGACAAACGGGACAAGGATCTCAAGAAAAAGCAGAAGACCACCACCCTCAAGGAGCTGCGCTTTCATCCGAATACCGACAAGCACGATTTCGACTTCAAGAGCGCACACCTTGAAGAGTTCCTGCGCAAAGGCAACCGCGTCAGGGCCACCATCGTCTTTCTGGGACGCTCCATCATCTACAAAGACAAGGGGCTTGAACTTGCAGAACGCTTGACCGAGCGCCTCAGCGTTGTAAGCACCCGTGACGGCGACCCGAAATTCGAAGGCAAAAAGCTCTTCGTCTATTTCGAGCCCGACAAAAAGAAAATTGATGCCTACGACCGCATCCGGGCAAAAACCAACCAGCCACCGGCCGCGCCACTTGCGCCCCTGGCTCCCGAGGATCTGACAGAAGAGTAATCAGCAAGACATTCGAGCAATTTTATATCAATAAATAAAGGACGAACGTATCATGCCTAAAATGAAATCCCACCGTGGAGCATGCAAACGGTTTAAGACGACATCATCTGGAAAAATCAAGCGTGAACGCATGAATGGCTCACACAACCTTGAGAAAAAGAACAGAAAGCGCTCACGCCGCCTCCACCAGAGCGCACTGCTTTTGGGATTGAAGGCCAAGCAGATCAAGCGGATGATTCAGGGCTAAATTATTAACATTAACTCGACACAACGATGCCTAAAGCAAATAACGCCGTAGCCTCAAAAGC
>CAIQGA010000096.1 GCA_903871235.1 uncultured Chlorobiaceae bacterium
ATGTTGATCGAGCGAAAACCGGGCTTTACTCCGACAGCAACAGAGGTTCTGTCAGTCTCAATACTGGGCGGTACTATACTGCCAAAGAATATGAGGAGCGTATATACCGCATAAAAAACATGAAACTTCCTTATTAGAGATGAAAAGATAATGGGAATTGCGCCAGGCAAAGAAAATGAGAATGGATTTTCAAAAGAGGAGATTGCTCAATTAGAAGCTCTCGCATCTCTTTATATGCAGGCAAAGTCCCTGATATTGTTAAGGATGTTGATATACTGAAAAGCTTTCACAAAAAGCTTCTTTCTGCTGGGCCAGCTCTTGAAGAGTACAAAGAGAGGAAAAATCAGGACGGGAAAAAAGAGAAGAAATTGCAGGTAAGAATCTCAATTACCAACGCAATTATAGGAGGAATCATTTGCGCGTTGGTTGGGGTCATTGCCACGGTAGGCTTCAGCGTTTTTTTCCAAAAAAAAATACCCTTGACAAACAGGCACCCCCTCAAATGTCTTCTCCGGCTACAAAATAAGTTCACAAGAATTCTGACTAAGCGCCCCACAAGAATTGATACCGAAATGAAACAAGGCAGAACGTTAAAGTATAAGGCTTAACTGACTCAACATCAAGGAACAACTTGTTGTTGAACGCTTACTCATGATGTGTGAAGAATATTCCTGACCAATCGGTAAACGGTGGTGCCGGTCTCTTTTGGCCAAGTGTCGTGCTGGTTATTATCCCGCTGTTCTGCTCTGCGGATTATCATTTCGACAGTAATCTTGCAGGCGTCTATTCCTTTGTCATATTCGGGCAGATATCGCTTTAAACGCTATGAACACTCGCGGGATGTAGCAATTCCTGAAGCATCTTCAAAATGAAGCAGAAGCCAGTATTCAAACTTTGGGTTACTCAATGCAAAACCAAAGTTTTTCTGAATGGTTGACCAGGCATAAAGCTGATTGAGTTGATTTTCATCCCACTGGTCACGGTCGGCAATCAACCACGCTTCGTCTGAACTTTTCAGGCTCTCTTTTTTGATTCGAATGAAAAACTGGAAGGCTTGGACGTGCATTGCGTATCGAGGCGGAAGGTCTCGACGGGAATGAGGGCATCGGGCAGCGTTCCCCTGACCACCAGATTTTTGGCAAAACTCAGCGCCTTGAATAAGTTTGTCTTTCCTGAGGCATTGCCGCCATAAATGGCTGCAATCGGCAGTATCCGTGTTGAGTATTTTGCTACCTTTGGAACGCGCTCGCCATGCTGCCGTTCGCGGCTGGCAATCATGGAGAAGGAGACTGGCTCCATGAAGGAGGCCCAGTTTTCAAGAGAGAAATTGATTAACACAAGTTGCCTGTTTTGGCACGGAATTTCACCGACAAGGTATCCATGCTCTCCGAAAACGGTGCTCGACTCGTGCTGGTACCCATGAGCAACCTCAACGAGTTGCAGGATCTGCCGCCTTCAGTGCTCGGAGCAACGGATGTGCCGTTTTACAGCAATAACCAAATGCTGATGCAAACGGTGATTTTGGGGGAGTGAGGAGGTGAAATGAAGCACGAAGTATTATTGTTGAATAATTGTTTAAGGATCTTTTGCTATCTTTATTTTTAGTTTATTGCGGATCTGTACAAGCCAAGGGAGTAGAAACAGCGAGGTTTTCTTATATTTGATTTTAAATAAATGAGATAAGACGATTAGTAAGACGCATTTCGAAACAGCATCTTTAGTGAACAGCAGAGAAATGAAATTATGACTTTGACAGATATTCTTCCGTTTGTTCAGCAGTTACGGATAGTTGACAAACTCAGACTGATTCGGATTATAGCGGAACAGCTTGATGCGGAGGGAAATATTTTTCCGCTTGAACAGGGCAAAATTTACGATATGCCAACACCGTACAATACGTTCGGAGTGGCAGAGATATTGATGAATAAACTCGAAATAACGAATACGAATAGTCAAACATTTTGAAATTCAGATACTCTGTCAGCAATCCGTCGCAAAATGAATATGACAGTCTTCCCCGTCTGACGTTTTCTCTCTTTTGTAACAATCAGCAGGTTGAGGTTGTCGGCCTGGTTGACAGCGGCGCAACGGTCAACGTGCTTCCGTATGAGGCAGGTCTTCAGCTTGGAGAAATCTGGGATGATCAAAAAGCAAACATCCGGCTGTCAGGCAACTTGGGGAATTTGCCAGCAATACCGTTGAGTGCCATAGCAAAAATAGGAGATTTTCAACCTGTACGTCTGGTTTTTGCATGGGTTAAAAGTGATGTGCCGCTGATTCTCGGGCAAACAAATTTTTTTATAGAATTCGATGTCTGCTTTTACCGCTCGAAGTCAGAGTTTGAAATCATGCCGAAATCATCATAATTTAATCAGGATATCTGGAAGGTTCCTTAGCGTTGCTGTAGATGGTGAATGTTTTGAACTGTGACCTCATAGCTCTGAGGTTTGATTGGCACCTTCAAACTAATATTTTAAAAGAGGTTGCGGATCGCTTTTGTAACAAGAGGGGAAAATAAAATCTGCTTCTGCTTTTGTTTTTAAAAGGATTTAACATATTCTGATGTTTATGGAATAGCTGTGAACGTAACAGTCCGATAGGAAATGAAAATCCTGAATTGAGCGATTAGTAATGAAAAAGCGCTTTACTTAATATTTCTAAAGCATTATTATGAAAATATACGTCGAGTTCCCATTTCAAAATAGCCAAACCCAATGGGTTAAGAGCACCATAGCACATCACACAATCTATAACGATTCGAAAAATAAACATTTAAAGCCTGTAAAGCCTGAACCAATTGCGGATGAATCGCTCAATTCAGGAAAGTAGTAACTATTTTTGCAGTGACAATGACTTGTTACGCTCGTAGCCGAATTTTTGACATAAGGATAATGTAAAATGAATATTGCGAAATCATATATAACTGACGAGTCAGGAAAGATAAAAAGTGTTATTCTTGATTATCAGATATATCAGAAAATTGAAGAACTTCTTCTTGATGACGGATTGCTGAAAGCTATGGAAGAAGTTCAGGATGAAGAAACTGTGGAATATGAGGAGGTAAGAGAACTGATTAAGCAATTATGAAAATTATCCTCAAAAAAACATTTATAAAAGATATTCAGAAAGTCAGCGAACCGCAAAAGAGTCAGGTAAAACTTTTTCTTGAAGAACTTTATGCCAGCCCTTCGATTTCAGAAAGCTCTCATAACATTAAGAAGTTAAAAGGAGAAAAGAAAAAGGGTGACTTTTTCAGAATCCGCTTCGGAGAATACAGATTGGGATATGAAAAAAGAGAAGACGGAATAATCATATATCGTATTCTGCACAGAAAAGAAATTTATAGGTATTTTCCATAAGGTAGTCATAAACTTAAAGCCACTTCCGCATCCATATCGGAGCCGTCAACTATTTTGCCCGATAGCCGTCAGCCCCTCATTCCACTCACTGAGCATGGCCTCACCAACAGACTTAAAGTCCGCAAAATCGAGCGTATGCTGGCGCAAACCTGCAACGGTTTCAGCAACGGCATCGGCAACCTCTTCGATAATGAGTTTTGCTTTTGCTGGTTGGAGATTACAGTGCATTTTTGCGAAGGCAATGAGTTTCTTTGCTGCGGGAAAGCGCTTGCTGCCATCCAGAGTAAGCGCCAGAGTGTCCTTTTTGATATATGCTGTTGTTGAAACGATATCGAAAGCAGGTGCAAGGCGCACCGGTTTGTTTGATGCCGTGTAGAGTACACCGAAATTTTTGAGATGGGCATCGCCGTTCCTTACGATACAAGAGAGTGTGAGTGAACGGAAGTAAACTTCCAGGGCAGAGGCATGAAGTTCAGGAGAGACAAACTGGCGAATCCGTTTAGCCAGCTTTTCATAGCTCCCGTCATACTTCTCTGCCGTGCCGATACCATTCAGGGAACAGAAATCTTCAAACCCAAGATACTCTCCCTCTTCTGTCCGGTCAAACCTCTTGACCACCAGGAGTTGGTTGTTTTCCGAAAGAGTAAACTCCGGCACTTCCAGCCCGCTTCGACGGGCAGCAGTCATGCAGAAAAACTCGTTAGCGGCCAAATGGGGATATTCATTGCGGTTCCAACCCTTGACGATATGAGTAGCTCCTTTCACCGTAACACGGGACTGAGCAAAAGCTTCCCCCTCTCCATGTACACCGTCCCTGATCAGTACCTTGGGTTGCACTCCAGAGACACCTGAAACCGTAGAAAAACGCTCCAGGAGATCGATCAACAACTCTTCCGACCCATCATAGGCTATCAGTTCCGAAACACTTTGCAAAGGAACCTGATCAATCACACCGGGATCGTCGGCAAAACGCAACCTGCCAATCTGCGAACGCCCGACAACCTCCAGCAAGGAGAGTGCATCAAAACCCTTGACACGCTTTCGGAATGAGAGCTCGATCGACTCCCTCAGCCTGCCTTCGGGCAGATTCATTTGAAAGACGGGATGTAACCCGTTCTGGTACCGATAACTTTCCAGTGACCACGGCATCGTCAGAGAAACATCCTCACCAAGCTGAATTGCTGAACGATAAGCGAAGGTAGAAGCACCAGCTTCACGTGAGTGGCGATCGAGTGAGCCGACCACATGAGGAGTAACCCATACATCCAACATGCTAAATCTCCCGTTCAGTTATCAACTCCTGCAAGGTTGGACGCTGTGAAGCATCTTTTACGGTGAGCTCAAGCCCAAGTGTTGCACAGATGGCCATAACCTTTCTTATACCAATTTCCGGCAGTTTGCCATTTTCAAAACGGCTTAGCGTTACGCGGCTCATTCCATTGGTGCCAGCGACCTGCTGCTGTGACAATCCTAACGTTTTCCTTCGACGGTGAAGCAACTTGCCAATTTCCTGAATATCGCTCATCACTGTATCGTATATACTACATTCACGCACTTTTTCTTTTAAAATGTAGCGTATACTCTTCACTTCAGCAAATTGTTTCTACAATATGGAATGCCTTATAAGGGATAATTGAACATCTTAAAATTCAGATACTCTGTGTTACTTATCGCCCCCCTTCAGCAAATCCTCGGCAATTGTTCACCAAGGGGAAGGTCAATAATGCGCTGGCTGCCAAAGGCGGTGCGCATCACCACCATGCCGGGGTGAAGGTTGACCACTGATCCGATGATGACGGCATCGCGGCCTTCTGCAAAGGAGCGCATCACCTCAAGAACCTGCGCTGCATCGGCGGCGGCAACGGCTACAACGAGTTTGCCTTCGTTGGCGACGTGGAGAGGGTCGATGCCAAGCAGTTCGCAGGCGCCCCGCACCTCTGCTTTTACGGGAATGGTTGTTTCATTGATGGCAATTCCAACACCGGAGGATACGGCAAGCTCATTCAGGGTGGCGGCAACCCCTCCCCTTGTGGGATCGCGCATGGCATGGATTGCGGGCGCAACGTCGAGCATGGCGGCAATCATGCCACTGAGCGCTGCGCAGTCACTCGTGATGCGTGACTGGAAGGAGAGCCCTTCACGCGAGGTCATGATGGCCATGCCGTGATCGCCCACGGTGCCTGAAAGAATGATGCTGTCTCCCGCTGCCAGGTTACGGCAGGAGAGGTTGACCCCCTCCCTGATAACGCCAATCCCCGAGGTGTTGATGAAGAGCTTGTCGCACTGCCCTTTGCCGACCACCTTGGTGTCGCCGGTGACAATCATTACCCCCGCTTTCCGTGCGGCCTCGGCCATGCTGATGACAATGGTTTCAAGATCAGCGAGCGAAAATCCCTCTTCGATGATGAAGCCTGCGCTGAGATAGAGGGGCCGCGCCCCACCAACAGCCAGATCGTTGACCGTACCGTTGACCGCCAACTCGCCGATGGTGCCGCCGGGAAAAAAAATCGGACTCACTACATAGCTGTCGGTGGTAAAGGCCACCATACCGGGAGGCAGCTCAAGCTTTGCCTGATCGTCAAGCAAGTCAAGATAGGTGTTGTGGATATGCGGCATGAAAACCCGCTGCATGAGTGCCTGGGAGAGGCGTCCTCCGGCACCATGGGCCAGTTGAACAGTTTCGTGCTGCATGATTGGTGTCGGGCAGAGAGGGAGAACGGTCATAAGGCAAAATTTCGGTGATAGTTGTAATAGGCGGCACAGGCCCCTTCGGAGGAGACCATGGTGGCGCCAAGTGGGTGCTCCGGGGTGCACTCCCGCGCAAATGCCGGGCAACCGTCTGGCTTCAGAACCCCCTGCAGCACACTGCCACTCATGCAAAGCGGTGATTCGGAGGCGCAGATATGCGAAACATCAAACTTTTTTTCGGCGTCATAGTCGGCGTACGCCTCCCTCAGAGCAAGTCCGCTTCCGGGGATGAGGCCGATTCCACGCCACTGACGGTCGGTGACTTCAAAAACCTGGCTGATAATATGCTGCGCCACAGGGTTCCCTTCACGGCTCACCACTCGCCCATAGCGGTTCACCACCTCGGCGAGCCCCTCTTCAAGCAGCTCAACGGTTTTGAGAATTCCTGCAAGCAGGTCAACCGGCTCAAAACCGGTCGGCACAATCGGCACATGAAACTCACGGGCTATCGGCTCATACTCCTCATAGCCCATAATGGCGCAAACGTGGCCCGCCGCAAGGAAACCCTGAACCCGGTTGGCGGGCGAGGAGAGAATGGCACGCATGGCTGGCGGCACCATCACCTGACTGACGAGAACGCTGAAGTTTTTGATTCCCTCGCGTGCCGCCTGCCAGACCGCCATCGCATTGGCCGGTGCCGTCGTCTCAAAGCCTACGGCAAAAAAGACCACCTCTTTTGAGGGGTTGTCGCGGGCAATCTGGAGGGCATCGAGCGGAGAGAAGAGGATGCGTACATCTCCCCCTTCACTGCGCACCATGAAGAGATCCTTTGCGCTGCCGGGCACACGCAGCATGTCGCCGAAACTGGTGAAGATCACCTCTTTTCTTGCCGCAATAAGGAGCGCCCGCTCAATGGATTCAAGCGGCGTGACGCAGACCGGGCAGCCGGGGCCATGCACCAGCTCTATGGTATCTGGCAGCAGTTGGTCAATGCCGTTGCGCATAATCGAATGGGTCTGTCCACCGCAGATCTCCATAATGGTCCAGTGACGGGTGGCTGTTCGGCGGATCTCTTCAAGCAGCTTCCGGGCAAGCTCGGGGTCGCGGTATTCGTCGATATATTTCATGTGGCTCTGATTCACAGCGATTCGAAGGTCGGGGGCTCCCGATCAGGCTCATCTGGCTCAAATGCTCCGCTTTCGATAAGCTCCTGCCAGAGTTTCAGGCTTTCTGCTGCATCCTCTTCGTCAATGATTTTCAGGGCGAAGCCTGCATGGACGATGGTATACTGCCCAAGCTGAATGTCGGGCACATATTCGAGGCAGGCCCTTGTTTTTGAACCGTTCACATCAACAATGCCCATTTTGAGGCCGTTTTCATTGGAGAGTTCAACGAGTTTTCCGGGAATGGCGAGGCACATTGGGCTTGGTGTTTTTTTTCGAAAGATAGTTGAATATAGGGGTTACAAGGCGTATATCATTGCACTCCACGATAGTTGCCTTTGAGGTACTCCCGGCCGATGACGGCCTGGCCGAGGGAGAGCCCACCGTCGCCGGAGGGCACAAGGGCGTGGGTCAGTACCTTGTAGCCTGCGGCTTGCAGTTCACTGACGAGGGTTTCAAAGAGGAGTTCGTTCTGGAACACTCCGCCGCTGAGCGCTACGGTTTTCAGGCCGGTCGCTTGGGATGCTTTTTCGATTAACTCGTAAAAGCTTGTAACAAGGGTGCGGTGGAACCTCTGGCTGATTTCACTCGTGCTCATTCCCTCCTGCAGGGCAGTGGCTACATCCTGAATCAGTGGTGAAAGCAGCAGCGTCCATCGGCCTTTTGCCTCATGGAGGGCCTTTTTGCCGGTGGTTACTCCTGCAGTGTGTGTATGCGCCACACCAACTTCTGCTGCGTCGTTTGTGCCAATAGGTAAACCTGCTGCGTGCACAGGCCCAGCAACTCCTGATGCATCGGTTGTGCTCGCGGTGCCTCCTGATGGTTGCATCGGCGTAAAATCTTGTGCTTTTTCATACTGCAAAGCATAGCGGAACTCTTTAGTGCCAACCGCCCCCCCAGCAGCGTGCATGAGCGCGATGGCCGCCTCTCCCTCGAAGGTGATTTCGCCCCTAAGGTTACAGAGGGCAGCAACGGCGTCGAAGAGCCTGCCGCAACTGGAGGTTTCAACAACGTTGACCCTCTTTTCGAGTAATTCAAGTACCGGTGCAATCTGCCGCTCTTTCATGAAGGGCAGCTCAGGCAGATCGGGACAACTTCGATGAAGATAGCCGAGTGCCGCCCGCCAGGGCTGGGTAACCGCCGCCTCTCCTCCCGGCAATGGCATCGGCTCAAGCGAGGCGAAGCGTTCCACACCGGCAGCGTTGCCAATGAGCAGCTCTCCGCCCCAGATTGTCCCGTCGGTTCCGTAACCCGTGCCATCAAGGATAAGGCCAATGGCTGGCCCCTCCTCCCTGTTTTCAGCCAGGCAGGCCGCAAGATGGGCATGATGGTGCTGGACGCCAAGCAACGGGAAGCCCTGCTTCAGCGCCCACTGCGTGGTCATGTAACCGGGATGGAGGTCGTGCACCAGAAGCTCGGGTGTGGCCTGAAAAAGGTGCTGCAAATGGGCGACAACCTGCTCAAAATGGCGGTATGCCTCAAAGTTTTTCATGTCGCCGATATGCTGGCTCATCAGCGCATGGGTGCCTTTCAGGAGGGTGATTGTATTTTTCAGTTCACCTCCAATACCAAGTACTATGGCGCCCCCTTCGCGCAGGTAAATCGGTGCGGGGACATATCCCCTGCTCCGCCTGATCTGGCGCAACGCTCCTGCAAGGTGGATGGTGACTGAATCGTCGCATTTGAGCCAGATGGGACGGTCATGCACGAGAAAAGCATCAGCAATGTCCTTGAGCCGCAAGAGCGCCTCCTCATTCTCGCTCGCAATCGGCTCCTCGCTGAAATTGGCACTGGTCATCACCAGGATATCAAGGTCGCCATCGAAAAGCAGGGTGTGCAAGGGGGTATAGGGCAACATGACGCCAAGCCGCTCATTGCCCGGCGCTATGGATGGTGCAAGGGCGGCACACGCTCTCTTTTTCAGGAGCACAATGGGTGCCTGGGCCGAGTTCAAGGCGGCCAGCTCACCCTCATTCACCTCGCAACAGCTTTGCACCAGCTCCACATTGCGCATCATGACAGCAAAAGGCTTGGCTTCACGTCCTTTTCTCTCCCGCAGGCGTCGAACCGCAGCCTCATTTCGAGCGTCCACGGCAAGATGAAAGCCTCCGACCCCTTTCAGGGCAACAATCAGCCCTTTTCTAAGAAGCACCAGAGCGGCAGCGGCAGCCTCACCCGAGAGAGGCGCACGTGAAACATCCACCAAGGCAAGAGAAGGCCCGCACACCGGGCAGGCAGTGGGCTCTGCATGAAAGCGGCGGTCGAGCGGATCGCGGTACTCCTGCTCACACACCCTACATAGTGTGAAGCTGTGCATCGAGGTAGAAGGACGGTCATAAGGGAGACGCCCCACAATGGTGTAGCGCGGGCCGCAATTGGTACAGTTGATGAAGGGGTAACGAAAGCGGCGGTTTTCGGGGTCGAGCATCTCCCGGCGGCAATCGCTGCAAAGGGCAATATCGGGCGGAATGAGTGTCTCAACCCCGGCACCGGAAGTCGAATCTGCGATCAAAAAGGCCTCTTCCGCAACCGAGGCGATGACGCTCTCCTCAATTGACTCTATGGCGGCAAGCGGAGGGCGTTCGGCTGGCAGGCGCCGCAAGAACGCTTCGAGGAGAGCGGGTGCACCCTGCACCTCAATCAGAACGCCGGAGGCAGTATTGCGGATAAACCCCTTGAGGCCACAACTGACAGCAAGTCGGTAAACAAAGGGGCGGAAGCCGACGCCCTGCACGATACCGTGAACACGCAAACGCCTCCGCGTTTCAGCGCTGTTATCAGGGCTGCTCAGTGCTGTGCCATTGTAGCTTCGAGCCACTCCTGCCATGCAGCAAGCCCCTCTCCAGTTTTGGCCGAAAGTTCAAACCATTCCAGATGGTGGTTGACCCGCATGGCATTTTCACGGCATTTGGCCGCATCAAACTCCACATAAGGCAGAAGATCGATCTTGTTGAGAATGCAGATATCAGCCTCATGGAAGATGGTCGGATACTTCAGCGGCTTGTCGTCTCCCTCCGTCACACTGATAATGACCACTTTCAGCGCCTCGCCTAGGTCAAAGAGTGCCGGACAGACCAGATTTCCGACATTTTCGATACAGAGCAGCGAATTATCCTGCATCTCAAGCTCTTTCATGGCGCGGTTGACCATCAGGGCATCAAGATGGCATCCTGAACCGGTATTGATCTGGATAACCGGCACACCGAGCGCCTGAATCCTGTCAGCATCATTGGTGGTCTGCTGGTCACCCTCAATGACGGCAACCGGAAAACGCTGCTTCAGGGCTGGAATAATTTTTTCGAGCAGCGAGGTTTTGCCCGAGCCTGGAGAGCTGAGAAAATTGAGGGCAAAAATCCCCCTTGCCTCAAAATATCCACGGTTTCGTTCGGCGAGCAGATTGTTTTTCTGAAGCACATCCTGTTCAAGCAGCACCTTCCGGCCTGAGCCCTCATGATGATGATCGCCATGCTCATGGCTGTGATGCTCCCCGTGAGCGTGCTCGTGTTCGTTAACATGGAGATGATAGTCACTCTGGCCGGGTTTGCGAAGCACCGCCCCGCCCTCAGTTGAACAACCGCAGGTATCACACATTGCTTATTCTTCCTCCTCTTCTATGGTCATTGATTGAATCAAAAATTCCTCACCGGTGAGAATCTTCACCCTGAGCGACCGGCAGGCGGGGCACTCTGCATAGTAAAAGTTGACCGGAAAGGTCGTGCCACACTCACCACACTCGCCCACTCCTTCCGGCTCCTCAATGGCGAGCCGCGCTCTTGCAGCAAGGGTGCCCGCAGCCGCCGCTGAAAAACAGAATTGCAACGACTCCGGCTCAATACCGGCAAGCTTGCCAACAAGCAACTCAACTTCTGAAATCCATCCCGCCCCCTCTTGCCGCGCCCTCTCCTCCACTGCTTCAACAATGGAGAGCGCAATACTCATTTCATGCATTTGACAGAACCCTGAAAAAAGGAGATTGGTCGATTATGTATTTTCATGTATTTATACCAAGTTCCATAGATTAACAAAAATCTTTCAAAAGAATCCCCCTATTCCCTCAGGAAAGGGCTCAATAGATTCATAACACAGGTGAAAACCAGAGATAAACGTGATGGATTTTAGCCATATTGACCACAACGGAAACATTGCCATGGTCGATGTTTCCACGAAACCCGGCACGCTCAGAGTAGCAAAAGCCTCCGGTTACATTCTCATGCAGCCGGAAACGATTGAGCTGCTCTCCCGTGACGGTTTGCCCAAGGGCAATGTTCTGACAACGGCCAAACTTGCCGGTATTCTTGCCGCAAAAAATACGGCGCACCTCATTCCCCTCTGCCATCAGCTCAATCTCTCCTGGGCGGATATTGTTTTTGACGTCGAGAAAGAGCGCATCACCATTGTGGCTACCGTGAAAACAAAAGAGGCCACCGGGGTTGAGATGGAGGCTTTGACGGCGGTATCGGTTGCCGCACTCACCATCTATGACATGTGCAAGGCGGTCGATAAAAGTATGGAGATTGGCGGAATAAAAGTTGACCAAAAAACCGGTGGAAAGTCACACAAAACAGATGGGTACCGACCAAAAACATCAATTCTTGTCTTGTCGGACTCCATCTCTTCCGGCCGGGCGATTGACCGGTCGGGCCAATTGCTGCGTGAAGGATTTGAGGCGGCTGGATGCCCGATAGGAGAGATGAGGATTATTGCCGACAACAAAGAAGATATTGTCGCAGTCATTGATGAGTGGACGGCAGAGGGTATCGAGCTGATTGTCACAACCGGGGGAACGGGTCTCGGCCCCCGGGATGTAACCGTAGATGCCCTGCTTCCGAAATTTTCACGCAGATTGCCTGGAATTGAGCAGGCACTTTTTAACTGGGGACAGGGAAAAACGAGGACGGCCATGCTTTCGAGGCTTACCGCAGGGATGGTGGGATCGTCGATAGTGATTTGCTTGCCCGGAAGCAGCGGGGCGGCAAGCGATGCCCTTGAGTTGCTTGTACCTGCCCTGTTTCACGCTTTTGCCATGATAAAAGGAGAGGGACACCCATGATGATCACCGTTCAGGAGGCTCACAGCCTCATCAATCAATCAGTGAGCGTGTTGGGCACGGAGGAGTTGCCGCTTGGCCAACTGCAGGGAAGGGTGCTTGCCCGGGAGGTGAGGGCACCCTTTTCGCTCCCCCGTTTTACCAACTCGGCCATGGATGGCTTTGCCCTCAAGTGGAGTGATATCGCCACCGCTTCGAAGGAGGCCCCGGTTCGCCTCCATGTTACCGAAAAGATTCCGGCAGGCACTCTCTCTACCTTGCCGGTGGCTCCCGGATGCTGTGCGGAGATTATGACGGGTGCGCCGATGCCGGAAGAGGCTGATACAGTTGTTGCGTTTGAAGAGAGCAGCGGCTTCGGCACTGAAAGTATTGACATCTACAAGGCGCCGAAAAAGGGGGCCAATGTTCGTTACAGCGGTGAAGAGGTGGCTCTGGATGAAGTTGTTCTCCAAAAAGGGGTTACTCTCACTCCCTCTGAAATTGCCGTGCTTGCCTCATTCGGCTTTACATCAGCTCCGGTACACAAACAGCCAAGAGTTGCCATTGTTACCGTTGGTGATGAAGTGCGCAACCCCGGTGAAGAGCTCTCCGGTGCAGAGATCTATAACTGTAACCGCTATCTGCTTGAGTCGGCCTGCCGTTCAATCGGCATTGAACCGGTCATGGTTCGCCATGCCCCTGATGAGAGAGAGCTGTTGCGTGAAGTGCTGGAGCTGGCGCTCGGGGAATGTGATATGCTCATTACGGCGGGAGGAATCTCCTCCGGAGAGTATGACTTTGTCCAGGAGGAGCTCTCGGCACTTGGAGTGACAAAAAAGTTCTGGAAAATTGCTCAAAAACCGGGTAAACCCCTCTATTTCGGCTCTTCCAATGAAGGAAAAGCGGTTTTTTCCCTCCCCGGCAACCCGGTCTCTGCACTGGTCTGTTTTGTTGAATATTGCCTGCCCGCCCTCTCTGCCCTGTCGGGAAAACCGGCGCCTGTAAAATTTCGGGCAGCTCTTGCCGAACCCTTCACTTCCGATAAAAAACGCCACCGTTTTCTTCTTGGAAGTGTCTGGGCTGAAGAGGGCCAGCTTTTGTGCAAAGCGTCGCCGAAAGTTGAGTCACACATGATCACCTCCGTCGTTGGCTCAAACTGCCTGATCGAGGCGGAGCCATCTGAGGAGCCGCTTGCGAGGGGTTCGAAGCTGCTTTGCACCATGCTTCCCTGGTCAAATCTATAACACCATGCTCTTTCACCCTTTTGAAATCGCCATCTGCGGTTATTCCGGTTCAGGAAAGACAACCCTCATCATGGAAGTTGTACGCCACCTCTCTCTGCGACTTTCCATTGCCTACTACAAACATGGCTGCCACCGCTTCGATATTGATCGAGAAGGAAAGGACTCCTGGGTAGTCGGTCAGGCAGGAGCCGAAACGGTCATGATTTCTGATCCTGAAAAAAAAGCAGTTATCACCAGCTCTGGCAAGGCGACACTGCTTGAGCGTCACGCATTTGCGGAGCATGACCTGCTTATTGTTGAAGGGCTCAAGGAGTTGCCGCTGCAAAAACTTCTCGTGGTCGATTCAGAACGCAAAATACTCGACCTCGTCAAGAGTGGCACCGTCACCAATGTTGCGGCACTCATCGTACCGGACGATCCGTCTGGCTATCCCGCTTTCGGCATTCCCCTCTTTCAGCGGGATACCATCGGCGCCATCGCCAGCTTTATTGAAACACTCCTGCTTGACCGTGCGCTGAAAGAGCGGCCACTGCATGGTCTGGTACTGGCTGGCGGTCACAGTTCACGCATGGGGTGCGACAAGGCGCTGCTTGCATACCATGCGAGCAACCAGCTTGTTCACACGGCGAAGCTTTTGCAAAAGCAATGCTCTGAAGTCTTTATCTCCTGCCGGGAAGAGCAGGCGGAAGCATACCGCAATTTTGGTCTACCGCTCATCACCGACGCCTACCTCGGCATCGGGCCTCTGGGGGGGCTGCTCTCCGCTCAACGCTACACGTCTGATGCGGCATGGGTTGTTGCCGCATGTGATCTCCCCTTTCTTGATGCAACCACCATCCGGCAACTCTCTTCAGAGCGCGATCCCCTCCGTTTCGCAACTGCATTCCGGGATACTCAGTCGGGCCGCATTGAGCCGCTCTGCGCCTGTTATGAACCAAAATCGCGTAGCCGACTTCTTCTCCGGCATGGCAACGGAGAAAATTCACTCGCCGCGTTTCTCAACGAGTCGCGTATAAAAGAGATTGTGCTGCAAAAGTGCGATGCGCTTCAGAACATCAACAATCCTGATGAACAAAAAAACGTTCGCTTTTTATGATCAAAAGCCCCGGCAACTCTTCTTCATTCCTCCGTAATAAAGCTCCCTTTTTCCGCTTATCGAAACAACAAACTCACTGAAGCTTAAAATTAGCCAGAAATGTAATTTTAAGAAATTAAAGCCAAAAATTTGTTACAAAACTGTAAACTATTCAAAGTAAATTGAATAAATTGAGAAGTTATGATTCAAAAAAAACGTTCTGGTCGGCCCGGAACTTAACAATTGCTACCAACAACCCACGCAGGAGGAAGTTATGTCGGACATCTCTCGAAGAAAATTTCTTCAAACAACATCAGCGTCAGCCCTTCTCTTCTTTTCCGGACTGAACAACACCCACGCTGCACCAGCGAAGGCTTACCCGTCCAAAAAAATTGGCAACATCAGGGATCTCAAACCGAATGAGCCTCTTGCGTTCAACTATCCTGATGAACAGTCGCCCTGTCTTTTGGTAAAAGTTGATAACGAAACCATTGGTGGAGTTGGCCCTCAGAAGAACGTCGTCTCCTTCTCTACCCTTTGTACGCACATGGGATGCCCGTTAACCTACAGCAAAGGTCGCCTTGTCTGCAAATGTCACTACTCCATGTTTGACGTCTCCCGGAACGGCCAAACCTATCAGGGTCTTGCCTCCCAATGGGTGGCACAAATTGTGCTGCGTCTTGATGCTGGAACCGGCAATATTTATGCCGAAGGGGTTGAAGGCCTTATTTACGGAAGAATCGGTAATCTTAAATTGAGCTAAGGAGAAAACGAGCTATGTCACTCTTCAAAAGAAAAGACTCCCTTCCCATTCCTCCGCTGGATGCGGAAAAATATACGACGGTGTGCCAGTACTGTAGCGCCGGTTGCGGTTATAACGTCTTTGTCTGGCCTGAAAAAAGAAGCGGAACCGCAAAATCGAATGCATTTCATGTTGATCTGTCGCAGCAAAATCAGTTACTCTCAGGGTTTTCCTACACGGAGACCATGCACAACGTCATCACCCGCAAAAATGGCAACAAATACAACCTTGCCATCATTCCAGCAAAAGAGTCACGCATCAACAAGGGCGACTACTCCATCCGGGGCGGCACCAATGCACAGACGGCCTACACTCCAACTGGCCACACCAAGGATCGTCTGAAAGATCCCCTGCTCAGAAAAGAGAATGGTTTTGTAGCCATCTCCTGGGATGATGCCGTTGAAATCATCGCAACGGTGACCAAAAGCTCCATCGACAAATACGGAGCCGACAGTATTGCCATGAAGTTTTATGACCATGGAAGTTCCGGTCTTGGATTTGAAGATAACTGGGGTGCTGGCAAGCTCTTTTTAAGCGGAATCCAGACACACTATCTCTCAATTCACAACCGTCCGGCATACAACTCCGAGGTGTGGGGTTCAAGAGAGCGCGGTATGCATGAGCTCAACTACGATGTTGATGATGCTCGTCTGGCCGATACCATTGTGCTCTGGGGAGCAAATGCCTACGAAAGCGCCACAGTTTTTTTCACCGAACACATCATGCCAAACCTTCAGGGTGGCTCTGTTGAAGAGAAAAAGCAGGAATTTGATGCTGGAGAACCAGCCGAAGAGGGACGCATTATTGTTATTGACCCCCGCAAAAATGCCACAATAACCGTCAGCCAGGATATTAATGCCGAGCGGGTTCTGCATCTTCGTCCAAACCTTGGGACTGACTGGATTCTGGCCAATGCCCTTGCAAGAATTGCGTGGGAAAACAAATGGTACGACAGTGACTACCTTCAGAAACGTACCGACATGGTGACTTTTGAAGCCTACAAGAGCAAATCTCTTCAGCTTGCAAAGTCGCTCGACGCCGTGCTTGCTGACGCGGAAAAGATTACAGGAATATCGAGAAAAGAGATGGAAGAGGCTGCAGGATGGATTGCCAAACCCAAAACGGGCGGTTTCAAGCGCAGAACCCTCACCCTGTATGAAAAGGGCATCATCTGGAATATGAAGAATTATGACCAGGTTGCCGCCATAGCACAGCTCAATGTGCTTACCAGCAATGTCGGAAGGCCGGGTACCGGGTGCGGACGACTTGGCGGTCACCAGGAGGGCTATGTAAGACCAGGCGCTCCAACTCCAGGCTCCATCTATGCCGGTGGCCCTCCAAAGAACGTCGACAACTATATCACTGGTGGTGGCGGAAAGATTTACTGGGTCGGCGCAACAGACCCCTATCTCTCAACACCGAACAGCAAGTTTTTCAAAAAATCGGTCAAGAAACGGGCAACCAACCTGCTCGATTATCTCGATAACGGCGGTATTCCTTCTGACCCCAAAGCCTATATCGCAAAGGTTCTTGAGGCATTTGAAAAGACTGACGGTCTCTTCATGATTGTGCAGGATATCTACAGGACGCACACCTCCGAGGATGCCATGCTGATCCTTCCTGCTGCCGGATGGGGTGAAGCTGTTGACACCTCGATAAATTGCCACAGCCGTCTGTTGAGAATTTATGACAAGTTCCTTGATGCGCCTGGAGAGGCCCTGCCTGACTGGAAGATTCTCGCACTTGTTGGCAACAAACTCAAAGCACTCTACGAAGCTGACGGGAACAAGGTTATGGCAGAGCGCTTCAGCGGTATGGAGTGGAAGAACGATGCTGAGGTCTTTGAGGCCGGGTCGCACGAATTCGGCGATAACAAAGCCACAGAGAGCGAGGAAGCCAGACTTTCAGCGGAGTGCTACAAAGGGGTAACGCATGAGATGCTGCGCAAACTTGGCAACGAGGGCATCCAGACCCCGGTGCGCCAGGATCCCGCTACCGGCAAGCTGATTGGGACCAAACGCCGTTACAAGTACAGCTTTGCATCAAAGGATGGACTGTTCAAATGGTACGGCACCGATGCATGGACAGGCTATCCTGCGGAAGTGGCAAAGTATGTCGACAATCCAGCCTATCCCTACTGGTTCACCACAGGACGCTCCCAGCATGTCTGGCAGACCATGTACAACGACAAGAGAATTCCTGAGAAGCTTTTGACCGTACCCCTTCCTTATCTGGAAATTCACCCGAATGATGCCGTCAAGCTCAATCTGAAAACCGGTGAGATGGCGGAGGTGTTCAATGAGGAGGGTTCATGTCTGGCTCTTGTCTATGTCAATGATGCCACAAAACCGGGCCTTGTTTTTGGGCTGATGTACCATGCAAAGGGGACAATGAACAACCTGACCTCCTCCTATACCGATCCAAAAACCACCATTCCGTGGTACAAGGGGACAAAGGTCGGCGTGAAAAAGTATACCGGCAAGCTTGATGATGCCATTAAAACGGTAAGTCTCCTGTCGAACAACGATTTCACCACTTCATAGCAGTTGGTGAACTCTCTTGCAGTGAAAAAGGCGCTGGCTCATGAAAAAGAGCAGCGCCTTTTTTCTTCATAACAGAGTATATTGAAAATTTACCCCTTCAGCATGAGCACTGCCTCCCGGAGTTCCCTTGTCGATACGTTTCACCGGACTGTCGACTATGTCCGCATTGCCGTCACTTCACAGTGCAACCTGAGATGCTCCTACTGCATGAGTGAAGCACATGAAGAGAAAACAACGGTTCACTCTGTTCTGAGTAAAGAAGAAATTGTTACCATCATGACGGTGCTGGCCAGCCTTGGCGTTACCAAGATGCGTTTTACCGGTGGTGAGCCCCTTTTGCGCAGGGATATTGCGGAGTTGGTTGGTGAGGCAAAAAAAAACAGCTCGATAGCAACCGTCGGCCTCACAACCAACGGTCTCCTGCTCGACCGCTCTCTTCCTGCTCTGATTGATGCCGGCATTGACGCCATCAACTTCAGTATCGACACGCTTGATCGCCAGAGATATCACACTATAACACGACGCGACGAGTACCGGCGGGTACGGGGAAATCTCGATAAGCTGCTCGACACTGAGCATATTGCCGTGAAACTCAACGTGGTACTCATGCGCGATATCAACAGTGATGAGATAAGCCGCTTTGTTGATTTTACCAGAGAGCACGCTATAACCGTGCGATTTATGGAGCTGCAACCCTTTGACGATAATCAAATCTGGCGAACCGGACGATTTCTCAGCGCCGATAAAATTCAGGAGTTGCTGAACGCTCACTATCCCGATCTCCAGACCCTCACAGGCTCTGCAACCGAGTATTTCAGTTACACCCTGCCCGGGCACAAGGGCTCAATTGCCATCATTCCTGCATTTACAAGAAATTTCTGCAGCCAGTGCAACAAGATCCGCATCACTTCGGACGGTAAAATCATCAGTTGCCTCTATGACAAAGAGGGGCTGGAACTGCTTCCGCTGCTTCGCCGTAACGCTGGCGATCAGGCTTTGACCGATCTTTTCAAAAAAGCAGTCGCACAGAAACCCGAAGATGGCAAACATTCCACCAGAGATGCTGTCAGAACGAGCATGTCGGAGATTGGCGGGTAAAAGATTTATCTGACAGCCATGCCCGGCACAATCGTTCCGCCCTGCACGACCCGACAGAAAATCCCCTCCTTTGGCATGATGCACTCTCCCGTTGCCACTTTTATGGCACACCCCGAATTATGGCACTCCTTGCCGATCTGGGTAATCTCAAGAAGAACCGCATCGCCAACCCGCAGAGAGTCGCCAACAATAAGTCCCGAAAGATCGATACCCCGCGTCACAATATTTTCAGCAAACATACCGTGATCAAGCTCCGCCATTTTTTCACGCATCCGGTCGATACTCTCACCTGCAAGAATGGAAACCTGCCGATGCCAATCCCCTGCGTGGGCATCTCCCTCTATTCCCCACTCAGGCCTCAGCGCAATCTGGCTGACAACTTTTTTTACGGTTCCCTTTTCCGTACTGATGCAGACCGCTTCTACAAAACCCATAACCCTTTGTAATTTTAGTGTTACATCTGGTTGCGACTTACCCATAAACCGATGCAAAAAAATCGTTCACTCCCATTGCGGCTTAAACAAGCATGAGCGTAATATAAGAGAGGGTGTCGCCAAAGCAGAAATCTCTTCTTCAGAACTCATGCAAGGTAGTTTTTGATCATGATTTTTTTGTACCTTCCAAGAAATATCTTTCGAAACAAGTACAACGACCTGTCGGATTTGAAGCACCTTACTGGATTATGCAATATCCCGGCCAGTGACATCACCGGCATACTCAACATGGCCGCCGGATTTAAAAAGGAGTTGACCGCTGCCAACCCCTCTTTTGAGCCATCTCTTCAGAACAAACGCATTGCGCTGGTTTTTTTTGAAAACTCAACCCGCACCCGATTTTCTTTTGAAATAGCCGCTCGCTACCTCGGCGCAGGAACACTGAACTTCAGTGCCTCATCGAGCAGCGTCAGCAAGGGAGAGAGCCTGAGCGATACCATCAAAAACCTTGAAGCGATGCGGGTGGATGCCTTTATTTTGCGCCATCCCTCTTCAGGAGCTGCTGACCTCATCACTCAAATCACCTCAAAAAATGTCATCAATGCCGGGGACGGTTCACATGAGCACCCGACACAGGCGCTACTCGACATGTTCACGCTCCGCGACCATTTTGGAAAAATTGAAGGGCTTAAAGTGATCATTATCGGTGACGTGCTGCACAGCCGGGTCGCCCGTTCAAATATTTATGGTCTCCTTACTGCCGGTGCAAAGGTTGGCCTCTGCTGCCCGGTCACCCTCATGCCTCCCGATGCCGACCGGCTCGGCGTCACCCTCTTTACCAATCTCGATCAAGCCATTGCCTGGGCCGACACAGCAATCGTGCTTCGCCTGCAACTGGAACGGGCTACAGGCGGCTACCTGCCCTCGCTTGAAGAGTATTCGGTCCATTACGGCCTGACCGATGAACGGCTTGAACGGGTACAGAAACATCTGCTGGTGCTTCATCCAGGGCCCATAAACCGTGAAATCGAAATATCCAACAATGTTGCCGACCGCATACAGCCACCGGGCTATTCAAAAAGCATGTTGCTTGAGCAAGTAACCAATGGCGTCGCAATCCGTATGGCAGTGCTGCAAACCCTGCTTGCCAACTAAAAAAACTTCATTTACCAATGACTGTCGCTCGCTAACCCCTTCAACTCTTTGCCATGAAAAACAGATCATGCATCAACAAGGCGCTTTTCATTCTGACAGCGATGCTCCTGATCACCATGAATAACGCCAAAGCAGAACCACTGCTGCACCCGACCTTCAACACCCTCTTCAAACCGCTTCTCGCCGACCCGACGGAACCAAGAATTGCCGTCATGCCCTGGCTTGAAAAGCGCCACTTGCAGCTCGATATCGGCACCTCGGTCGATCTCTACAAAAGCGACAACAAGAATTTTGCTGCCGGTGTTGATTTTGCCACATACTCTCTTTTGAACAGAGGTGACAATTTCAAGTTCCCGGTTGACGCCATCGATTATCTCTTCGGTATCAACGCAAGCTGGAAACAACCGGTAAGCATTGGCTCGCTCCCTTTTGATGAATTGAGCGGAAAAATCCGACTCAGCCACATCTCGGCCCATTTTGAAGATGGCCACTATGACGAGGCGACCCACGACTGGATTCAGGGTGACTGCCCGCTCGACATACCCTTTACCTACAGCCGGGAGTTCGTCAATCTTGTTGTGGCGCTCAGCTCGCCAAAGCATCGGGTCTATGCCGGATACCAGTACCTCTATCACTCCATCCCTGACGGCATCAATCCACACTCGTTCCAGGCGGGCGCTGAACTCTCCACGCCAGGCAATACCTATCTCGCGGCAGACTTCAAGCTGCTGCCGATCTGGCAGGCATCGCTTGACGAGACAAGAGGATACCGTGGCACATGGAACCTGCAGGCCGGAATGCGTCTCAAGAGCATCGGGCTTGAAAACGTGAGGGTTGCATGCAACTATTTTTCAGGGATGAGCCGTCACGGCATGTACTTCTATCGCCCGGAAAGTTATACGACCCTGGGATGCATCGTCGATCTCTGAACATAACCGAATGCGGAGTATATTCTGCGTACACAAGAAATAACGACAACGTATAACAAAAAAAAAGGAGTCGAAGGCTGGCACTGAAACTTCGAACTTGTTCGTTTTATAATATTCTTTATTACATTTACCCATATTAATAAAGAAGTTTCTAATCCCGTTCCTGACCTTTTGAAAGGTCAGGAATTGTTTTTCTTGTTACCGAACACAACAACACACACACAACCTAACGGAGAAAACAGATGAAAAAAATGCTTTCGCTTGCAGCAATGCTTGCGGTACTCTCTTATGCCAACCCGGCTTCGGCTGAACTGAAATTCGGAGGAGATGCTTCTGTTCGCCTGAGAAGCGAGTTTAACGATACCGAGGTAAACAGCGTCAATAGCTCAACCAGTGAAGAACTCAAGTTCCAGTACAGAATCCGTCTGAAGGCTTCGGCTGATTTGGGCAGTGGCTACTTCTTCAAAGCTTTAGTGCAGAGCGAAGAGACTGCTGCAGGATCACCCGTCGCAGGAGGCTGGGCAGAAGTCGGAGACGGAAATAAAGGTGCATACAACATTGAGATCTCGAACTTCTACTTCGGTCGCGTGATGGAAGAGAGTCACTACCAGATTGGTCGTCTTCCGCTCAACAGCTTCAACAACCCGATTTTTGATCTGGCCTACTATGCAGTTCCTTCTACTGGTACTGGTCAATTTAGCTCACGCGTTACGGCTGTTGACGTTCCGGTCGCAACCTGGAATTTTGATCGCGTCTTCGGCCTCAACTATGGCACAAAGGTCGGCAATGGTGATCTTAACGCGACACTTGTAGTTGCAAACAATAATATTACAACAGGTAACAGTCACCTTGAAGGCGACGGTCTTTTCGACGATGGTTATCTCCTCCACGTTGCCTACAAAACGACCCTTGGCAATGTCACCGTTGAACCGCAGGCCATCATTGCGCTGACCGACCTTCAGAGCTCGTTTATTCTATATAATGGCTCCCCGATGACTCCCGGTGGCATTTCACCAAACGTCTTCGGTGCCAATGCAACCATTCCGGCAGGCAAGGCAAAAATCGGTCTGAGTGCATTCTACACCGTCTGTGAGGACACCGACCAGAATGGTGATCGTGGCAAGGTTGATTACAGCGGTTATCTCCTGAGGCTCAAGGGTGAGTCCGGCCCGGTCATGGCCTGGATTGACTACAGCCGCACTGATGACAATTCAGTCGACAGAGTCGCAGACAGCTACGACAACCTCTTTGTCTGGGCACAGTACAACGTCAAGGTCTACGAGTCTGCTCTGGGCACCTTCAATGTAACGCCAACCATCCGTTACCGTGCTTCAAGCATGGATAACGCCGGTACAACAACCGACTTCGACCAGCTTCGTGGCGAACTCTATGCAACCGTGACCTTCTAAGTCAGCGGTTCAACTTTCAAAAAAAAGCCGCAGGCAACTGCGGCTTTTTTTTAAATTACGTCCTCGGTGAGCTGTTTTTTGTTTTACAGGCTCTAATCCTGATAATAACAATTGATACATCACATTTATTTCACGATATTAACGGTCAGGAACCACTAATGTCGTACGCAAACAGAGAACTGCCTTTATATTTTACAGCGGTAAGGTCTGTTCCTTTTTCTTGTTGATATTCAGTTTATCGTTTTAAATAACCGTCTTGCTTATGCAAGTACAATGAGTGTTTGACTGGAAGACCAGTTTTACTGTTCTTTTTCGAAATACGACATTAATCCTTACTATTCTATAATTTAAACACAACAGCGGTACTATGATTACCATTAAAAAAATCATCTGCCCGGTTGATTTCTCTGAATTGTCGCGCAAAGCGCTGCAGTACGCCAACGAGTTTGCAAGGCTCTCCAACGGAAAAGTCTTTCTTGTCGGCGTCATTGAAAACGACCCAACCATCACCTATTCTCGTGGTCTTGAAAAAGATCGTGTGGAAGAAGAACAGAAACTTGTTGCGCTGATTGAAGAGGAGAAAATGGCTGGCATTGTGGCCGATTATGTCATCTACGAAGGATTTGCCGAAGAGTGCATTCTTGATTATGCAAAACGGCAGGAGGCAGACGTCATTATCATGGGCTCACACGGACGCCGTGGCCTGAAACGCATGATTCTCGGAAGCGTTGCAGAGCATGTGATCCGCCGTGCCCCATGCCCGGTGCTTGTTGTGAAGGAGAACGAGCATGAGTTTATCGATTAAACGAGCGCCTCGCGCTTGAAGTAAGGCGCAAGTGAATGAGTTACTTGCATTACATTTTTTCAAACAATCAAAGAAAACTTTTATGGCACAAAATGTCACAAACGTTTCCCAAACCGAAGAGGTCTCAAGCACCCGCAGGGTTATTGCGGCATCCTCGGTCGGAACGCTCATTGAGTGGTATGACTTTTATATTTTCGGTACTCTTGCGAAAATCATTTCCGAACAGTTTTTTCCAAAAGACAATCCGACGGCGGCACTGCTTGCCACTTTGGCGACCTTTGCGGCAGGCTTTGTAATCAGGCCCTTCGGCGCACTCTTCTTCGGGCGCCTTGGTGACCTTATCGGACGGAAGTACACCTTTCTTGTGACCCTGGTGATCATGGGCGGCTCCACCTTTGCCATCGGTCTTGTCCCCGGCTATAAGACGATCGGCTTTTTTGCTCCGGCGATTGTCTTTATTTTACGACTGCTGCAGGGTCTTGCTCTTGGAGGTGAGTATGGCGGTGCGGCCACCTATGTCGCCGAACACTCTCCAGCGGGGCAACGGGGCTTCTGGACCAGCTTTATTCAGACAACGGCAACTTTAGGTCTCTTTCTGGCACTCGGTGTTATTCTCGTTGTCCGTCAGACGCTTGGTGTTGAAACCTTCTCTGACTGGGGATGGCGCATTCCTTTCCTCCTTTCAGCGCTCTTGGTCGGAGTTTCGGTCTTTATCCGTATGAAGATGTCGGAATCGCCGATGTTCGTAAAAATGAAAAAAGAGGGCAAAATTTCCGCAAACCCTCTGGCTGAAAGCTTCAAGAAAAAGGACAACCTGAAAATGGTGCTTATCGCACTTCTTGGTGCAACCGCCGGTCAGGGTGTGGTCTGGTACACCGGTCAGTTCTATGCACTCTCATTCCTGCAGAATGCCTGTAACGTTGAGTTTGTGCAGAGCAACGTGATTATTTCGATCGCCCTGCTTATCGGCACACCATTCTTCATTGTCTTTGGTGCACTTTCCGACAAAATCGGACGGAAGTACATTATGATGGCTGGTATGTTGATCGCGGTCATCTCCTATAAGCCTATTTACCAGGCAATGTACGATGAGGCTGCCCTCAAAACGAAAGTTGAGATGATTGACAAAACAACCATCGAAACCAAAGAGGCTGTCAAAGGCACCGACAACGTCACCACGACCGTGACGAAGAAAACTTATGAAGATGGCACGACCTACAAGGAGACCGTCAAATTAACCGTCCCGATCGATCCGGTAAAAAAAGCTGAACTTGCGGCGGCCGATAAACTGAAGCCGGAGACAAAAAAAGAGGTAACCCTTCCCCAGAACTCTTACTACAAGATGATTGGGTTTGTCTTGATTCAGGTTATTTTTGTCACCATGGTCTACGGCCCGATTGCTGCGTTCCTGGTTGAAATTTTCCCGACCCGCATCCGCTACACCTCGATGTCTTTGCCTTACCATATTGGCAACGGCGTCTTTGGCGGCCTGGTCCCGCTTATTTCAACTCGTCTTGTTGAAGCAACCCGTCCGGCGCCAGGTCTTCCGCCTGCCGATCCACTTGCCGGCCTCATGTACCCGATACTGATTGCAAGCGTAAGCTTTGTGATTGGAATGCTGTACATCTCCAACAAAACCAACAACATGGACGTTGAATAACCAAGAACCTTTTAATTTCATCCATTATGTCAGCAATAAAAAAGATGTTCGGGATTGTCTGGTCACTCATGGGGGTTGGTATCATCCCCCTGGTGATCATGCAGGCCATGAAAGAGATTGCCGCAAAACCCAGTGAAGAGAACTGGATTTTTTGGTCGATCGTCATTGTCGTTCTTATGCCTATTATCTCATTCAGTCTCATTATCTTTGGGGTGTTTGCGCTGAGAGGTGAGTATGACGTGCTTGAATAGCCATTAAAGCAGACACCTGTTCTTTTTTCTCAAGGAAAAGCCGCATCTTTCGTGCGGCTTTTCCTTTTTTGGGGAAAGAGAAAAAACAACCCCCTTTGACCGATGGATATTCAGGATGACGCTGCGGAGCATACCGACATAAAGAAAGCTTTTGTTGAAAAACTTGCCACGCTGCCCCCCTCTCCTGGTGTCTACCAGTTTAAAAACGCAAGTGGCCGGGTGATCTATGTCGGCAAGGCAAAGAATCTCCGCAACCGGGTTCGTTCCTATTTCAGAAACCGGCAGCAGCTCTACGGCAAAACGCTGGTGCTTGTCACCCATATTGCCGATTTCGAGCTTATTATCACCTCTTCGGAGGTTGAAGCGCTGATTTTGGAAAACAACATGATCAAGGAGCTGAAGCCGCGCTACAACGTGAACCTCAAGGACGACAAAACCTACCCCTATCTTGTCATCACCAATGAGCCCTTCCCCCGCATCCTTATCAGTCGCCAGCGAAGAAAGGATGGCTCCGTCTGGTTCGGCCCCTATACCGAATCCCGTCAGCTCCACTCCATTCTTGACCTTATCGGCTCCATTTTTCCTCTGCGAAGCTGCAAGCACCGCCTTAGCGAGGAGAATATTGCGGCAAAAAAATACAAAGTCTGCCTTGACTACCACATCCACAAGTGCAAGGGTGCATGTGAAGGGCGGCAGACAGAAAAGGAGTATCTCCTCATGATCGAAGAGATTACCCGTCTTTTGAAGGGAAAGACCTCCTCCATGATACGCTCGCTCACCAGCACCATGCAGCTCTTTGCCCGAGAACTGAAGTTTGAGCAGGCGGCGGAGATAAAAACGCAACTGGAGAGCCTGAAGCGTTACGCTGAACGGCAGAAGGTGGTGGCGGGTGATGGTCTCGATCGGGATGTTTTTGCGGTTGCCACCGGAGAAGAGGATGGCTGTGGCGTCATCTTCAAAATTCGGGAGGGCAAACTGCTCGGCTCACAGCACATTTACATGAACAATACCGCAGGAGAGAGCGACGCCGGACTGCAGGCAAGGGTGATGGAAAAATATTATCTCGAAACCCTTGAGCTTGTGCCTGATGAAATTCTGCTTCAGGAGACTCTTGGGGCCGACGAGGAGGAGACTCTGAGAGCCTTTATCCAGGAAAAACAGCGAGATGAAGGGGCGGAGAAAAAGATGATCCGGTTTGTGGTACCTCAAATCGGCGAAAAGGCTCACCTGGTCGAGATGTGCCGCCAGAATGCCCGCCACCATCTGGAGGAGTACCTGATACAGAAACAGAAAAGGGGCGAAGCGGTGCGCGAGCACTACGGTCTTACGGCTCTCCGGGAACTGCTCCATCTGCCGAAACTCCCGCAGCGGATTGAGTGTTTCGATAACTCCCACCTTCAGGGCACCGATTATGTAAGCTCAATGGTCTGTTTTGAGCGGGGTAAACCAAAAAAAGCGGATTACCGGAAATTTAAAATGACGAGTTTTGAAGGATCAGACGACTATGCCGCCATGGAGGAGGTAATCCGGCGGCGTTATAGCGGCTCGCTTGCAACCGCACTCCCTTTGCCTGACCTTATTGTGGTCGATGGCGGTAAAGGGCAGGTCAATACCGCGTTTCACACCCTGACAGCTCTCGGTCTCTCCATTCCCGTTATCGGTCTGGCAAAACGTATTGAAGAGATTTTTACGCCACAGGCCCGCGACCCCTTCAATCTGCCAAAAACCTCTCCGGCACTCAAACTGCTCCAGCAACTGCGCGATGAGGCACACCGCTTTGCCATCACCTATCACCGTCAACTGAGATCGGAAAGAACCCTGAAAACAGAACTTACCACAATCAAGGGCATTGGTGAGAAAACCGCATTCATGCTGCTTGAGCGCTTCGGCTCCGTTGATGGTGTGGCCCGAGCAACCCTTGAAGAGCTGACGGCGGCGGCAGGCAAAAAAACAGCGGAGGCTCTCTATTGTTTTTACCATCCATGAATATACTCTTTCTCACCCCCGGCCGCGCTCTGGACTGTTTTTGTTAAGAAAATTCTGTTATATTTGGTCTTGTGTTCCGTGACGCAATGAACTGTAGAAACTCTTTACGATTGCTTATGAATGTGCCTGATTTTTTCGACGATAACCGCCATTACCCAACGGGTGCATCAGGAAAAGAACAGCCAGACCTTGATGGTCTTGATTCGATGTTTGATTCGGAGGATCTGCTTGAGCGTGTCGTCCAATATAATGAAGAGGGGTTCCAGCTTGAAGCGCTTGCCGTTGCCCGTCGTCTTGCTGTAATTGCGCCCTCCAACACGGAGAGCTGGTTCTACCTCGGCAACTGCCTGACGCTCAACGGCTCTTTTGAAGAGGCTCTTGAAGCGTTCAGGATGGCTACGGTCTTCAGCCCGATGGACAGCGAAATGCGCCTGAATCTGGCGCTTGCCTGGTTCAACACCGGCGATCACGAAGAGGCGATCAGGGAGCTTGACGATATGATTGTTGACTCTTCGATTGAAAAGGAGTATCACTATTACCGGGGCATCATTTTGCAGCGGCTGGAGCTGATTGTAGAAGCAGAGTCCAACTTCGAATACGCTCTTGCGCTTGATACCGAGTTTGCCGACGCATGGTATGAACTTGCCTACTGCAAGGATGTGCTCGGCAAGCTTGAGGAGAGCACCGCATGTTACCGCAAAACGCACGATTATGACCCATACAATATTAATGCGTGGTACAATAACGGCCTTGTCCTGAGCAAAATGAAGCGCTACGACGAGGCACTCGACTGTTACGACATGGCCATCGCCATTTCCGATGATTTCAGCTCGGCCTGGTATAACCGGGCAAATGTTCTCGCCATCACCGGCCGTATTGAGGAGGCGGCTGAGAGCTATCTGAAAACACTGGAGTATGACCCTGACGATATCAACGCCCTCTATAATCTCGGCATCGCCTACGAAGAGCTTGAAGAGTATACCGAGGGTATTATCTGCTACCGACGCTGCATCGAACTGAGCAGTGATTTTGGTGACGCATGGTTTGCCCTTGCCTGTTGTCACGAAGCGCTTGATGAATACGAAGAGGCATTTACAGCCACAAAGGAGGCCTTGAAGTTAGCGCCTGAGAGCATCGAGTTCCTGCTGCTCAAGGCGGAGATTGAGTACAATCTCAATGATCTTGACAACTCCATTGCGACCTACCAGCAAATCATGACGCTTGATCCTGAAAATCCGCAGATATGGGTCGATTTTGCCATCGTGCTCAGGGAGGCAGGCCAGATCAATGCCTCCATTGACGCGCTGCAGCAATCACTGAAGCTTCAGCCGCTGTCGGCAGATGCCCACTTTGAAATTGCCGCCGCCTATTTTGCCATGGGCGACAAGCTCAGTACTCTCAAGGCGCTGAGCAAGGCATTCAAGATTGACCCGGAAAAGAAAGAGCTGTTTCAGAGCACCTTTCCGGAGCTCTATCAGCAGGATTCCGTCCGTCGGATGCTCGGAATTGCATGAAGAGAGCGACAAAAATCCTCGGCCTGATTGGTCGTGCCGTTGATTATTCATACTCACCGATCATCCATAACAGGGCGTTCGAGCTGCTTGGGCTTGAGTATCATTATACCATTTTTAATATTGCAGAGCCCTGCATGATCGGTGACGCCCTTCGCGGGGCAAAAGCGCTCGGAATTGCAGGGTTCAACGTCACCATCCCCTACAAAAAAACTGTTCTTCCCTTTCTCGACGTTCTCTCCGAAGAGGCAGCCTCTATTCGAGCGGTCAACACCATCGTCAACGAGGGGGGAAAGCTGGTCGGCCACAACACCGATATAGCCGGATTTGCCGCTCCCCTTCTGCCATACCGGGAGAGCATAACAGGCCAAACCCTCTCCATTTTTGGCGGCGGTGGAGCTGCCCTCGCAGCCATTGAGGCGTTCAACTGTTTTTTTGCTCCAAAGGAGATTTTGCTCTTTGTGCGTGACCCGGAGAAAACCCGTTCACTGCTTGAAGAAAGCGACCACGGCAATCTCACAATACTTCACTCTGACAATCCCGAAAGAGTGAGGGAGTGCCGCCTTGTTGTCAATGCCACGCCAATCGGTACCAGAGGCAGTAACGGCTCTCCCCTCCCCCTTGAGCAAGAGCTGCTCCATTCCAGCCAGATTGTGTATGATATGGTCTACAACCCTCTTGAGACTCCTCTTCTGCTGGCAGCAAAGCAGGCTGGAGCTACGACCCTGTCGGGCATTGAGATGCTGATTGGCCAGGCTGAACGCTCATTCACCCTCTGGACTGGTATGCAGATGCCGACCGCCGCCGTAAAAGAGGCACTTCTGCAAGAGATTCAACAACAATAACCCTCAGCCTACAGGGCATCACGACTCATGAAACTCTTTTTATCCCTTATCCTTCTCGTCATCACCCTTGACCAGTGGACAAAAAAACTTGCCATCACCTTCCTTCGCGATGGAGTGCAAAACATCACCATCATCCCGGATTTCTTTTCCCTCACCTACGCAGAAAACAAAGGTGTAGCTTTCGGCCTTGAATTTGCTCCACCGGCGATACTCCTCCTTTTGACCGGACTCATCACGGCAATCGTATTCTTCTATGTCATCCGTTCAAAAAACCGGAGCGCTCTTTTTCTTCTTCCCTTTGCCCTCATCACCGGTGGAGGAATTGGCAACATGATTGACCGAATGAGGCTCGGTCATGTTGTTGACTTCATCTATTTCGATCTCTACCATGGCCATGTTTTCGGTACCTACCTCTCTTTGTGGCCTATTTTCAATATCGCAGATTCAGCTATCACTATCGGAGCCTGCATGTTGATCCTCTTTTATAACAAACTCTTTCCCGTTGAGAGCCCAAACGTGAAAATCGATGTTTGTTGATATCCACTGCCACCTCTCTTTCCCGGAGTTCGATAAGGATCGAAGCGATGTGATCAAGCGCCTGACCGAAGAGGGTGTGGGGCTGCTCATCGATCCGGGTGTTGACGTTGCCTCAAGCAAAAAATCGATTGCGTTGGCCCGCGATTTCGACTTTATCTACGCCAACGTCGGCCTTCACCCCCATGAAGCCACCCTCCCTGTCGAAGAGAGCGTTTTTGAGGAGTTGCTCACGCTTGCCCGCTCACCGAAAGTGGTCGCCATAGGAGAGATCGGCCTCGACTATCACTACCCGGAGCATAACCGCCCTGCCCAGCAGGAGGCATTCCGTGAAATGCTGAAAATGGCCCGCTCGCTCGACATGCCGGTCGTTATCCATTGCCGCGATGCGTGGGAGGATATGCTGCGCATTCTTTCCGAAGAGAGCAATTCCGCCATGCGTGGTGTGATGCACTGCTTTTCGGGCGATACCCTTATCGCTGGCGAGTGTCTCCGCAAAGGGTTCAAACTCTCCATTCCAGGTACGGTAACCTACAAGCGCTCTCTCTTGCCGGATGTGATAAGAGCCGTTTCACTTGATGATCTCCTCACTGAGACCGATGCACCCTATCTTTCACCCGTGCCATACCGGGGCAAAAGGAATGAACCTGCCTGGGTGAGCGCTGTTACAACGGCCATTGCCCGTATCCGGGATATTCCGCTCAAAGAGGCGGCAGAGGGCATTGCAAAAAATAGCGTTAAATTGTTTAGATTACCGAATTGACCATATTTTGAAAATCACGCAAACTTGCTTAGGTTAACGGCCGACCGTAACCGATGCAACAACCATAACTACGAGCCATGAACGACATACAGACCTCCACTCCCGTCCAGCAGAGTGTAAAACCATCAACAGAAGACAATCTGCTTTACATTGCCATCAAGTATAAATCGGCAATTATCGCAGCACTCATCACCCTCGTCTGCCTCGGAGCTGGAAGCTTTTTCTGGATGCGCCAGCAACAGGCAAATGAGCTTGTCGCAGCACTGCAACTCTCAAGAATCACCCCCTTTCTTGACCGCGGAGAGTATCGGATTGCCATCAACGGTGACGGAAAAATTGCCGGACTGAAAAAAATTGCTGATCAATACGCGGGAAAATATACCGGCACATCGAGTGGCAATATGGCCAATCTGCTGCTTGCCAATACCTACTACTCCATTGATGAGTTTGACACTGCCCTGAAAATCTTTAAAACCCTCTCAATCAACAACGACGATCTTGCCGCTGCCGCCCTGGCTGGAGCTGGCGACTGTTACGTCGGTAAAAATCAGTTTGTATCGGCCGTCGAAAGCTATCAGGACGCATCAAAAAAGGCTGAAAACCGCGTGCTGAAAGCGCTCTACCTTACTCATGCCGCAAACGCTTTCCGGCAGGCAAAGCAGCTTGCAAAGGCGGCTGAGCTCTATACAAAAGTCATTGCCGACTACCCCGGCACATCAGGAGCGGCCAGTGCGCAACGCTCACTCTGGCAAATTTCCGGAATCCTTTAAGAACGAAACAACCATTATCTAAATACATTTCAGTATGCCCGAACAGTTTATTATCAAGACAAGCCTTGGCGACATTACCATCAGCCTCTACGACGACACACCGCTGCATCGCGATAACTTCGCCAAACTCGTCGGCGAAAGCTACTACGACGGCATCCGCTTCCACCGGGTTATCGAAGGGTTCATGATCCAGACCGGCGACCCACTGTCACGCCATGAAGAGAAGCGCTCCCTGCATGGTACCGGCGGCCCCTCAACCCGTATTCCGGCAGAAATCAAACATTCGAACAAAAAAGGAACGCTTGCAGCGGCAAGAGACAACAATCCCCAGAGAGCCTCATCCGGCAGCCAGTTCTATATCAACCATGCGGACAATGGATTTCTTGACGGCCAGTACACCGTCTTCGGCGTCGTTGATGCCGGTATGGATATCGTTGAAAAAATCGCCGCAGTCAAGACCGATCCCAACGACAACCCGCTTGTGCCGGTTGTCATTGAGTCGATCGTTGCAGTCGCGAACTCTTGAGAGGCTGAAGCAGAGATGGAGAGTATTGCGGCCAACATAGAGTGTATTCAGGAGCAAATCACCGCCGCCTGCATTGAGGCGGGCCGCGACAGGGCCGAGGTGCGCTTGATCGCCGTCTCAAAAAATCACCCGGCCTCTTTTATCAGGGAGGCCTTCGATTCCGGTCAGATCGAGTTCGGGGAGAGCTATGTGCAGGAGTTTTTGGAAAAGTACGACGACCCGGAGCTTGAAAATCAGGGAATCGAATGGCACTTTATCGGCCACCTGCAATCGAACAAGATTCGCTCGATTATCGGCAAGGTGAGCCTCATTCACGGCATCGACAAGCTCTCAACGGCTGAAGAGCTCTCAAAACGGGCCCTCCAGCAGAACCTGCAGGTCAACTATCTTCTTGAAGTCAACACTTCCGGCGAAGCATCCAAGTACGGGATGGCGCCGGAGGAGGTACTCTCAGTGGCAGAAGATCTCTTCATGCTCCCCAATATCACCTTGTGCGGTCTGATGACCATCGCCTCACCGGAGAGAATCAAGGCACAGGAGGAGTTCCGCCAACTGCGTATGCTGCTTGATGCGCTGAAAGCGGTTGCTCCAGATCCATCACCACTTGTCGAGCTCTCCATGGGCATGAGCGGCGACTTCAGGGAGGCCATTCATGAGGGAGCTACCATGATCCGTGTCGGCACGGCAATCTTCGGCTGGCGATGAGTGCGATAACTTCCTGACCAGCTCAAACGCTTTTTGTATACAATTGTCAATTAACCTGTAAAACAACCCTATCATGATTTCACAGAAGGCAAAAATCCAGGAAGCAGTCGCCTTTATCAGAAAAAAAACATCCCTCGACTACCCTGTCGGAATTGTTCTGGGAACAGGCCTCGGTGCCCTTGTCAAGGAGATTGATATCGATTTTTCTCTCGACTACAGTGATATTCCCAACTTCCCGGTTTCAACGGTTGAAACCCACCAAGGCAAACTGATTTTCGGAACCCTTTCGGGCAAAAATGTTGTGGCCATGCAGGGTCGCTTTCACTTCTACGAAGGCTACTCCATGCACCAGATTGTCTTTCCGATCAGGGTTATGAAGCATCTCGGTGTCAAAATGCTTGGCATCACCAATGCCTGCGGTGGCCTGAATCCGGCCTACAAAAAAGGCGAAATCATGCTGATCGACGACCACATCAACCTGCTTGGCACCAACCCGCTTATCGGGCCAAACGACCCTGAAATCGGCTCACGCTTTACTGACCTCTGCGCGCCTTACTCTCCCCGCATTCTTGCCCTTGCCGAGCAGGTAGCCCTCGACCACAGAATCAAGGTGCAGCGTGGCGTTTATGTCGCACTCTCCGGCCCCTGCCTTGAGACCCGTGCTGAATACCGCATGTTACGCATCCTTGGCGCCGATGTCGTCGGCATGTCAACCGTACCGGAGGTAATCGCCGCCGTCCACCAGGGAACTGAAGTCTTCGGTATGTCGATCATTACCGACGAGTGCTTCCCCGACTGCCTCAAATCGGTCAGCATCGAAGAGATTATTGAGGTCTCCAACCATGCCGAACCAAAAATGACCTCCATCTTCAAGTCTATTGTAGCAAACCTTTAATCCGAAAAAAAACCTATGATAGACGCTATCTCATTCAATAACGGCACCCTGCGTTACCTCGACCAGCGTTATCTGCCGCTGAAAGAAAATCATGTTGCAACAAAAGATTACCGGGAGGCCATAGAAGCAATCAAGACGCTTGCCGTGCGTGGCGCACCACTGATTGGCGTTGCAGCAGCCTACACCATCATCCTCGGTATCAACAGCTTCAAGGGCACTAAAGAGGAGTTTCCCCCTTTTTTCAAGGCGCTTGTAGCAGAAGTTGAAGCCTCACGCCCGACCGCCGTCAACCTCTTTTTTGCGGCGGCCCGTATGAAAAAGGTCTATAATGAAAATTTTGAGGCCGACACCATCGAAGTGCTCTTTGCAAAAATGAACGTTGCCGCCAGCAAAATTCATACCGATGAAGTTGCCAACTGCGATGCCATGTCGCGCCACGGTGTTGAGCAAATCAAGGTCGACCTGGCCCACATCCTCAAAACCCGCAAGCTCAATGTCCTGACCCACTGCAACACCGGCACCCTTGCCTGCTGTGGCACAGGTTCTGCGCTTGGCGTCATCAGGCTTGCCTGGCAGGAAGGGCTGATTGAACGCGTCATCACCTCCGAAAGCCGTCCGCTTTTACAGGGGCTTCGCTTAACGGCCTGGGAACTTGAGCAGGATGGCATACCCTTTGTCTCCATCTCCGACTCCTCATCGGCATTTCTCATGCAGCGCGGGATGATTGATTTCGGTATTGTCGGCGCCGACCGGATTGCTGCAAACGGCGATACGGCCAACAAGATCGGCACCTGTGCCCACGCCATCAGCGCGTTCCATCACAACCTGCCCTTCTACATCGCCGCGCCGGTATCAACCATTGATATCACGATTCCGGACGGTACCTGCATTCCGATTGAAGAGCGCAACGCCGATGAGCTGAGAACCATTTTTGGCACACAGGTGGCCTCGCCAACCACACCGGTGCTCAACTACGCCTTCGACGTCACCCCCGGCAAATTATTGAGGGGGATCATCACCGACAAAAAGGCCGTAGTCGGCGATTATGTAACCGGGCTTGCTGCCTTGATAGAGGAGTAAGCACTGAACGTTCTGCAAACGCAAAATCTGAGACGCTCACCGGGAACTTTCGAGTTCCCGGTGAGCCTCTTTTTTACGCGTACTCGAACACATCCATAGGAACTGATTTCGCCGGTTCCAGATGGCCGTGTACGATTCGTCGAATTTTTTCTGTCGTCTCCCGGCTAAACGTTTTGTCACCACACCGAGCACACACTTTAGCAGGAATACCTTCCACCAAAACATGCTTTCCGTTGAGGTTAAATACCTCTTCAACAATTTCTGCGCGGGCCTCGCCTGACCCGCAAATATTACAATGAAACATACCTATCTCCTCACTGAATAGTTCTTGATCCATCTCTCCTGATCGGGCTCATAGATTGTGATAATCTTGATCAAGCCCTCGCCGGTCTCTACTCGCGTGACCTGTATGTGAACGGGTCGCCCTGACTGCATGAATCCCGACAGAAGACAACTCGGGGCATACTTGTCATCAGGGTAATCTTCTATAATTTCTATGTTCTCTCCAATTTCCCGTATTTCACTTTCACTTATGTTGCGCTCAACAGATCGTTTGAACGCATGATAACTGAACTCAAATTCGCCACGCGTCAAATGCTCTCGTATTTTTTCGATAGTTTTCATACACGAAGGCTGGCTGCTTTATAAAATCTGCGCTGCTCTGACGTTGTTCTTTCGAGCAAGTGGCGATCCTGCAATTACTAACTTAACAGTCAGAATACACAAAAGCCACGACAACAACAATACACTCATGATGAGCGCTTGCGTTGAATCATGGTTCCAGCAACCCTCTATTTCACTGACAACATTCAAGAATTCTCGTTACATTCCCCTTATACATCAAACAACGATCAAGAAAGAATACAAAAGGGCTTTATGGACACACTTTTTCTGGCGCGCTTCCAGTTTGCCTTCACCTCGATTTTTCACTTCTTCTTTATCCCGCTGACGCTCGGGCTCTCCATCTTTACGGCCATTCTTGAAACTGCCTATGTGAGAACGGGCAAAAAGAGGTACCGCCAACTGACCAAATTCTGGGGCACCCTTTTTTTGATCAACTTTGCGGTCGGGGTGGTCACCGGCATTGTGATGGAATTTCAGTTCGGCATGAACTGGTCAAACTATGCCCGATTTGTCGGAGATATTTTTGGCGTGCCGCTCGCCGTAGAGACACTCCTTGCCTTTTTCGTTGAATCAACCTTTCTTGGCCTCTGGGTTTTCGGATGGGAGAAGCTTCCCAAAGCACTCCATGCCGCCTGCATCTGGATTGTTGCCTTTGGCTCTACCATGTCGGCCTTCTGGATTCTGGTTGCCAACTCCTTTATGCAGTCCCCCACAGGCTACACCATGGCCGCAGGAGCCACTCGCCCTGAACTGGTCGATATTATGGCGCTCCTGTTTAACCACAATGTGTGGCAACAGTTTCCCCACGTCCTTGCTGGCGGAATTGTCACCGCAGGATTCCTTGTGATTGCTGTCAGTTCATGGCAGTTGAGCAAAGGGGTAACAGTGCGAAATGCTTTTGAAACCTCCCTGAAGTTCGGCGCCATCTTTGCCTTTATCGGCACCATTCTGGTCATTCTGGCTGGCCACTCCCAGATGCAGAATCTTCTCAAAACCCAGCCGATGAAAGTTGCGGCGGCTGAAGCGCTCTGGGAGAGTGAAAACCCCGCAAGCTTCTCCCTCTTCACTATTGGAGATGAAGAGGGGCTCAAGGACGTTTTTTCAATACGGGTGCCGAAACTCCTCTCCTTTCTTGCCTACAACTCCTTTGAGGGTGAAGTGAGGGGAATCAAAAACCTGCAAAAAGAGTATGAACTGCAATACGGACCCGGAAACTACATGCCCTCCATTGTAACCGCCTACTGGAGCTTCCGCTTCATGGCCGGGTCGGGCGCGTTGATGCTCTTCATCGCTCTTTTGGCCCTCTACAAGGTGATCAAGGAGAGCTACACCTTTTCTCCGCTGGTCAGTGCCCTGCTCTTCTGGTCGATGCTGCTACCATGGATAGCCAACTCATCGGGGTGGATTCTTGCGGAGATGGGTCGTCAACCCTGGATTGTGTTTGGTCTGCTGAAAACTGAAGAGGGCATTTCACCCGCAACGGTGGTCAGCAGCACCGAGCTGATGATCTCACTTGCGCTCTTTGTAACACTCTATGCCGCGCTTGCCGTGACCGATCTGTTGCTGATGAAAAAGTATGCATCTGCGGGCATCAAGGGGGCTGAATAACCTATGGAAAAGAGAAGCCATGAACGTATTCTCCTGAAAAAGTATGTGATGGACAGCCTTGACACTGTTCAAGAGAAGCTCCATTACCTGATGGAAGCATAAGCCCCTCGGAAACAAAATTTTCTGCAGGATTCGTTGTACACATTTTTAATGAGAAACATAAGAGCCTCATGAAAGAAATACCGGCAGCACAGGGCGCAAACTCCGGAAAATAAGCATACTCTGAACTAACCTGTAAAAAAGAGCATTACGACAATGGATTTACAAACACTCTGGTTCATACTCATCGCATTTCTTTTCATCGGCTTTTTTGTGCTTGAAGGGTTTGATTTCGGTGTCGGAATCCTGCTCCCCTTCATGAGCCGCGACGACCGTGAACGACGCACCGTCATCAACACCATCGGCCCCTTCTGGGACGGCAATGAGGTGTGGCTTATCGCCGCTGTCAGCGGCATGTTTGCAGCATTTCCCGACTGGTATGCCACCCTCTTCAGCGCCCTCTATCTACCAGCCGTGATCATGATTGTGGCTCTTATCTTCCGAGGTGCCGCCTTTGAGTTCCGCAGCAAGCGCGACAATCCGGCATGGCGCAGTTTCTGGGACTGGAGCATTTTCGGAGGAAGCCTGATCCCTGCGCTGCTCTGGGGCATGGCCCTCGCCAATTTCATCCGGGGAGTACCCATTGACAGCTCCATGAACTCAACCGGCGGCATGCTGAACCTCGTAAATCCCTACGCACTGCTCTGCGGCATAACCTCACTGTTGATCTTTACGCTCCACGGAGCCATCTTTCTTGCCCTCAAAACCACCGCGACTCTCCAGAAAAAAGCGATGAGCTTCGCCAAAAAGCTCTGGGCTCCGGCAACACTACTCTGCATCCTCTTCATGGCCTTTTCAAGCACCGAAACCGACCTCGTCAGTCACCTCGGCATCAATCCCGGCGTCATTCCGATATTCAGTGTGCTTGCCCTCGTCTCGGTGATCTTTCTGCTGCAAAAAAATGCTGCTGGCTGGGCTTTTTTTATGACCTCCGTTGCCATCGCCTTCTCCACCATCACCATCTTCACGGGGCTCTACCCACGCCTGCTTGTTTCGAGCCTTAACCCGGCATGGAGCCTCACCATCTACAACAGCTCAGCATCCGATTACTCTCTCGGCCTTCTCTCTGTGGTTGCCCTTATTTTTATTCCACTTATTCTCGTCTACCAGGGATGGAGCTACTGGGTCTTCCGCCAGCGGGTAACGGTGAATTCGGAGCTGGAGTACTGAGGGGAGCCACCCAGAGAGCGCTCACGGTCACCTTCACAGGGCTTCACACATGGAGGGCTCGAGGTCACCTTCACAAGGCTTCACAAATGGAGGGCTCGAGGTCACCTTCACAAGGCTTCACAAATGGAGGGCTCGAGGTCACCTTCAC
>CAIQGA010000097.1 GCA_903871235.1 uncultured Chlorobiaceae bacterium
AAATTAAAAAAAACACAAAAAAGCAAAAAACGCAAAACAGCAAAAAAACCGAAAAAATTAAACATCATTAAAAGGTGTTTTTTTTAATAAGATATTTTGAATCGAGCTCATCCATAATTAAAAAATCAAAAGTTTCTTAAATAACTAAAAAAATATTCCTATTCAAATTCTTTCTTTTTCTATTTTGTGCAAATTCTCTATGCTCAATCTTTTCGACTCAGAAAATATCTCCACAAAACCCAGTTCTCCCAACCATTCAATTCCCGGAGAGCTTCCAAGTAAAGACCCTTTCCAAATGAGTGATCTCTTTGATCCAATGAATATAGCTCAATTTGAAATAGAGTACGAATTTTTTCTTTCTTCCCTCTTAACAGATAAAATCAAAAAAGTGTCAAGCCCAAAAAAAAGATTTTTTACAATGACGATGAGAAGAAGAAATATGTTGCCATGTTTCCTGGACAGTAACGTTGCAGACTCCGCTTGTGATTCGCTCAGGATCAAATGCTTCGTATAAAAACAAAAGTGATTCACATCAAAAAGGGCGTAAAAGTAATTGTGAATTTTCATGGACTGATATAACAAACGATGGAGATGAAAATAACAAATGGAGTGTAGTTAAGGATTTTAATTATGATTTTATTGTTGGTAATGATGGGAATCTGAAAGCTGTATACAGTATTCCGGGTAGCGCTATTCGAGGCGCCTTGCGTCAATGGACTATAAAAACCCTGATACCAGAGGCGTGTAAAAAGTTGTTCAGCTTGCCAAAACTTGAAAAAGACACAACTTTTGATCTGGCAGAAAAAATGAAAGAGGCGTTGAAAGCGGTTGAAGATACCGGAAACTTCTGGCATCATATCCTCTCTCTCTTTGGTAGTGCTTACGATCTGAATATTGGCGACGATACACCACTCACATGGTCGGGCAGATTGCGAATTAATACTGTTCGTCTTAACGGTATGCAGCATAACCAATGTGCAGGCATTGCCCCAGTTCGTCAAGATTCTGTTGCTCCAGATAATATCAAGTGCCATATCAACACCAGAACCCCTATGGACAGGGTGACAATGGCAGCAAGGTCAGGGGGGTTGCACTCTGGTCTTGAAATGAGCGAAGGTGAAACATTTACCATTGAATTCAGAATTCTTAACCCAAAGCCTCTTGACCTTAAAATATTGAAGCTCTGGCGGCGTGATATCAATGCCGGTTTTCTTCGTTTTGGAGGACTAACCTCCCAGGGACGCGGACGGGTTTCTATATGTTCTGAAAAATATAGATGTTATGCGGCTAATAATACAGATCTTTTTGCTTCCTTGCGAGGTTTCGGAAAACCAGATATAACCAATGGGACTCATTTTGAGAACTTATGGACAGGCATTGATATGACACATGAAGATCTGTTCGCTTTGGACTTGAATACAATAACCGTTTAACCACAAGGGAGATTGTTGTGTGTGCATATCCTAATCCATTTGACTTTGTTCCCTTTGCTGATGCCTCTCCAGTCCTGAAATTTCCTGAAGAGTGGCTGAGTTACGGCCCGCTTCGTTCGGGATATCTGATGGTCAAGATGGAAGCACTGACACCATTGCATATTGTGGGGGAACAGGAGAGTGACGGAAATCAGATTCAGCAAAGTTTTTTTTATCAGCGACACGGTAAGCCTTATATCCCAGGAACATCAATAAGGGGTATTCTTAGAGCCTTCATCGAAGCTGCATGCAATTGTTGTGCATCACAAATGACTCCCTTCTATCCAAAGACTCCCAAGCAGCATGCTATTGGATTCAGTGTTCTTAAACATTCTGAATTAAGTGAGAGCGATAAAGAAAAAGTTGATAAAAATATACAGGCCCTTGATACAAAATTTCTTGTTCCGGAATCTTCTGAAAAAGGAGTAGATCTTGCATCATTTCTATTTGGGTATGTACCAGAAAAAATGGCTGTAGACGACAAAAAAAAATATGCCTGGAAAGGGAGGATAACCATTGAAGATGCTTTGATCGACAATGCGGATTTAAATTTTTTCGAAGATGAAAAGCCTTATCAAATACCTGATTTAAATGGTTCTGCATTTATGGGAGGGCCACATCCAAGTGCTTCAAGTTGGTGGTATCAGCATCCTTATAAAATCATTAAAGATAGAACTATTAAGTTTATCGGTTCTGGTTATCGTGGTCGTAAATTCTATTTTCATCAAGTCCCATATAGATGTACGCAATCATATTTTGAAAGTTCTGAATGGAACCTGAATGCCACAAAGCTTTATCCCATTAAAATGCAATGCATGAAAAAAAGTGCTACTACTGAGAGCTTTGCCATTTTCTTTGATGCTATACCCGAAGCTTTGTTGAAACTTTTTGTTTTCGCGCTTGAACTTGCTCCCCATATTCGTCATAAACTGGGTTACGGTAAAGCATACGGTTATGGTTCTGTCAAGTTTTCAGTTAGTGATGGCTTCTATCATGGTAAAGAATTCGATGATCCAGCTCCGATTCCTGTTGACGAACTTAGAAATGAAATTGTTGAAGAACTAAATAATACTTGCCAAAAAAAGGGAAAGGAATTCGGTCAGCTTCTGCATTTACCAAGTCTGGATGCGCTTGCTACAATTTTGTGGTATGAGGAGCCATTGAAATATACGTTTATGTATCCATTCTTTGGTAAGGGAGGTTTTCTGCAATCGAAAGATGTCACCTCCGAATTATCGGCATTGTTAACTTCAAGTCAAAAGAATTTCTTGGATACAAAAGAACTACGTGTTACTCGGCTGGATGGTGATAAAATTGCAGAAAGATTGTACGTAGTAAAACCAGCACTTCATTTTGGGGTTTATCAGAAAAACTCTTTTCGATATAAAGAATTAACAGAAAAAAGGTCATTTAGCAAATCATTGAATATTTAATCGGTTAAGCTGAAAAAATTATGGAACAAATTCTTCTTGCCATACAAAAGATCAAGATCGATGCGGGATATGGTAAAAAAAAACATGCCAATGCTGCTGATAGAAAAGAAAAATATCATCAATACATGGGTGTAACCCTTATTGTGTTAAATGTTCTGGCCGTATCAGCTCTTTTTTACATTATAACAAGTACAGGTGACAAATGTATAACTATCATTGCTTTGTTATTGAGTGTGCTTGCGGTTGTGCTAAGCTGGTTACAAACATTTTTTAACTTTCAAAAAGATGTTACTGGCCATCGCAGAATAGGAAATAAATACTTGTCAGTTATGAAGAAATGTGCTCGATTACAGGCGTATCTGGGTAGTAACACCGTGAAAGATGAAGATATAAGAAAATCAGTTGAGGATTTGGGTCAAGAGGTAGATGGAATTAATCAGGAAGCAGAAGAGTATCCAACAAATTATGCTGACTATAAAAAAGCACAAAAAGGGATTAACAATGAGGAAGAAGAGTATACGCAAAAAGAGTTGGTGATGTAAGGTTGTTTGACAATAAGATCAGTCCAACAATTTGTTAGGAATAATCCAATAAGTCACTTCTTTTCTGTGAGATAAAAACCATGAAGTACTGGCTGTCATCAGGGAGAAGAGTTCGGATTTTGTGGTGTTTGATATGAGTTTCTTTGGAAGAAGAATTCGTAGCAATATGCACCGATATTTTCGTAAACAGTTGGCGTTTTTAATCGGTTAAAATTCCTTTCAAGTCTATCATGCAGGATTATTACACACCCCTCCACCCCCTCCGCATAGCGCGGTTTCAGTTCACCATCGAGCCGATTGAAGAGATTCTGTTGCCGGACTACAAGGGGGCTGCCTTGCGGGGCGGGTTCGGGTTTGCCTTCAAAAAGGCGACCTGCCTCAGTCGTGACCGGCAGTGCGGGCCCTGCATGTTGAAGACGGCTTGTGCCTATTTTACCGTATTTGAAACGAGGGTGCCCAGGGAGACGGCTGAACGGCTTGGTATCGGGGCTGATGCGCCGCACCCTTTTGTGCTTGAGCCTCCCATGACGGAGCGGCAGCACTTTCATCCTGGCAGCACCATCTCTTATGGCTTGACGCTTTTTGGCAGCGCTATCGACAAGCTGCCCTTTTTTGTTTATGCCTTCATGATTCTTGGAGAAGACCTTGGCATTGGCCGGGGGCGCGGGCGCTTCAAGCTGCTCACGGTTGTGGACGACAACGGGAAAAATATTTATGACGAGGGCAATCTGAGTGGTGGCTTTGCCGTGCATTCAGCCAAGGATATTCTGGAGGGTGCAGCAACCAGTGACCGCCCCCTCTCCATGAAGTTCCTTACGCCCGTGCGCATGAAGAGCGCATGGAAGCCTGGCGCCCTGCCGGGATTGTTGACGGCCATTACGAGTGACGAAGAATTTTCCTTGCTGCTCAAGCTGCTCTATCATCGGGCCTTTGTGCTGTCGCAGCTTTATGGCGACCATCCGGCTCCGCAGGGCTACAGCGGCTACGACCTGCCATTTGAAATCGGAGCGGTAACCCTTCAGGAGTCGCGCACTCACTGGCTCGACTGGACACGCTATTCAACCCGCCAGAAGCGGGAGATGCAACTGGGCGGAATGCTTGGCACAATCTCCTTCAGCGGCAAGACCGGGCAATATCTGCCGCTCTTCAAGCTTGGCGAGTATCTGCACATTGGCAAAGGATCAACTTTCGGTCTTGGCAAGTACCAGCTTCTTGAAACCCTTCAACCCGGATAAGCCATGAATAACGATACCTCATTTCTCCGAACGCTCTACATTGAGGAGCAAGGTTCAACGCTTCGCATTGAAAACGAGCGTTTTCATGTCACTCATGGCAAGGAGTCGGAAGAGCAGGAGCTGATTGCGCTTCCCTCCATCAAGGTTGGTCAGATTGTTATCTTCGGCGCCTGCATGATTACCCCTGCGGCCATGAGGCATTGCCTGATGCAAAACATTCCGATTGTGCTGCTTTCGCAACAGGGCAAGTATTACAGCCGGATTGAATCGACCGATGATGTCAATATTGCGCTTGAACGGTTGCAGTTTGAGCGTTCCACCAACGAGAAGTTTCTTTTTGAATGCGCGCAGAACATTGTCCGTGCCAAACTGCACAACTCCGGTGTGCTCCTGAAGCGACATGCCGAAACAAAACCTTCGAACGAGCCACTGCACCGGGCCATTGCGAGGATGCACCTGCTTGAAGAGGCACTTGAAAGGGCGGAGAGCGTTGAGGCGGTTCGCGGCTATGAAGGGGAGGGCGCGGCACTCTATTTCAGTGTTTTTGAGGAGCTTTTTGAGCCAGGCACCTTCACCTTCAAGCTGAGGGTTCGCCGTCCGCCCACCGACCCGGTCAATGCCATGCTCAGTTTCGGCTACAGCCTGCTCTTCAACAACATCTTTTCGATGGCACGGCTCCACCGGCTTCATCCCTACGTTGGCTTTCTTCATGCCGATAAACCGCAGCACCCGGCCTTGATCAGCGACCTGATCGAAGAGTTCAGAACGCTGATTGACGGCATGGTGATCTCCATTATCAACAAACAATTGATCGGTCTGCATGAATTCACCATTGCCCGCCATGACGATGGTACTCCGAAAGGGTGTTACCTGAACGACGAGTCGCGCAAAACCTATCTGCGGGAATTTGAAAACCTCATGCACCGCGAAACAACCCATACCGCAACCGGTTATCAGGTCAGTTATCGCCGTTGCCTCGATTTACAAGTTGGCCAATTTGCACTCTACCTGAAAGGAGAGAAACCCTATATGCCTTATGTCAGGAGGTAACCCATGTTTTTGCTTGTTTCGTACGATATTTGCGACACAAAACGCCTGCCGAAAGTTGCCAAACTGATGGAGGCCTATGGCGTTCGAGTGCAGTACAGCGTTTTTGAGTGTGACCTGACTGAAAAGCAGGTGCAACAGATGCAGCGACGATTGAAACGAGTGATGAAACCGGAGGAAGACAGCGTTCGTTTTTACCGGATTTGTGAGTCGTGCAAGGGGGAAATCACCATTCTCGGGCAAGGAAAAGTGAGCGAAAACGACTATTATTATATTGCCTGAGTCCGCAAAATCAAGTTGCCTGCCAAGGCTCATAAAAAGCTCTTTTTCCGGCAAGCACTTCGCTGATTTTGATCACTTGCGATTCAATAAGCCGCCTGATGTTCATGGTTTGGCCGCTTTGTTGATCGTGCGACTCCTCCCACATCCGTTGTTCAAACACTGCAAGAAACTTTTTTCGGGCATCATCGGTCATAAAACAACCGCCTTGGGTGGCAGGATAATAAAAATCCCTGTTTCGTAACACCCCTTTATTGAGCGTGTGCAGTGTCATTGAGTCGATAAGGGTTCTGAACTCCTCAATGAGATCGTTGATCAGCGCCGGGTTCCCTTTCTCTTCCGCGTGCAGAAACCCGATATAGGGGTTCATCCCCCTCATGCGCACTAATGAAAAAATGTTGGTGTGCAGCAGGGTATAACCAAAGCTCAGCAAACTGTTCACCGGATCGGTTGGTGGCCGACGTACCCGACTGAAGGCGTTACTGTAAAAGGGGAACTCTTTTTTGAAGAGAAGCCCGTAGAGTTCAAAATAGAGAGCAGCCGATTTGCTTGCGAGCTCCCTGAGCACATCAATGCTTTCACAGGTTTTGCTCTGCTCAAGCAGCGCGTGCATGAGCAAAAGAGTGGTGTCGAATTTCTCTTTCAGCTCTCCGTTGCTTTCCCATGCCAGCGCCCTCTCTTTTTGAATCATGGTGCATGAGTTTCTGATTTTTGCCTCAACAATGCGCCGGGCAAGATCAAGAGCAAAGGGTTCGTCAAGCGATCGGAGGTACTGGAAGCGCTCGATAGCCGACTGGTCGGCAGTGGTGGCTTCGAGCCTGCCGAAATAACTGCCATGCTGCGAGAGGAAGGTGACGGGAATGTTGCTTTTCATGCAGTACTGCATTGCCAGCGTGGAGAGTGTGATATTGCCAAGCACCAGAATTTGTTCCACCCTGCGAACATTGATTTCGTTGATCTGACGACCCTCTTTTTCAACACTGAACCGGTCACCATCCTTGAGCAGTATGCTGCCCTGCTCTTGCAGATAGAGGGTATTAAGCAGCGGAGAGTAGAGTTTGTTGAGGGCGACCTGCTTCTCTTTTTGCTGCACTCTCTCCTCTTTGGCGGTATTTTCAAGGAACTGGTCAACGTCAATCTCCTGTTTTTCAAGGCTTTGCAGCAGCTTTTCCCCAAACTCGGTCTGGAGCAGCGCCTCTTTTGTGACGGTTATGGTGCCGGAGTCGCCAGCTTGCAGTTCGTAGTTATTACTCTCGCCAGTATTCGTCTGTTTTGGCGCTTTGCGGAGTTTCAGTTTGCCAAGTTTGTCGTACCACTCCTCCGGGTGCATTTTGGTGGGCAGTACCAGTGATCGGATAAAGAGATAACCGAGGTATTTGAACCCTTCAGAAAAAGTGGTGATGCGCGTCTTTTCGTTGTTGAGTTGCAGTTTCAGTTCTGCCAGCGCACTTTCCGAAAGCTGGAGGGCCGCTTCGGCTTTGGGTTTTGATTTGCAGAGAATGAGAAAATCATCGGCAAATCGCACCAGCTTGAACCCCTCCTGTTCCATGCGCTCATCGAATTTATCCAGATAGAGGTTTGCCAGCATCGGCGAAATGGGGCACCCCTGCGGCAGGCCAGTGGTGTTCTTTACTTTTGGCTTATGCCCGTCAACAATAAGAGCAGTCAACCATTGCGTAATGAGCGAGAGCAACTCCTCATCGTCACAAAGTTCACGAAAGCGCTGAAAAAGCAACGGATGATCAACCGTATCAAAAAAGTTGCTGATATCGGCATCGAGCACCCACTGGTAGCCAAGGTTCCGCAGCCTCTCAATTTCACGGGCGGCGGTCATGCGCGACAAACCCTTGCGGTAAGCAAAGGTATTGGCTCCCAGTTCCGACTCTACCAGTGGAGTGAGCACAATTGTTGCCGCAGTTTGTGCCACCCGCTCCATCACGGTAGGAATCAGGAGGTTGCGCAGTTTTCCGCTTGGCTTGAGCATGACCAGTTTCAGGAGCGGCTGTGGCTCGTAGGTGCCGCTCAAAAGCTGCTGGCTGAGGGCTGCAAGATGCTCCTCAATGCGCCAGGAATAGTCGGTAATCGACTGCCTGTCGTAGCCGGCAATGCCGTCGTTCGAAACCACTTTGTTCCACGCTTGACGCAGCGTTTCAGGCCGAGCCATCTGGTTGTAAAGCCATCCCATAGGTTGCTCCGGATTACTGTAGTTGAACGGTGCCGACAGAAAACGTGCGCTTATTTCTGTGTTCTGTTTTCGATAAAGTACTCTTTTTTTTGTGTCGCTTGTAAGAGTAAAGTGATTTCTTTACATTTTTAGCGTTTGCCCTGTTTGTGAATTGTGTAACGTTGAGATTTTCATTTTTTTAACAAGGAAAATTGATCGAAAACGCTTATTATTTCAATAGTTGAGCCGTGCAAAAGCGTTATTCCTGCACGGAGCTTTTCGAAAACCGGAAATTCAGGGTGTTAAAAAAGGTAAAGTTATATTATAAAATCTGTTATAGCGTAAAGCCTGTTAAAAGCTCCGTGTAACGTCATCAACAGATTGTTCTTTATGCAGTTATCGTTTTTGTTTGCCGTGAAAAACATGTTATTTGACAGATGTTGGAGCAAAAAAGGTTGCTCCGTGTATTTTGGCCCGACGAGGCCCGCCAGTCAAGGGTTTCACAGGGTACTCTTATCTACGACCTGACATATCAAAAGGGATTACGACAAGCCTTGTCTGAGGCGCGTGTACCGTCTATCAGATTCTTAT
>CAIQGA010000098.1 GCA_903871235.1 uncultured Chlorobiaceae bacterium
ATAAAAATATCTTTATATATTTAAATAACACGATCTTTACAAATATACAAAAAAATACAGTTTCATACTCAAAATGTTACGAAAATTAAATTTTAAACACCAATGGATTCAAGGGGTTCAGGTCAAAACGGGAATTGCTGTTCAATCCTGCCCTTTTCAATAAAGGCTCGTCGGTTATAGGTGCCGGTAAGCACATCAATCATTGCTATTTTACGCATTTCTGCTTCTGCAGTATGCAACTCGTCCCTGTTCTTTTTTAAGTCAAAAAAGATAAGGTTATAGGGCTGTTCAAGTGCAATGATGATAAGTGCGCGAGCAAGAATCAAGCTCGAAATGGTTTTGAATATATGCCCGATAAAATTGGAAAAGTCATATACTCCAACATAGAAAGTGAAAGCCAATTCTGAGACAATCGTCGCGATAATGGAGATAATCAGGAGTTGAAAAATAACGAGGTCGAACTTCTGTCGATTTTTGTACAGCAAGAGAATGGAGACCAGTAGAATAAGTGAAATAATGTATTCGCTGACTATTTTGAAGTGTGTCAACCCCACACCATCCAGGTAACACGTGGGGAAAATATTCCATAAGAATATCGAAGCTGACAGAAAGAGAGTGATTACAGTAAAGCTTGTAAACGTGATTATGGGATTGAGTTTTCTGTGGAAAAACAGAGGAGCAATGAGGAGTGAGAGACACTGAAGATAGCGGGCGGCAATCCATAGTTGAGTAGGAAGGTTTGCGTTATATTCCAGAAATACTCCCATGCCACGATAGGCAAGTAAATGCATGGTATCAAGCCCGCCGATGAACAAGGATGCAATTCCGATGAAGAGCGAGTAATCATTTTGTATGTATCGGCGTGCATACCAAACGAGCAGAAAAATGCTGACGGATATGACAACACTTGATAACTCGGTCAGACTGTGGAAAAGCAAATAACTATAGAAACTTGTCAGGTACAGTCCAAACAAGATGATGGTCGTCCCGACCAGGGTCGAGAGGGTTGTGTTTGTTCTGTTTCGAATCGCAATACGCTTCATAAATAATACGTTAGTCTCTTCGATGTAACGTTGTTCTGCTTTAGTCTGGCGATTTGCAACAGTGTACCGATGCTGACAGAGTGCCAGGATGCTTGCAGGGATCGGTACAAGAACTCGGTTCAGCGCCTCTGTTTCTGAGCACGTATCCCCTCAATGTACGCAGGTATTTTGAGTATTCCTTTGTTTGTGACGTGTTTTTTGCATCACTATACCTTCACCTCGATAATATCATCCCACTGCGTCGTATATCGTGCCGAAAGTCGCTCCTGATGAGGCTTCCAGCTCTCGGAGTTCTCTGCCGCCAGCCGCACGGCACCGCTGCCGTAACGGTTGTTGATTGTATCCATCACCTGCATGATCTTTGTCTCCCGCTCATTCGGTGCAGGTGCCTCTTCCGCAAAGAGCGAAAGTGTGGTGCTGCACGCCTCTTTCGGCACAATTCCGCTCACCATAACACCAGCCTTTTTGTAGCTCTTGCCAGCAAGAAAGATGCCTTCAAGCATCGTCTGCGCCGCCCTCAGCATTGCAATGGAGTTATTCGTGGGGCAGGGCAGGGAAGCCGTCCGGGTTCCCCAGTAGCGCTCGCATGAATCATCGAAGGGGCTGGTGGCTATAAACACGGTAAGCAGTGAAGCCAGAGCGTTCTCACGCCGCAGCTTCACTGCGCACTTGGCGGCAAACGTCGCTACGGCCTGTTGCAGCTCTTCCAGGCTGGTAACGTTTCGGCCAAAGGAGCGCGAGGTGCAGATACTTTGTTTAGCAGGTTGCACCAGCTCCATCGGCAGGCAGGATATACCCTGCAACTCAGCCTGTATTCTGGCCCCGACGATGTGCAGGTGCTTGCGCACCCATGTGGCAGGCGCGGCGGCAAGGTCAGCGGCGCTCTCAATCTGCTTTGCCTGAAGCAGTTTGCTCAACTGCCGTCCGATGCCCCAGATATCCTCAACTCTGGTGTGCTCAAGCGCCGCCTGAATCTCCGCATGGCTTTTGAGCACGCAGACGCCCTGATAGTGCAGGTTCTTTTTTGCCAGCCGGTTGGCAATCTTGGCAAGTGTTTTGGTGGGTGCCATGCCAACACAGACCGGAATACCGGTATGCTGCCTGACGGTTCGGCGAATCAGTCGGCCATACTCCGTCAGGTCAAAGCGTGCAAAGCCCGACATATCCAAAAAAGCCTCATCAATGGAGTAGACTTCAATCTCAGGCACAAGTGCAGCCAGCGTCATCATCACCCGTGTTGACATATCGCCATAGAGGGCAAAATTTGAGGAGAAGACTACCACCTCATGTTGCTTGAGCAGCGGGCGGCATTTGAATTCCGGTGTGCCCATCTGAATGCCAAGCGCCTTGGCCTCTTCAGAGCGGGCGATGATGCAGCCGTCATTGTTCGACAGCACAACGACCGGGCGCAAGTGCAGGGCGGGGTTGAACACCCGTTCACACGAAGCATAGAAGTTATTGCAGTCAACAAGAGCAAACATGGTAGCTTATCTCCAGCGGTCGGTTATCCCGGTTTGTGAATCACATAAGCGACAATCCCCCACACCAGAAACTCATTTTCTTCAGTGATTTTGATCGGCTTGAATTCCTGATTGGCTGGCATGAGGTAGAGGCCATTCTGCTGCACCGCCAGTCGCTTCACCGTAAACTCGCCGTCAAGATAGCAAACCGCAATAGAGCCCTCTTTCGGCTCAAGGGCCTTGTCGATCACCAGCAAGTCGCCATCCTGAATGCCCGCATCAACCATCGATCCGCCTTTTACTCTCGCATAAAAGGTAGCTGCCGGGTGCTTGACAAGCTCCTTGTTCAGGTCAAGGGCAAGATCAAGATACTCTTCAGCCGGTGAGGGAAAGCCAGCCGCGATTGCGGTACAGGCAAGCGGCAGTTCCAG
>CAIQGA010000099.1 GCA_903871235.1 uncultured Chlorobiaceae bacterium
CTTTCTTGGCGGTGACGACCGTGACCAGCTTGACCCGATCCTCGACAACTGTGTTGCACTCTATACCAGTTCGCTCGATGAGGAGGGGCAGGTGAAATTCAAGGGCAATGCCAAAGCCTTCTGCCGCTCATACAGCTTCCTCTCCTCGATTCTGCCCTACAGCAACGCCGCATGGGAAAAGCTCTCAATCTTTCTGAACCTCCTCACGCCCAAGCTCCCGGCTCCAGTGGAGGAGGATCTCTCGAAAGGTATACTCGACGCTATTGACATGGACAGCTACCGGGTCGAGAAGAGAGCGATGCAGAAAATCGTACTTCAGGACAGTGACGCCGAAATAGAACCCATACCGATGGAAGGCGGCGGGCACAAAGCCGAACCGGAGCTCGACCTCCTGAGCAATATCCTTAAAAGCTTTAACGAACATTGGAGAGAACAACTGCAAGACCCCGAACGCCAGACCAAACGCATCCTTGACGACATTGCGCCGAAAGTAGCCGAAAGCAGAGCCTACCGGAACGCAAGGGAAAATACCCCGCACACCGCCCGCATGGTACACGACGAAGCGCTCGGCAAGGTGATGCAACTCATCCTGAAAGACGACACCCAGTTCTACAAACTCTTCGTCGAAAACGAATCCTTCCGCCGCGACCTCGGCGATGTGGTCTACGCCATGACAAACGGCTGACCCATCGGTAAAGGCCAATGCACGAGGAGAGTCAAAACAGAGTGGTTTATCTGCTCTTGCAGAAAGTTGTTGTGTAATATTCCGAATGGATTGAACGAGGTATTCTTTGTCTCAATAAAAGAGTCGGCCAATAACCCCCGGCCACCTCACTGCATCCGCTAATGTGCTGTAACGATTTCTCCTCACTTCGTTCGTCGAAATGACAAGGTGACAAGTGTTTGACAAGGTGGTACAAGATGAAAGAATGTTGTTTCATTGTTGACCTGGAATTGGTCATAATGGCGACAGTGCAACAGCAAAAACTCGTGCTGAATAAAATAAATGGTAAATTCTGTGGCATCAAGTTGCTCAGGATTTCCTGCGTTGCAGAAGTGACGTGCCAAACAGAAAAGCGATAAAGATCAGCCATGAAATTTCTCCATACCTCCGACTGGCACCTGGGCCGAACCCTCTATGGCAGGAATCGTTACGACGAGTTTGCAGCTTTTCTGAAGTGGCTTGCCGCGCTGATTGAAAGCGAGCGTGTCGATGCGCTTCTGGTTGCCGGAGATATTTTCGACAGCTCGGTGCCCTCAATTCGCGCACAGGAGCTCTATTATCGCTTTCTCAACGAGATTGCCCGTTCTAAAATTTGCCGTCATTTGGTGATTACCTCCGGAAACCACGATTCCCCCTCTTTTCTCAACGCACCAAAAGCGCTTCTGCAGGCGCTCAATGTGCATGTGGTGGGCTCGGCAAGTGATGAACCTGCCGGTGAGGTGGTGGAACTTCGCGACAGCGAGGGAGGGCTCGAAGCCATTGTTTGTGCGGTACCTTACCTGCGTGATCGCGACATTCGCACCGTTGAGGCAGGGGAGAGCGTGGAGGAGAAGGTGCGCAAATTGCTTGAAGGCATAGAGCGCCATTACCGGGAGGTTTGTCAGGCAGGAGAGGCGCTTCGACAGAGGGAGAATGGCGCGGTGCCAATGGTTGCAATGGGTCACCTCTTCACCGCCGGAGGCACAACTGTTGATGGCGACGGAGTGCGCGAACTTTACGTCGGCTCTCTGGCTCATGTCAGTCGCTCAATCTTTCCGGCAGGGATCGACTACCTTGCTCTCGGTCACCTGCATGTTCCCCAGAAGGTTGGGGGGGAGGAGCATTTGCGCTACAGCGGCTCGCCCCTTCCGATGGGGTTTGGCGAGGCTCGCCAGCAAAAAGAGGTGGTGCTGGTCAACTTTTCAGAAGGGGAGCGAAGCATCACTGAGTTGGCGGTGCCCCTCTTTCAGCCGCTTGAACGCATCAGCGGCACCGTCGAGGCTATCACCTCACGCATCTTATCCCTCAAGGCAGGGGGAAGCTCCGCCTGGCTTGAAATTGAGTACACCGGAGCCGAACTGCCCGGCGACCTCAGGGGGCTGCTTGAAGATGCCATCAAAGGCTCCTTGCTCGAAATCCGAAGGATAAAAAACAATCGCCTCGCTACCCTTGTGCTGCAGCAACTGACGGAGCATGAATCACTCGACGAACTTGGAGAGTTTGATGTGTTCGAGCGCTGCCTCAACGCCGGAAAAGTGCCCGATGCCCAGCGACCGGCCCTTGTGCAAGCCTACCGTGAGATTGTGCTTTCGCTGCACGATGATGATGAACCACTCTCCGCCACCACTTCTTTGCAGAGTTCACCCCTATGAAAATCCTCTCGTTACGCTTCAAAAACCTGAACTCTCTTTCGGGGGAGTGGCATATTGATTTTACCGCTCCGGAGTATGCGCTTGACGGCATCTTCGCCATTACCGGGCCGACCGGTTCGGGCAAAAGCACCATTCTTGATGCTGTTGCGCTTGCGCTCTACGGTCAGACACCCCGTCTCGGCAGGATAACAAAGAGCAGCAATGAAATCATGTCGCGCCAGAGCGGGGAGTGTTTTTCGGAAGTGCTTTTTGAAACCCTCAGTGGCCAGTATCGTTGCCACTGGTCGCAGCATCGCTCCCGCAAGCAACCGGGCGGAGAGCTTCAGAGTCCGAAACATGAAATTGCCGATGGAAAAACAGGCCGTATCATCGAGTCGAAATTGCAGGATACCCTTGCCGCAGTGGTACAACGCACAGGGATGGATTTTAATCAGTTTTCCCGCTCCATGCTGCTTGCCCAAGGGGGGTTTGCCGCTTTTCTCCTGGCACCTGCCGACGAGCGGGCTCCGGTGCTTGAGCAGATTACCGGTACGGAGATCTACTCACGCATCTCCATGAGGGTACATGAGCGCAATCGCCTTGAGCAGCAGAAACTCACGGCACTCCGCGAGGAGTGCTCCTCTATCCAGTTGCTTGATGAAGAGGCGCTTGCTGCAGCGGGCGCAGAGCTTCAGGCAAAAGAGAGGGAGGAGGCCGCCATCATCAGACGGGAGAACGATGCCGGGGCAGCCCTTCGCTGGCTCCATCAACTGGGCACCATGAAAGCCGAGCTTGAGCGAATGGGGGGCGATTTCAGTCAACTGGCAGAGTATGAGGAGCGCTTCCATCCTGATCGTCAACGGATGGAGCCAGCACGCATAGCCGCAACTTTTGAGCCTGCATATACAACATTCACCCATATGGAGGAGACGCAACAGAGGGAGATGCAGGAAAAAAGCGCTCTGGAGGTGAAGCTGGAAGCCGCAACAACCGCTTTTGCCGCTTGCACTCAGGAGTTCCGGGAAGTGGAGCAGCAACAGCAGGAGCTGAACGAGCAGGAGAAAACGCTCTCCGGGGTTTTGCGCGAGGTGAGAGCGCTTGACGTGCAGTTGACCGCCAAAGAGGAGCAGTGCCGGGAGCAGGAGGAGGCAACTCGTCGCCTTGGTGAGCAGATTTCTGCATCCGAAAAGCTGATTGGCGAGTGCCAACTGGAGATGCAGCAGAAGAGGAACATGGTTGAAGAGGCAGAGCGCTATCTTCAAGCTCATGCGACCGACCAGCAACTCCCTGCATCGCTGAGTGGCATTGAAGCGGCGGTGCAGCACTATGAGGAGGCGCAAAAAGGGGAGGCTGAGGCAGCAAAAGCGCTCGAAGAGAGGCAACGGGAGCTTGGAGAGGCTCAAACGCTGCTCGCCGGGGTGCAACCGCAAACGGCGCAGTACCGGCTTGCCCTTGATGTCTCAAGGCTCCGGCGTCAGAATCTGACGGAGCGTCTTGCAGGACTGCTTGCAGGAGCGGATATCGGGCAAGTGCGACGGGAGGTTGAGGGGCTGCATGAGCGTACAAGAACGCTCGAAACCTTTGCGGCAAGGGTTGCTATTGTTAAAGAGATTGAAGGGCGTATCGCAGCATCAGGCAAGGCGCTGGAGGCTTGTGCTACCCTCCGTTTACATCTTGCCGGTGAAATCGAGAGCGTCACCCAGCTTCAGCAGAGGGAAATGCAGCTTGTTGAAGCGCTTGAGCGGGAGGCAGAACTGCTCGAAAAAATCATCTCCCTCGATCGTGAGCGCAAGCTGCTGCAAGATGGCTCGCCCTGCCCACTTTGCGGATCGCTCCACCACCCCTGGGCCGCTGAAAATCCCGAAATGGCGAGTGATGATAATGCCCTGCTCATGGCCAAAGCTTCGTTGCAGAAGAGCAGCACTCGGCTCTACGCCCTGCAGGTTGATGCAGCCAGGGCTTTAAGTGACCGGGAGCACCACGAACGCCAGATCGGAGAGCAGCAGCACTCCCTTGCAGCGGAGCGTACTCTTCTTGGCTCGCTTGCCGCACAACTTGGTATTGCCGTTGAACTGAGCCATGAAGAGGCTGTTGCACTGCTCTCTCTTGCCCGGAGCAAGGCTTCAGCACAAGCCGGGCTGCTTGTTGATGTTGAGCAACTTGAGCAAGAGCAGAAGCTTGCCGAAGCCGAGGAGCAGCAGCAGGTTCAGCAACTGGCGGAAGCTGTCCGAGAGGAGGATGCGGCCCGTTATGCTTGTACAACCGCTGAAGCGGAGGTTGAGAGAGGAGTGGAAGGCGTCGGAAAAAGCGGTGAGCGGAGAGGGGAGCTTCAGGCAAGCCTCGACCGGGAGGTTTCGAAATACGCACTCCCTTCAACAAAAGAGCTCTCCTGCGGTGATCTGCTCCTTGCTCTTCACTTCCGTTGCAAGCAGTGGCAGGAGGCATTCGACACCAGGGGTGCGGCGCAGCAACAGCGCACCATCCTTGAAAGCTCCCTGCAATCCCGGCAGGATCTTCTTCAGGCAAGGAGAGAGGAGCATACCGAAAAAGAGAGGCTCACCCAGGCAACAAAAGCCTCCTGCACCCTCCTTCAGCAGCAGCGGCAGCAACTTTTCGGAGCAAAAAATCCTGACGAAGAGGAGATCACCTTCAGAGGAAAAAGAGGGGCAGCCGAAGAGGCGCTTGAAGTTGCCCGCAACCGTCGGGATGCAGCCTCCATGCACATCAGTGAGCTTTCAGCCCGGCTTGGCATGATTGCAGCGTCATCAGCCACAAGGGCGCTGGAGATTGCGCAGAAAAAATCACTGCTTACCGGGGAACTCGCCAGAGCGGGTTTTGAGAGCCTCGAAAGCTTTCTTGCCGCACGCCTTGAGCGTGAAGTGCTTGCAAAACTTGAAGAACGCTCCAAAAGGCTGGCCGCACGCCGTCTCGAACTTGAAACCCTGCAAGGCGAACGCAAAGGCAAGCTGAGGGAGGAGGAGGAGAGGGCTCTCAGCCACCATTCGCCTCAAGAGTTGCAGGAGGAGCTTGACCAGCTCTCCATCACCCTCGGTACGCTTCGCACCGAGAGCGCCGCACTGAAAATTCGTCTCTACGAGCACGAAAAAGCCGCCGCCCTCTTGCGTGAAAAAACAGCGCTCCTCGCCGCCCGGCAAATCGAGTGCACACGTTGGACAACCCTCCACGAGCTGATTGGATCATCTGACGGCAAAAAATACCGCAACTTCGCCCAGGGGCTCACCTTTGAGATCATGATCGGCCATGCCAACCGTCAACTGGTCAACATGAGCGACCGGTATCTCCTTGTCCGTTCAGCAAACCAGCCACTCGGTCTCGATGTCATAGACAACTACCAGGCCGGAGAGGTGCGCTCTACCCGCAACCTCTCAGGGGGAGAGAGCTTTATTGTCAGCCTTGCACTCGCGCTCGGCCTGTCGCAGATGTCGAGCCGCAACGTTCGGGTCGATTCGCTCTTTCTTGACGAGGGCTTCGGCACGCTTGACGAGGATGCCCTCGATACCGCCCTCCAGACCCTTGCCGCACTCCAGCAAAAGGGCAAGATCATCGGCATCATCTCGCACGTACCGGCCATCAAGGAGCGCATCAGCACACAAATCAGAGTGCATCCCGGCTCCGGAGGTTGCAGCCGTCTTACCGGGCCTGCGGTGAGTGGATGATACGGTACTTTTTTGCCGTGCAGGGTCATTGATAATGGAGGGAACTGAATGGCTTATGCTTTATGGCTTGGTGTCAGGCGCAAATATGTCGTTATAAAATTGATCTTTATCAAGAGTGCTCTGCCATTCGCGATGCCGTTCTATACTTTCCATTTTTTGTTCTTTTGGCAGAGATAAAAACCGGATCGCATCGGTATAACCAAGCTCTTTAAAAAGAATTTCGGTCACTTTTCTGATAAGCTCTTTATCTGGCATCATTTTTGTCAAGCTCATAGTAATTCCTCTTTTTCGCAAAATGCAACCGGATTTTAAACCCAAATAGTCGATTTAATCAGTTTGCTTTTTTAGGCAAATTTGTCATCACAGGTGATCAGTTCTGCATGAAAAGCTTCAGAGTAGGCAAAATGAGCTGCGTCTGCAATACCGAATCCCAACGTTGTCAAATATTCTGCACGGGTTCTTGTTCTTTTTTTTCAAAGATATTCATAACGGTTAAAATTTTCAAAATACTTTGTGAATACGAGGGCACGGAAAAAGGGGTCATGCCCAAGCATTGAGATCCAACAACGTGCAACGTCAGTGGTGATGCTCATCTCAAAAATTTTGGCGAGCTTTACAGTGCGTCTGACAAGCCGGTACGCCTTGCGCTGGCATTCGATGTTGCTCCAAGCCAATACTTCATTAAATCGAGTATGCTCTTCCCTTTGTTTTATTCATGACGTACTTCTTCGAGAAGAGTAAAAGTAATTTTTTTTAATTACTTGTTGGCGTAAATGCTTAACGTTTCGGATATATTTTTTTATATACAACTCCTGTTTTTTATTTCAAAAACAATAGTAAAAATAGTGGTACATCTGAATAGTCTTTGGTGATTGATTGTGCTGCGAATATTGGATTTCGGAACATAAATCCTGGCCTCTCTTTAGCTTTTTTTATTCATAAGAGCCTGACGTTGATGTTATTGCGGTTGCGACTCGTGATTTATTAGACATGTTCTTGTTTCTGTGGCTTAAAATGTTTTATTGTAATATTTTATATGCTATTGAATTGCGCGCTTTATGAAAGTGGCCAAACTAATTCAATACTTCTCACTCTCAATTCTCTCCTTTTTTTCTGCTTGTCTGAAATCCTCTTGTCCGTTAAATCGAAGGGCATTGTATTTGTCATTTCAGTACAACGTGAGCATTATGAACACTGCTTATTCTTGTGCTTGTGATATATTGCGGCTCAGGGTGAAATGAATGGGTAGACATTATCTTTTTTGGTAAAAAAATTTTATTGTTTTCTTGCGTCTGGTGTATTCGTTAAGCGGTCAATAACAAGTAGCTCCGTAATCTCCAGTCATCCAAGCCTGATTCCTTGATGTCTGCCCTTTGTTTATTACGGAATCAGTTCTTATGAAGCGCTTATGCAATTTTATCGCTGGGTCATTTTTTTGCGTTTTCTGGATAGTGGTTTACTGAAAGAATAAATCAACCTTCAATAGTTACTAATTATGTCTGGAACATTCAACGTCACGGTTGAGGCCGATTTGCTGAGTAATGCAGATTTTCCTCTGGGTAGTACAACGATGTTTGCTGATTCCGGCACCGGTTTACCGGTGCAGTTGCTGCCTCGTTATGAAATTGCTTTCATCATGGGTGACCTGCATGACATGGAGACACTGAGAGCCAGTCTCTTGTACGACTGCGAAATCCATCTGCTTGATCCTCTTGGTGACGGGCTTGCTGAAATTGCCGGAGTGCTCGCGGGACGCACAGGGATTGACGCTCTGCATATATTCAGTCATGGCCGTGCGGCACAGTTGCAACTTGGCACAACAACGCTCACCAACTCCAGCCTGAACGATTATGCTGCAACATTCAGCCAGATCGGTTCATCACTCTCTTCAACCGGAGACATTCTTTTCTATGGCTGCAATGTTGGGCAGGGATTTGACGGGCAGGCGCTGGTTGACTCGATTGCACGGCTGACTGCTGCGGATGTGGCAGCTTCAAGTGATCTTACCGGATCTTCGGCAGAAGGTGGAGACTGGGTGCTTGAAGTGCAGAGTGGATCGATAGAGACAAACGCAATAGAGGCGCCAATGTATGCGGGAGTGCTGTTCAATCATGCGCCAGCAGTAACATTGCCTTCGCAGCTCTCTTTCGCCGGGAAGGTTGAATACGCGACGGGAAACGGACCAATGGTTATCACCAATGCGGATGTGAATGCCGATGGGTATGCTGATCTGATTACGGTGAGTAGCAATGATAATAAAGTATCCGTATTGCTCAACAACGGCAACGGAACGTTTGCCTCGAAAGTTGATTACGCTGTGGGTAATTTTCCGTGGTCTCTCACCAGTGCGGATGTGAATGGTGACAGTAAAGCCGACCTGATCGCGGCGAATTGGGAATCATCATCCGTTTCAGTATTGATTAATAACGGCAATGGAACGTTTGCCTCGACAGTTGACTATGGAGCCGGTGTCAACCCGATTGATGTCACCAGTGCGTATGTGAATGCTGATGGCTACATTGATCTGATCGTAGCAAATCATTATTCCAGTACCATCTCAGTCTTTATCAACAACGGCAACGGTACTTTTCTTTCGAAAGCTGATTATGTAACGGGCAGCACTCCGAATACGATTACGAGTGCGGATGTGAATGGTGATAGTAAAGCCGATATTATAACAGCGAATAGCAGTACCGTATCAGTCTTTATCAACAACGGTAATGGGATTTTTGCTTCGAAAGTTAACTACGTAATGGCTGATCCTTATGCGGTGACTACTGCCGATGTGAATGGTGATGGATCACCCGATATGATTGTAACGAATCAAGTTTCCAATCTCGTCTCAGTATTGATCAACAACGGCAGTGGTACGTTTGCTGCGAAAGCTGATTATGCAGTGGGCCGTTGTCCCCAATCGGTCATCAGTGCGGATGTCAATGGAGACGGAAAAGTCGATCTGATCGCTGCAAATTATTATGACACGACTGTATCGGTACTGACCAATAATGGTGATGGGACGTTTGCCTCACAGGTAGTGTACATCGTGGGCAATACACCCCAATCGGTGACCAGTGCGGATGTGAATGGTGACGGCAAATCTGACTTGATTGTGGCAAATTTATCTCTCGCTACGGTCTCTGTGCTGCTCAATAGTTCCGTTACACCTCCAACCGCTTTCACGGAACAGACACAGGTTGTGGTCAACAGCGGTATTGTCATTAACGACATTGACGGTAATGCCGACTGGAACGGTGGCAAGCTGAAGGTGCAGATCACCTCCAATGCAGAATTCGTTGACATGTTGACTCTTCCCATCAGCAATTCCGGCGGCAGCGGTATCTGGATTGACACGACAGGTAACAAAGTGATGGCTGGCAGCACTGAAATCGGTATTGCAAATGGAGCCGCCGTGAACGGGAGTACAGCATGGAACTTCACCTTCAACGCCAGTGCTACTAACGCCCTTGTGCAGGATGTTGCCCGGGCAGTGACCTTTTACAACAGCAGCGATGTTCCCGGTACCAGTGATCGCACGGTAACCTTCACCGTTACTGATAGTTCAGCCGCTTCTGCGAGTGTTGAACAGACCCTTGCTGTCACCGCAGTGAACGACGCACCGACCGCTGCAAACAAAACATTGACGACGCTGGAAGATACGGCGCTGACCGTGAGTGCCGCAGATTTCGGGTTCAGTGATGTTGAGGGCAACACTCTGGAAAAAGTCATGATCACCACACTGTCCGTAAACGGCACGCTGAACTATAATTCTATAGCGGTCACCCTGAATCAGGAGATCACCAAAGCCGACCTTGATGCTGGAAAGTTGACCTTCACTCCTGCAGAGAACGCCAATGGAGATGCGTATGCCTCGTTCGGGTTCAAGGTCAGTGATGGAACTGTCTACAGTGCTGCTGCCAATACGCTTACCGTAGATGTGAATGCCGTTAATGATGCCCCGACGATCAGCCAGCCAGCCTCTATCCTCTCTTTTGCCGGGAAGGTTGATTATGCTACGGGAACGCAACCGTTTTCAGTGACGAGTGCGGATGTTAATGGAGATGGTAACGCTGATCTTGTCATAGCGAATTGCACTGATCCCGGAACCGTCTCGGTGCTGATAAACAAGGGAGATGGCACTTTTAACACAATGGTTGATTATGCCGCGGGAAGTTATCCCTATTCAGTGACGGGTGCGGACGTTAACAGGGACGGCAACGCGGATCTGATTGTGACGAATACCTATTCCAGTCCCCATACCGTATCTGTATTGATCGGCAAGGGTGATGGCACTTTTTATTCAAAAGTTGATTATGCAACGGGATTCCAGCCGAAATCGGTTATCAGTGCGGATGTGAATGATGACGGAAATATTGATCTGATCACCGCAAATTACGGCACTGTTTCGGTGCTGCCTGGCAAAGATGATGGTACCTTCCATACAAAAGTCGATTACACGACAGGATATGATTCGTATTGTGTAACAAGTGCAGATGTGAATGGTGATGGCAAAGCTGATCTTATTGTGGCAAATCAGTTCTCCAACTCCAATAATATCTCGGTGCTGTTGAACAAGGGTGATGGCACTTTTTTCCCAAAAGTTGATTATGAAACCGGCAGTTATTCCTACTCTGTGATAAGTGCAGATGTCAATGGTGACAGTAATGCAGATTTGATTGTGGCGAATTTTACTTCCAATACGGTTTCGGTACTGCTGAACAAGGGTGATGGCACTTTTTATTCAAAAGTTGATTATGCAACGGGCAATCATCCTTATTCCATAACAAGCGCTGATGTGAATGAAGACGGCAAGGTCGATCTGGTTGCTGCAAATTATTCTGACTCTACCGTATCGGTGCTGCTTGGCAAAGGAGATGGCACTTTTGAGATCAACGTTGAGTATACGACGGGAAGTGTTCCGCACTCTGTGATAAGTGAGGATGTGAATCGTGATGGCAAGGCCGATTTGATTGTGGTGGATAATTCTCCCAATAAGGTCTCGGTGCTGCTCAACAATTCTTCAGTACCGTCGTCAACCGCATTTACGGAACAAATCCCGGTTGCACTCAGCAGTGCTATCGTCATCAGCGATATTGACGGTAATGCCGACTGGAGCGGCGGTACATTGAAGGTGCAGATAGCGGCAAACAACGAGATTGCAGATACGCTCAGCCTTGTCACGGTTAACCCCGGTGGCAGCGGCATCTGGATTGATACTATTGGTAATAACGTGATGTCAGGCAGCACTGTAATTGGAAGTGCCGATGTGGCCTCGGTATCGAACGGAACGGCATGGACACTAACTTTTAATGCCAGTGCCACCAATGCTCTGGTGCAAAATGTGGCGCGTGCGCTGATTTTCAATAACAGCAGCGACACTCCGCGTACCAGCGATCGTGGTGTAACTTTCATCGTCACCGACAAGGCAGGTCTCTCGGCGAGTGTTGAGCAGACCATCACCGTCACCGCAGTGAACGACCTGCCGACGGGCGGAGTGACGATAAGCGGTACGGCAACACAGTACGAAACACTGACCGCCCACAATACGCTGGCAGATATTGACGGCCTTGGCGAGATTCATTACCAGTGGCAGGCTGGAGGAGTCAATATCAATGGATCAACAGGCGAGACTTTCGCACTGACGGAGTCTGAGGTTGGCAAGGCCATTTCGGTTGTTGCGAGTTACATTGATGGTCAGAATACAACCGAGAGCCTCGGCAGCTCTTTGACCGACGCAGTTATTCCAGCCACTCTTCAGTTGAAGGCGCATGCCGGGGTGACAGGTCTTGATGTGGAGGTGTGGCTGAAAGCGAACACGCTTGTTGACGTCGCTGATCTTGTTATGAACTACGATACCGCTAAGGCTCAGTACACCGCAGAGAGTTCCAATGCAGCATTGGCTGAATGGTTCTGGGTACCAGGCTCGGCCACCGCCGACACACTCTCCTTCAGTGGTTACAGTTACAGCCAGTTCAGCAGCAGCAGCGACGTTCTGCTCAATACCCTCAACTTTACGCTCGACACTGGAATCACGGAATTCAGTGCGGCACTGGTGAATGGTACCTCACTTTCCAACAGCACGGCAGCCGGAAATCTGCCGTTGGGTGCATTGCCATCACTCTCTTTTACCCATGCACCAACGGTAGCCAATCCGGTTGCTGACGCATCAACCGCCGAAGATGCCGCATACCTGTTTGTGGTTCCAGCCACGACGTTTACGGATGGTGACAGCGGAGATAGTCTGGCGTGCAGCGCAACGCTGGCTGATGGTACTCCGTTGCCGGAATGGCTGAGCTTCGATGCCGTAACCCGAACCTTCAGTGGCACGCCGCTCAATGAGGATGTCGGAATAGTCACGGTACAAGTGACGGCAACGGATCTCATCGGTCTCTCCGCCAGTGAAAGCTTTGTTTTGATGGTGACGAACACCAATGATGCTCCAACCGGTGGCGTTACCATCAGCGGCACGGAAATACAGGGCGAAATGCTCACGGCACACAACACGCTTGCCGATGTTGACGGGCTCGGTACCATGCATTACCAGTGGCAGGCAGCCGGTGTGGATATCAGTGGAGCTACGGGTGAGAGCCTCATGCTGACGGCATCCGAGATTGGCAAGAGGGTTACGGTTGCCGCGAGCTATACGGATGGGCACGGTACGCTCGAAAGCGTCAGCAGTGCTGCAACAGAGGTGATCGCCAAAGATCAATCGGTGATCAATGGCGCGGTAACCTTCTGGAAAACCGGAGAATCAATAGGTGGCGTGAACAGTTCAATAGCACTGGTTCCTGATGCCACTGGCATAAACCTGATTGAGTTCAGGAACATGCAGGTTTCTGCTGATGGTACCGGAAGTGTCGAAATATGGGAGACTTCGACCAGAACAGATGTGAACAATCTACTGCTCAACATCAGTCTTTCAAGTGAATCAGTTGCTACCTGGCAAAATGCAACAGGGTTACCATCAGGGTGGATCTCGGTTGCCAATACTGAAACTGCAGGAAAGTTTATTCTTGGCAGCATGGGAATAAATGCGCTCTCTGCCGGGCCAGTGAAGCTTGGAATGCTTACCATGACCGCACCCGTCAATGCACTGCATTTCGACCTGACATTAACCAGTGGAAAGCTTGGCTATGATATTGTCACCGCTGCCGACATCGTCTCTGACACTACCATGACCGATGCTGACGGCTTATGGCAGCATTCCGGCCTTTCTGATGACAACTATGTGTTGACCACAACCAAAGCGGCAGGAGAGGCTGAAGCCAGTGCCATAACGGCCAATGACGCCCTTGCAGCTTTGAAAATTGCTGTCGGCATGAATCCCAATACCGATGGAACCTCCGTATCGCCATACCAATACCTTGCCGCCGATATCAACAAAGATGGCATGGTCAAGTCTGCTGACGCCCTGAATATTCTGAAAATGGCGGTTCATCTCTCCTCTGCACCTGCAAACGAATGGATTTTTGTTTCGGAGAGTCTGGGCAGTGAGAGCATGTCAAGAAGTCACGTGATCTGGCAGGACAAGCTGCTGCTCATGACCATTGATCATGATCAGCAGCTTGAGCTTATCGGTATTGTCAAGGGAGATGTTGACGGTAGTTGGGTGGCATAATCGCCAAATACCCGGGCAGGGGTACATAACTCCGCCCGGGTACCGACCCTTATTTCAGGTTGCACCGTTATTGTTCAACAAAAATGAGGCCGTGACGCAGAGCCAGTTCCGGCGTGGCTTTTTTCCCTGAATCGAGGATGGTCGAACTGGTTACAACAGCTTTGGCAAGATGGGTTCGGCTGAGATTAGCTCGCCAGAGATTGGCACCCCTGAGATCAGCGCCTTCAAGATTGGCATGTTGCAGGTTTGCTTCCCGGAAGTCGCATCCTCTTAAATCTGCAAATTGAAGATCACTGTTGCTGAGATCGCTCGATTTAAAACTGGCGTTTTGCAAAAGTGCATGGCTTAAATCGGCATAGGAGAGATTTTTGTGATCGAATGACGCGCCAGTGAGATTGATGCGGATATCGCGGTTGCTTTTTCTCATCGCGTTCCAGCCGAACACATTGCTTTTTACCTGCTCGTATTGCTCTCTGTTGTAGGCGACGTTGGCCGGGCCATCTGACTGCTGCCAGATATTACGCGAAGCAAAACTTTTTTTTGACGTTGAAGCATCTCTTTCAGGTATCGTGCTTCCCGTGATTGGCTGCGTCAGTGGCGGAGTATCTGACTTCCGGGGAAGGCCGATATGCTGCGTTTCTGTCTCTGTCGAGGCAGAGGCGGCCGGATTGTCGGAAATGGATGGCGCGGCCTCCGCAACAAAAAACGATTGATGGTTTTGCGCCCATGTCAGAGAGGCGTATTTGCCGCTGTCGAGCACGCTCTTTTCCGATACCTTCACCCCCGTCATCTTTGCCCGGCTGAGATTGGCCCGCCAAAGGTAGGTTGCCCGTAAATCCGCTCCACTGAGATTGGCATTCACCAGTGTCGTTTCCCTGAGATTGCTCTCTCGAAGATCGGATTCCGAAAAATCTGCATTCGAGCAGTCCGCTTTTTTCAAAACGGCCATTTTAAGCACCGCTTGATGAAGATTTGCGCCATCAAGTTGTGCACTTTCCAGATTGGCTCCTCGTAACAGGGCGCCCTGAAGATTTGACTTGAAGAGGATAGAGCAATTCATTGTTGCCGAATCAAGCAAGGCGTTCTGCAGGTTTGCCCGGCTGAGGTCTGACTGGCTGAGATCAGCGCCTGACATCCTGGCATTGTGAAAATCAGCTCCCCTCAACTGTTTGCCTTTCAGTACAGCTCCGGAAAGGTCGGGGAGAAACTCTTTGTGAGTGTTTCTCATGCTGTTCCACGATGCTACTCCGGCATTAAGCAACTCAAGATGTGCCGCATTATAAGCAGAGGCTGTCGCAGAGAGTGCTGGTACCAGAGCGGCATTGAGCAGAACGGGTAAAAGAAAACGCAGGGATTTGCAGTTCATGGGCTGTGATGTTTTTTTTTGATACCAAAAAGCCGTCCTGGAGTGAGACGGCTTTTTAGTGTTGTTGTTTTCAGGCATCAGCCAGAGAGCTTATGCCTTTGGCAAAAAATCAATAGTAGTTGACAAAACCGGTTTCGGTGATGATGCTTTTTCCCTGAGCGGTTTTTGGCAGATCAATGAACTGCTTGACCGCTCCGGTTGGCTGGCCGTTGGTGTAAAAGAAGAGCGGGCGGTGGACTGGGTAGGTGTTGTTTTTGACTGTTTTGATGTCAGCCTCAACACCGTCAACCAGCACAGGCTTGACTGATGCGTCAACAAAGCCGAGACCGATATAACTGATTGCAGCAGGAGTAGATGCTACACGGCTCTTGATGGCGCCGTTGCTTGCCTGGGTTTCTGCTCTCTTGGAAATCGGATTCTCTTTGCCCATAACCAGCTCTTTAAAGGAGTCGGCTGTACCGCTGTTCGATTCACGCTGGATCATCACGATCGGAGAGTTTGGCCCTCCAACCTCGCTCCAGTTGGTGTATCTGCCCATGTAGATTCCACGGATCTGTGCTTTTGTGAGTGCATTGACGCGGTTGCTCGGATGGACAACAATACAGAGTCCGTCAAGCGCAACGATGTGCTCGACAGGGTTGACCCCTTTGCTTCTGGCTGCGGCCAGCTCCTTGTCTTTCATGGGGCGTGACATGGTGGCGATGTCGCAGGTTCCGTTGATCAGGCTTTTTGCGCCGTTACCGGAGCCCGATTCGCTCACCGTTACCTGTACGCCGGTGGTTTTGGTAAAGTAGTCTGCAAATGCCTTGGCAATAGGGCCGACGGTGGTTGAACCGTCAATAACGATTTTACCGGCAGCCTGAGCCGTGCCAGCAGCCATAACGCCGAAAACAGTTGCACTTAAAAGTATTTTTTTGAAAAGTTTCATAGTAATGGTCAGCATTGAGTTAGTAAGAATTAAAACGTAAAAATTTTTGTCATCATGAACCGGTTCAGCAAGGCCGTTCCCTTAGCAGCAGGAGCGGCCTTGCAAACCAGCCATACAACACACAAAGAAAGAACAACACTCACAATTTTAGAACTTGACGACAGCATCAGCCATGAACGTATGATAGGTCTTGGTGTCATCTCCAATCGTCTGGAAATTAAAGTAGTTGACTCCAAGCGTCATATTCTGGACAAGATGGTAGACAGCACCGACTTTGAACCCTTCAAGATTGGTTGCTGATCCGTCATTGCGATCTGAGTCGGTAAATGCGGTAACGGCATCCCGTTCAATCCTGATATAATCACCGTAAAGAGACCACTGTCCTACCTGCTTGGCATCACCGATTTTCAGCTCGACAAGGTAACTGTCTCTCTTAGAATTATCCAGAAGGTATGTATGAACATTGCCATCATCGTGTGAGGCTGTGTTGAATGCATACTGACCTGTAATTTTCCAGGGAAGGGTTTCGGTTATCTGACCGCCAACGTTGCCGAAAAACTCAACGATGTTGAAGTCTTTTCCTGTATAGTTTGTACTGTTCTTAAAGAACCCGGTACCGATATTGTAATCGAAATGCGCATAATCGTAATAGGCTGCGCCGAGTTGATAGCTGAGATCATTCACCTCACCTTTGTAGGCAATCTGGCCAACAGCAAGGAATGCATCTCGGCCATCAAATGGAGAAACTTCTTTTCGCTCGTTAAGTATATAATATCCAGCAACCGCACTCAGACCGTCTTTCTCCTTGCCATCTCCATCCTTGCCGTACTGTACGGTTGCGCCTTCAAAGGTGAGATCGGTGTCCCAGACGAGATCGTTCACCGTGATGAGGGTGCTTGCGACGACCCTTTTACCGAGGATGATGTTGACATTGCCGTTGAGCGCTGTTGGATGGTAATCAATGAATGCCTCGTTGATATAGAGGGGATCAGCATTGAACATATCATCCATGGTCTCATTACGGGAAGTGGTCTCAGTTCCACCGCCTGCGGATGCGAGCTGGACGCCGGCAGACAGTTCTTCATTGATCCAGGGATAGACGCCAAGGCGGACGCGGTAACGGTGGCGGTCGCGGCTGTGTTCGCCGGTGGAACTAGTAAGATCTGTCAAATCAGACTGGTAACGGTAGCGGATATCTCCCTTCCAGTTCCATTCAACAGCCTGCGCGTTGTTGAACCCGAGGGATGCGGCCAGGCCGACTATTAATGCAACTTTTCTCATAAAAAAATATGGTTGGTTTGTGTGGTGTGTTCTTGAAAATCCCGGAACTCTTTGTGCATAGCTTCATGCGCCACACAAAGTACCATTCGTTCTGTTGAGGAATTGTTAAGGGAATGCTACAAGTTTGTTAACTCACTGGTGTACTCAGCTCAGGCACCTTCTTGCCGGGTGAGTGTCTCTTGCGGCTTACGCTTTCGCGGGGAGCGAGACCACCAGGGAGTAGCCTGTCAAGCTCACTTTTACAGAAATGTTGTCGTTTTTGTTGTACGAGAAACTGGCCGGATATGGACGTGATTCGGCGGATGACGAGGGGTAGTCCTTGTTTTTTAAGATGATCTTGTTTAAATTTGACAATTGTTAAACTATATGGTTATGCAGTTTATTTGCTTGACTAATTGAGTATTCTGCGCTATCATTGCTTTTATGAAGTGTTTCCCAGGAGACTTCTAAACCGTTCTTAAAGAGGAGAGTGCTGCTTGCCTTCAGTACGGTTCGAGACATACCATCTGCAGCGGTATGTGTTTGTTGTTCTTGTGTTTATTTTTTTTCTCTTCACATTAATTTTTCATAACTGATTCCTTAAATGGAGGCAAGATAATGTCAAAAAAGATCGTTGTATTGGGTGCGGGTACCGGCGGAACAATTGTTGCAAATAATCTGAGGAGGCATTTGCCTGCTGAATGGGAGATTACGGTGATTGATCGTGATGACAATCATATCTATCAACCGGGCTTGCTTTTTGTTCCTTTCGGGCTGCAAAAGTCGAAAACCCTGACGCGCTCAAGGAAAAAGTATATCCTTCCCGGTATTGATTTTGTGATTGATGAGATTACCAATATCAATCCCGAGAAGAGGGAGGTAAAGAGCAAAAACCACACCTTTACCTACGACTTTCTGGTCATTGCCACCGGTTGCAAGATTGCTCCTGAAGAGAATGACGGGCTGATGGATGCGTGGGGGAAGAATGCCTTTTCATTTTATACCATTGAGTCGGCTGAGCTGCTGCGCCAGCAATTGAAAGAGTTTAAAGGGGGTAAACTGGTGATGAACATTGCCGAACTCCCCTTTAAATGCCCCGTAGCTCCTATTGAGTTCGTTTTTATGGCCGACTGGTTTTGCCGCAAGAAAGGTATCAGGGAGAAGACCGAGATCGAACTGGTCACCCCTCTGGCCGGAGCATTTACGAAACCCAAGGCATCGGCGGTTTTTACTGAGTCGGCCAAGAGCAAAAACATCAAGATCAGCACCAGTTTTGAACTTAGCTCGGTGAATGGAAAAGAGCGGTATATCGAGTCCGTAAAAGGCGACAGGATAAAGTATGACACTCTGGTTATCGTCCCCACCACCATTGGTGATGAGGTGATCAGCAAGTCGGGTATTGATGACAGCATAGGCTATGTACCAACCCATCAGAACACCCTCAAGGCGCTCAAGCATGACAGGGTCTATGTTATTGGCGATGCGACCAACGTCCCGACTTCGAAGGCCGGATCGGTTGCCCATTATGAGGCTGATGTTGTGGTCTTCAATATCATGGCTGAAATTCATGGCGTCAAGCCGGAGGAGATTTATGATGGTCACTCAACCTGTTTTATTGTCTATTCCAAAGGCACCTCTTCGCTGATTGACTTCAACTACAGGATCGAACCATTGCCCGGCAAGTTCCCTGTACCCAAGCTCGGTCCCTTCACCCTTCTTCATGAAACAAAGATGAACTGGTATGGGAAACTTGGCTTTGAATGGCTCTACTGGAATGTTCTGCTTGCCGGACGCCATCTTGGAGCGCCTCCAACCCTCGTCATGGCTGGAAAACATGTAGGATAAGCTATGAAACTTCCCGGGTTCATCTCCCTCTTTGCAGAGATGAATGAATCCGGGCTTTTTAAAATCCCATCTTTTTTTTGATTGATTTCCTTTTGAAGAGTCCTTTTCTTTTCGTAAAATGAAAACTATATAACTATGTAGTAGGTCGTTTCGCGTTTTTGCGGGCATCAGGAGGAAAAGGGTCACGCATCGGTCGTGTTCAGCCCGAAAGTCGTGCAAGCGGGTGTTGCGGGAGAATAAAAAAGCAGCAGCAGTATTATAATATTTAGAACAAAATTAATGAATTACGGTTTTGTTATTGATGCCCGGAAATGTATTGGATGCCATGCCTGTACGGTAGCATGCAAATCCGAAAACCAGGTGCCTCTCGGTGTGAACCGTACCTGGGTTAAATATGTTGAAAAGGGGACCTTTCCCGACAGCAGAAGATATTTTACCGTTCTCCGCTGTAACCATTGCGCTGAACCGCCCTGTGTCGATATCTGCCCGGTTGAGGCGCTGCACCGACGGGATGATGGTATTGTTGACTTTGACCAGCGTCGATGTATCGGCTGTAAAGCCTGTTCCCAAGCCTGTCCCTACGGTGCTCTCTATATGGATCCCGAGACGCACACCTCCGCAAAATGCAATTATTGTGCTCACAGAAAAGAGGTTGGCCTCAAGCCCGCCTGTGTTTCGATTTGCCCCCAGCAGGCCATTGTTGCCGGTGATCTTGATGATCCCCGCAGTGAGATAGCTCGCCTTGTGGCAAAAGAGCAGACGATGGTGCGCAAGCCTGAAAAGGGGACTTCGCCCAAGCTTTATTATATCAATGGTGATGGAGCTTCGCTTGATCCGTTTGAGGTTTCGGAGGTTAATGGATACCTCTGGAGTGAGCAGTCACGCGGGGTTGGCCATTTTGCAGGCAAGCACTTTACGAAACCTGCAAAAAAATTGCTTCCATCATCAGGAATTGATGGCAAGCCAAAGGCCCGGAAAGTCTATGATATTCCCGCCAAGGGAGTGGTCTGGGGCTGGGAGGTTCCTGCTTATGTCGCATCAAAGGCTTTGGCCTCAGGATTGTTTTTGCTGATGTTTGTTCTGCAGACCCTGCTGATGCACCCCCTCTCCGATTCGCTGCAGTGGGCTGTATGGGCAACGTCGCTGCTCTTTCTTGCCCTTACAGGAGGATTTCTTGTCATGGATCTTGATCGTCCCGAGCGCTTCTCTTCGGTCATGCTTCGTCCGCAATTCGGTTCATGGCTTGTAAAGGGTGGTTTGACGATTGCCGGATTCGGCGCATTTCTTGCCCTGTGGGGAGTTGCCAAATATCTCCAGTTGCCTCTCCTCGAACAGGTTTCGCTCTGGTGTGGAGCACTCTTTGCCTTGCTGACGGCGATCTATACAGCATTCCTCTTTGGCTCGGCCAAGGCAAGGGACTTCTGGCAAAGCCCTATGCTTCTCTTGCACATGTTCCTGAACTCGCTGCTTGCCGGTGGTTCGGCAATGGTTGTGCTCGGTGTGCTGACCTCCAGTGACCCTGACCTTTTTGAACTGCTCAGGCCAGCTCTTGCGGGTGGCTTTATACTCCACATTCTTGTGATGCTTTCAGAACTCTATGGCAAGCATCCTTCAAAATCTGCGGAACGTGCGGCTGAGGCTATTCTGCATGGATCACTCAGGAAGCCTTTCTGGTATGGCAGTTTCATTGCGGGTAATGTGCTTCCTCTTCTGTTGTGCCTTGCACTTTCCTCGCCACTGATGCTTGCTGTAGCCGCCATTTTTGGGCTTTGTGGTGTTTTCTACACAGAAAAAGTCTGGATTCATGCACCGCAAACCGTTCCGTTAAGTTAATCAAGTGCTGGAGTAAATATGAGTTATACCCATAAACCAACGGTTATAGAAACGATAGCAGAAAAACTGCACCTCATTGCTGATCTCCACACGGAAGGGAGTGGTCCGGCAGCGAAAAGTGCAACTGCTGATGGTACCCAGGTGAACTGTCCACCTCCCGATCAGTGGGATCATTGGGTGGAATACGATTCGAAAAGCTGGCCTGAGCGCAAGTCAAAAGAGTATATGCTGATTCCGACCGCCTGTTTTAACTGTGAGGCTGGTTGCGGACTGCTCGCTTATGTTGATAAAGAGACGATGACGATGCGCAAGCTGGTCGGCAATCCTTACCATCCTGCAAGTCGTGGAAGAAACTGTGCCAAAGGCCCCGCAACCCTCAACCAGATTGAGGATACCGACCGGGTGCTCTACCCGATGAAACGATCGGGCAAAAGAGGCGGGGGCAAGTGGGACCGCGTAAGCTGGGACAGTGTACTTGACGACATTGCAGGAAGAATGCGCAAGGCCATACAGGAAGGGCGCAACAACGAAATTTCATACCATGTCGGTCGCCCCGGACATGAAGGGTTCATGGAGTGGGTACTCAGAGCATGGAATGTGGATGGCCATAACAGCCACACCAATGTTTGTTCATCGGGAGCTCGCTTTGGTTATGCGATATGGGAAGGATTAGACCGCCCTTCTCCTGATTATACCAATGCCAAGTTCATGCTTCTGGTGAGTGCTCACCTCGAGTCGGGGCACTATTTTAACCCTCATGCCCAGCGTATTGTTGAGGCGAGGATGAAGGGGGCCAAACTTGCCGTGCTCGACCCTCGTCTTTCAAACACGGCGAGCATGTCGGATTACTGGATGCCAAGTTTTCCGGGCAGTGAGCCTGCGATTTTGCTTGCCATGGCAAAGGTGATTCTTGATGAAGGTATCTACAACCGCGACTACCTTGAAAACTGGGTGAACTGGAAGGAGTACCTGAAGCAGGATTACCCGAACACTCCTGTGACCTTTGAGAATTTCATTGAGGCGCTCAAAAAAGAGTACAGCGCCTATACGCCGGAGTATGCAGAAAAAGAGAGTGGCGTCAAGGCGGAAATGATTGTTGAGGTTGCCCGCAAAATAGGTGAGGCTGGCACACAGTTTGCTACGCATGTATGGCGCAGCGCAAGCAGTGGAAACCTTGGTGGCTGGGCTGTGTCGCGCACCCTTCATTTCCTCAATGTTTTGACGGGCAGTGTTGGCACGCCGGGCGGAACTTCTCCAAGTGCATGGAACAAATTCCATCCCGATGTTCATGCCAAGCCGAAACCACAGACCTACTGGAACACACTCCAGTTGCCGGACGAGTATCCTCTTGCTCATTTTGAGTTGAGCTTTTTGCTGCCTCATTTTCTTAAAGAGGGGCGTGGTAAACTGGATGTCTATTTTACCCGTGTCTTTAATCCGGTCTGGACCTATCCCGATGGATTCTCATGGATTGAGGCGCTCGAGGATGAATCAAAAATCGGTCTTCATGCGGCGCTTACGCCAACCTGGAGTGAAACCGCCTATTTTGCCGATTATGTTCTGCCGATGGGCCACTCCGCCGAGCGGCATGATATTATCAGTTATGAAACCCATGCTGGCAAGTGGATTGCGTTCCGTCAGCCGGTTCTTCGTGTTGCACATGCAAAGATGGGCAAACCGGTGGAATATACCTGGCAGGCAAATGTTGGTGAGGTATGGGAAGAGGATGAGTTCTGGATTGAGCTTACCTGGCGGATTGATCCCGATGGAAGCCTCGGTATAAAGCAGTATTGTATGTCGCCTTACCGTCCGGGTGAGAAGATCACCATTGAGGAGTATTACCGCTACATCTTTGAGCGTGTGCCCGGGTTGCCGGAAAAGGCGGCCAAAGAGGGTCTGACCGCCCTGGAATACATGCAGAAGTATGGTGCC
>CAIQGA010000100.1 GCA_903871235.1 uncultured Chlorobiaceae bacterium
AGTGGTAAAAGAGAGGCCGAGCACACCCTGATTAAAGACAAAAAAACTAAAATTCCTTTTTCATTGTAATATTAATATTGAGCAAAATCAAATCGCACGTCTCCGAAGATGAGATTTACAACGACTTCGCCATCATCTACCGCCGCTACAAAGCGCTCCACCGCCAAACCATTGGTGACTACTTCTTCAAAGAAACAGAAGACCTCGTCGAAAAACTCTGTGACGACTTTGAGCGGACAGTGGAGGGGTCGCACGAATGAAAGTGGGCTTTAGAATACCTTCGCTCAAAAAGCGCATTGCTGCCCGCGTTCATCATTCGTGGTAGTCACTCAATCATCCAGGGTGCCCGTTTGTGTTCAACTGAAAAGATGTGCATATTTCCAATAAAGTGCGCCGCGTTTTGCCTTTGCGGTTCCTTGTCTGGTCGGTAATGAACTTCTGGATTGTAAATGATGCTGTTGATAGGCCTGACACAGATTCCATTGCCTTTGAAAAACCCGGTGTTGCAGTTCTCACTGTTGCTTTTTCTCATTCTCTTTGCTCCGGTACTTTTTAACCGGCTGAAAATTCCGAGTCTCATCACCCTCATTCTTGCCGGAGCGCTGATTGGCCCCTACGGGTTGAACCTGATGCTTCGCGACAGCAGTATCATTCTTTTTGGAACGGTGGGGCTGCTCTATATCATGTTTCTTGCCGGGCTGGAGATTGATGTGGCCGATTTCCGCAAAAACAGCACGAAAAGCATCTTGTTCGGACTCTACACCTTCCTGATCTCCATTGTTCTCGGCATTCTGGTTGCGCTCTATATCCTTCAGTTTTCGTTGCTCTCCTCCATTCTTATCGGCAGTATCTTTGCTTCGCACACGCTCATTCTCTACCCGGTCATCAGCAAGCTCGGCATTGCCAAGAACAAGGCGGTCAATGTAGCAATCGGGGGTACCATTATCACCGATACCCTTGCCTTGCTGGTGTTGGCGGTTGTGGTTGAATTGGCGGGGGGGGTGCTGACGGGTGCGTTCTGGATACGGTTGATTATCGGTGTAACGCTTTTCAGCCTGATTGTCCTGCTGCTCTTTCCTATTGTGGCCCGATGGTTTTTCAAGCGCTTTGACGACAGCGTGCAACAGTACCTTTTTGTACTGGCGCTGGTCTTTTTCAGTGCCTTTCTGGCTGAAGCTGCAGGTGTTGAAGCCATTATTGGCGCCTTTTTTGGAGGTCTTGCACTGAACAGGCTTATTCCTCGCACATCACCGCTGATGAACCGAATCAAGTTTGTTGGCAACGCCATTTTTATTCCCTTTTTTCTGATCGGCGTCGGTATGTTGATTAATATTCAGGCCTTTTTCAAGGGTTATGAAACCATTAAAGTTGCACTGGTTATCACCGTTGCTGCTACGATAGCCAAATACCTTTCAGCCTGGATAACACAGAAACTTTTCGGTTTTTCCCTCGACCAGCGCAGGCTGATTTTTGGGCTGATCAGCGCCCATGCCGCACTGGCCATTGCTACAGTCTTGATCGGCTACAATATTATCATCGGTTATACCCTCAGTGGTTACCCCGTCAGGTTGCTTGATGAGAGCGTGTTGAACGGTACGATTCTTTTTATTCTGGTGACCTGTACCCTTGCAACCATCGTCGGTGAAAAAGGGGCGCAGAACATTGCGCTGGCTGAGTCACTTGACGACGCTCCAGAACCCGGACTTCAGGCAAGTGAAGAGCGGATATTGATTCCCATGAGCGACATCAGCACCGTCGATGAGCTGCTCAATCTTGGCATAACCGTCAAATCCCGCAAATCACGCAATGGCATCTATGCTTTGCATGTAGCGAGTAACAGTATCAGCGGTGAGGCCGCAGAGAGGAGTGGTGCCAAAATCCTCGAACATGCGGCAGTTGCAGCATCGTCCACCGATCATGCCTTGACGCCGTTGATTCGTTATGACCGCGATGTGGTCAATGGCATTGCCGGGGTGATTCGGGAACAAAAAATCACTCTCCTTATTTTGGGACTTCATCACAAAAAAAGCCTTACAGAGAGTTTTCTCGGCACGACATCGGAGAGCCTCCTCGGACGCTGCAATGTCACCACCTTCATCTACAAATCGGTACAGCCGCTCGCCACCATTAAGCGCACCATTGTCATTATTCCTGCAATGGCGGAAAATGAGGCCGGTTTTGTGCTCTGGATGGAGAGGCTTATGACGATCATAAAAAATACGGGCAGCAAACTGCTGATTCATGCCTCCCGCACTACTATTGCCATCCTGAAGGAGAGTTATTCAGAGAGCATTGCCCATGCCGAGTATAAGATGTTCAAGGAGTGGGATGAGTTTTTGCTGCTGTCGAAAGAGATAAAAAATGATGATAATCTCATTATCGTGATGAGCAGAAAAAACAACCTCTCCTATCACTCAAAGATGTCAAGAATTTCATCGTATCTCAATCGCTATTTCCAGAAAAACAGCTTCGTCCTCATCTACCCCATTCAGAGTGGTATCCCCGAAGAGGCTCTCGACAAGAGCCCCCTCCAGCCTTTCCAGAATAGTCTTGTAAACTTTGATAAAATCCTGAAAAAAGTTTATAAAAAAGCGCTCAGCAAAAAATCATTCCGCCCATGAATCAGATATTTTGCCGACCGGCTCGAACGGTTCCCCTCATTCTGTTGTTTGTGCTCTCTTCATGCAACGCAGCGCCGCCCCCGACAACAATCCAAAAACCCGGAGCCATGACTGAAAAACAACATCCCGTCAACCCCTACTACTCGCGTACCGATACGACAAGTCTCACCCTTTCTGATGCTGTCTGGAAGGAGGTGCTTTCGCCATCGGTCTATGAGGTGGCGCGCCACGGCTCGACCGAACATGCGTTTTCAGGGAAATATTGGGATTATGAGGGAACGGGGAGTTACTCTTGCGCGGCATGTGGCAACCGGCTTTTCCGCTCCGACGCCAAGTTTGCCAGTTCCTGCGGTTGGCCCAGCTTTTTTGAAACCCTGCGCCCGAACAGTGTTCTCTACCGGAAAGACTCCTCATTCGGGATGGCGCGAACGGAGGTTGTTTGCGGACGGTGCAAGGCACACCTTGGCCACGTTTTTGATGACGGCCCGGCCCCGACGGGAAAGCGCTTTTGCATGAACTCCATCGTCCTTGACTTTGAACCCTGAAAGTCGGCTAAAGCGCACACATTAACTAAAAAACACCGCTACATGAGCACTATTTCAAAAAAAGTAGTATTTTTTTTCGGAGAAGTGGTGTTCTTTTCAGAAAAATCGTTTTTTTTCTTGCTTTTTAA
>CAIQGA010000101.1 GCA_903871235.1 uncultured Chlorobiaceae bacterium
CTGACGGGGAAATCTCAGTAAACTTTTTAGAATCTATCCGTGGCTCGGATATGTTCATTATCCAGTCAACCAACCCTCCAGGCGACAACCTGATGGAGCTGTTGATCATGATTGATGCCGCGAGAAGGTCATCGGCCGCAAGAATCACCGCCGTCATCCCCTACTATGGCTATGCCCGCCAGGACAGAAAAGATCGTCCCCGCGTCGCCATCACGGCAAAACTTGTCGCCAACCTGCTCACCCAGGCCGGAGCCGACAGGATTCTGACCATGGATCTTCATGCTCCACAGATTCAGGGCTTTTTTGACATTCCGTTTGATCACCTTTACTCAAGTGTCATTTTGATTGACCATATTCGCCAGAAAGAGTTTCGCGACAATCTTGTCGTTGCCTCGCCTGATGTCGGCGGCGTCAAACTTGCGCGGAAATTTGCCGAAGAGCTCGGCACCGATCTGGTGATTGTCGATAAACGCCGTCCGGCAGCCAACGTTGCCGAAGTGATGAACATTATTGGTGATGTCAATGGCAAAAACGTCCTTTTGGTTGATGACATGATCGACACCGCCGGTACCATTGTCAATGCAGCAAAAGCGATTCGTGAAGCTGGCGGCCTTAAAATTTATGCAGCAACAACGCACCCGATTCTTTCCGGACCAGCCATCGAAAGAATTGACGCATCCATACTTGAAAAGGTAATCGTAACCGATTCGGTTATCACCAATCACGCATATTCACCGAAAATTGAAACCGTAACGGTCAGCAACCTCTTCGGCGAAGCTATCAAGCGTATTTATGAAGATGATTCTGTCAGTTGCCTGTTCGACAGTAAAAATATCATCGAAAAACTTACGAATCTTCATTAAAACACAAGCGATAAAAGAGATAAAGGAAGAGCATGGAAACAATTGTATTAGGTGTAACACCTCGCATCATCAAAAAGAACGACGCCAAAAGGCTTCGTTTAACCGGTATTGTACCCGCAGTAATCTATCATAAGGGCGAAGAGACTGTTGCTGTAAGCGTCAATGAACTTGCACTCAAAAAGCTGGTACACTCGGCCGAATCACATATTATCGATCTTCAGTTCCCTGACGGCAAAATCAAACGCTCTTTTATCAAGGAGGTTCAATTTCACCCGGTAACCGATCGCATCATTCATACCGACTTTCAGCTCTTCTCTGCCGACGAAATTATTGAACTCGAAGTTCCGGTCGCTGTTTCCGGCGAAAGTGCTGGCGTTGAAAAAGGCGGAAAACTGCTGATTATCCTCCACGCACTGACCATCAAGGGCAAACCGGAAGATATGCCCGATCACCTTGTTGTCGATGTTACGGCACTTGAGATCGGCCACTCAATCCACGTCAAAGAGATCCCGATGACAGCCTACGCCGGCCTGCAGATCATGGATAATCCCGACGCTCCGGTCATTACTGTTCTTCCATCGAAAACAGCAGATGCCACTGTCGAAGTGGCTGCAACAACAGCAAGCTGAGAGCCTTCCAACTTCTGTTGAAAAAACCGGTACACGACCATGCAAAGCTGCTTTTCACCCCTCGAAAAGCAGCTTTTTCTGGTTCCAGGAGACAACATTAACCGATAGCCACCAAGAGCTTGAAAACAGATTGCAGCACGCCAGCATCCCTGCTGAACATCCAATCCGGCGCAGGGTCAAACCGATCACAGAAAAAAGGAGTCTCCTTTTTTTTGCTCATAGCTCTTATTGCCTTTCTGCTCCTCCTGATCCTCCAGGCAGATCTTGTGCTTATCAGTTTTAGCTCCCTCTTTACTGCAACGGAGCTTGCGATCCTGGCACCAGAAGCATTTTTGGAAATCTTTACCGCAGAGATCCTCGAATTCTGGATTGCGGCCATCTACCTGGTCACCGTGCCAGTCATTCTCGCGCTCATTGCATGGAAATCATTGCGCAAAAAAGCGACAGCAGAGCAACCTGATGAACTGAGTCTGGGTAAAATAAGCCTCAGAGCCTTCATGCGCCACACCATAGCCCTCTACGCTTCAGCCATTATCTTTATTCTCTACTCGGCAGCATTTCTTGCACCGTTCATCGCACCCTTCAGCCCTTATGACCAGCAGGACTTTCTGGTCACGGCCTATCAGCCTCCCCTCGCACGCCTTGAAGCACTGGTGCTCAGGCAACCAAAAAACCTGATCATACCCATGCAGCAAGGGGGCGGAAGAACCATCAATCTGGCAAACAGCCTCATCAGCGATTTTCAGCTTCTGAAAACACGCAACGAACCCAACGCCATCCGCTTTGTTAACGAGTACCGCATTGAAGGCGACAACGTTATCTACCGTCAGGGTATACGCACAAAAACCATTGCCCTGGGCGAACTGGCAGGAGGTGGAACAAGCAACATCGCCATCAAGCGCACCTTCATCCTCGGAACAGACCAATACGGACGCGACATTCTGAGCCGCGTCATCTACGGCTCAAAAATCTCACTCTCCATCGGCTTTCTTGTAGTTTTAATCTCTGTAACCCTCGGCACGGTCATCGGAGTCACCTCAGGCTATTTCGGTGGCTGGATCGACGCAATCATGATGCGGATTGTTGATATCCTTATCGCTTTTCCCGCACTTTTTCTCATTCTCATCATCATAGCCACCTTCGGCAACTCCATCTACCTCATCGTCATCACCCTCTCCTTTACCGGATGGATGGGTGTCGCAAGGATTGTTCGAAGCCAGGTGCTCTCGCTCAAAGAGCAGGAGTTCATTCTTGCCGCCAAATCCCTCGGCCTTTCGAGCATGAGAATCATCTTTCGCCACCTTGCACCCAACACCCTCACCCCGGTTATCATAGCAGCAACCCTGCGGATTGGCAGCATTATTTTAACCGAAGCCGGACTCTCCTTTCTCGGACTCGGTGTTCAGCCGCCAACTCCAAGCTGGGGCAACATCATCAATGAAGGGCGCGACAGCCTGCTGAACTACTGGTGGATTTCAACCTTCCCCGGTATTGCCATTTTGACCACCGTAGTCTGCTTTAACCTGGTTGGCGATGGTGTTCGCGATGCCCTTGACCCCAGAATGAGGGGATAAGCACAAGGGGGAACACTCAAAAAAAAAGGAGCATTGTATGAAAAAAACAGCACAACTTACCTTGCTCGAAAGCACCATAAAAGAGCTTGGCTACAGCGTGCGCTACGAAAAAGGCAATTTTCTCGGCGGGGAGTGCCGTCTAAAAGAGGACAAGGTGGTTATCGTCAATAAATTCCTCCCCCTCGAAGGGAAAATTTGTACACTTGCTCATGTCATCAGCAAAATCAAACCCGCCAGCCTCTCTGCGGATGTCGAGAAAATTATCGGCAGCTTTGCAAAAAAAGAGCTTTTGAGCGCAGTCCCGGAAAAATGACAAAGCATCATGTTGCAACGGAATGCTTCCCCCGGTTTGGCATGTGCTCTCTATGACAATATTTTGGCTCTAATCGGCGGCCCACCTTCGGTGCAAGAGAGTGATTTTTTCCACACCCGTCAAGATCTCCCTGACGACTTAACAAGATTGAAATAATAGCAATTCATGACTGTCATTTCGAACGTCAGCGAGAAATTTTGATTATTGTGCGGGAAGATTTCTCATCACTTCGTTCGTCGAAATGACAAAATGAGATAAGTGCTTGACAAGATGAGAAGTGTTTGACGAGGTCACTTCAAACCAGCCTTTGAACAGAGTCGCAGAAAATGCACTTTTATTCCTTGATTCTGTTCATGCAGGGAATTGAGCTCTTGAGGTACATAAAAAAGACAATGGAAGAAATCAGAAGAATCATGGCTCTTGAAAAAGAGGGCTATTATGAGCAGTGCAGCTTCATTCAGTGCAACTTCAACAGCGCCGATCTCTCTGGTGTGAGGTTTGTCAATTGTCGGTTTGAGGGGTGCGATTTCAGTTTGGCCAAGCTCAAAAACAGCAGTCTGCAGGAGGTGAAGTTTGTGAACTGCAAGTTGCTTGGCGTCCAGTTCAGCGACTGCCGAAAATTTATGCTGGAGGTTGATTTTGACTCCTGCATCCTGAAGCTTTCGCTTTTTTCGGGCTTGAAGCTCAAAAACAGACACTTTAAAAACTGCGACATGCAGGAGGCTGATTTCAGTGAGGCCGACTTGAGCGGGGCGCAGTTTGATGGCTCTGATCTCCATCAGGCGATATTTTTTCATACTAACCTTGAATCGGCGGATTTCAGGGCGGCGTTCAACTACTCAATCAATCCTGAAACAAACCGCCTGAGAAAGGCGAAGTTTTCAATACAAGGAGTGGCGGGTTTGCTTGATAGCTACGGCATCATCATTGAGTGACCCCAAAACAAAAGAGCCGCATCGCTGCGGCTCCTTTGGCTTTCACCCGAGTCAAAAATGGCTCGGGTGAAAAACAAGCGATTTAGTGTTCGTCCACCTTGATTCTCATGGAGAAGAAGGAGCGGTGTACAAACACAAGCGACAAGGCAAAGAAAATTGCTGCGGCTGTCAATGCGATCTGTGGATCGAGTCCAATCGCGAGTTCTACAGCAAGCAAACCAAAGAGTGTGGTGAACTTGATGATCGGGTTAAGGGCAACCGAAGAGGTATCCTTGAAAGGATCGCCAACCGTGTCACCAACAATTGATGCATCATGCAACTCGGTACCTTTGGCATTGAGTTCGGTTTCAACAAGCTTTTTGGCGTTATCCCACGCGCCGCCGGCATTAGCCATGAAAATAGCCTGATAGAGACCGAAAAGAGCGATGGAGATCAGGTAGCCGATAAAGAAGAAGGAATCGAGACAGGCAAAGGCAAGGGTCGTAAAGAACACCGTAAGGAAGATGTTGAGCATCCCTTTCTGCGCAAACTTCGTACAGATTTCCACAACCTTCTTGCTGTCCTCAATCGAGGCTTTTTCAGCACCATCATCAAGCTTGATATTTTTCTTGATGAATTCAACCGCATAGTAAGCACCTGTCGTCACCGCATTAATGGAGGCTCCGGTGAACCAGTAGATGACCGCACCACCCATCATGAGACCAAGCAGGAACGGAGGCGACAGTATGGAGAGTTTGTCGAGGTTGTTGACGAGCCCGTTGGTAAGAATCATGATAATTGAGAAGATCATGGTCGTCGATCCCACAACGGCGGTACCGATAAGCACCGGTTTTGCTGTTGCCTTGAAGGTGTTGCCTGCGCCATCGTTGGCTTCAAGGTAGCGTTTGGCATTGGTAAAGTCAGGTGCAAAACCGAACTCACTCTGGATGTTCTGTTTGATGTTCGGAATGGTTTCGATCAGCGAAAGCTCATAGACCGACTGAGCGTTATCGGTAACCGGACCGTAAGAGTCAACGGCGATGGTTACCGGGCCCATGCTGAGGAAGCCGAAAGCAACAAGACCGAAAGCAAAAACGGATGGTGCGAGCATCATTGCACCGAGACCAAGGGTACTGAACCCGTAGGCTCCGGCCATAAGAACGACAATGGCAAGGCCCATCCAGTATGCACTGAAGTTACCGGCAACAAGACCGGCGAGAATGTTCAGGGCAGCTCCACCCTCTTTGGTGCACTGAACGACGTTGCGGACGTGGGCACACTCTGTGGAGGTAAAGCGGTTAACCAGTTCAGGAATCAATGCGCCGGCAATGGTTCCGCAAGTGATGATTGAAGCGAGCTTCCACCACATGGTGCCGTCACCAAGCGTGCTGATGAGGTACCATGACGCGATGTAGGTAAGAATGATGGAGACAATCGAGGTAAGCCAGACAAGCGTGATGAGTGGCTTTTCGAAGTTCATCTCGGCAGCATTGCTGTACTTCATTTTGGCATAAGCGGCATTGACCCAATAGGAAGCTGCACTGGCGAAAATCATGACAAGACGCATGGCAAAGATCCAGACAAGCAGCATGATCTGTACTTCCGGTGCCTTGATTGCAAGCAGAATAAAGGAGATCAGGGCTACACCGGTCACGCCGTAGGTCTCAAAACCGTCAGCAGTCGGGCCAACCGAGTCGCCTGCGTTGTCGCCTGCACAGTCAGCAATAACTCCAGGGTTACGGGCATCATCCTCCTTGATTTTGAAGACGATCTTCATGAGGTCGGAACCGATATCGGCAATCTTGGTAAAGATACCACCGGCAATACGAAGCACCGATGCGCCAAGTGACTCACCGATAGCAAAGCCGATAAAGCAAGGGCCTGCAAAGTCGGCTGGCACAAAGAGAAGAATGCAGAGCATGACAAAAAGCTCGATGCTGATGAGCAGCATACCAATGCTCATGCCTGCGCGAAGCGGAATGGCGTAGGTTGGAAAAGGCTTTCCTCCGAGGCTTGCAAATGCCGTCCTTGAGTTGGCAAAGGTGTTGATCCTCATACCAAACCAGGCAACGATGTAGCTTCCGAGAATACCGATAAGACTGGCAACAAGGATGGAGATAACCTTGATGGTCTCCATCTGCCGGAGCCAACCGAAGTAGGCGACAATGATGGCGCCGATAAGAACCCAGAGAACAAGAATGAATTTACCCTGCGTCACAAGGTAGGTTTTACAGGTTTCGTAGATCAGTTCGCTGATCTCACGCATAGCACTGTGGACAGGAAGTTTGCGGATACCAATGTACTGCACCACGCCAAAGATCATACCGAAGAGGCAGATAACAAGACCCCACATCAGAAGGGTGTCGCCGGGGATTCCTCCAAGAAAGGTCTGTGAGTGCAAGTCAGGCAGGAGTAAATCAGCTTCGCTTGCATAAGCATTTGGTGCCTGCAGCAAGAGTCCGAGGGCTCCGAGAACCGGTAGAGCTCTGGCTGGCCATGTTACGTTGAACGGTTTTTTCATTGTTCTTTTTTTTTCACTGTTTTTTGTAACTCAAGAAAAAAAATACTACCAAGAAAACCATGAGAATGGATGTGCCTGTCAAGAACAGGAAGTTGCAATTTGCAACTTTTTTCATGAATCTCAATGCCTTTTGAGGAACTTCACCTCTCTGTAAGCCTCTTTTATCTTAATGTTTTTGCAGGAAGAGGCAAAACAAACGGTTGACACAGATTTCGCAGCTTCTCTCTGTATATTCTGCCAGTATTTGAACACTTTTGTATCACTACCGGAGCCGCTCTCCGGATTTACTCTTTTTTACCATGAAACTTCTTGTTGGTCTCGGGAATCCGGAATCCCAGTATATCGGTACTCGACATAACATCGGCTTTTGTGCTGTTGAAACATTGGCAAACTCTTTCGGGGCTAAATTCGGTAAGGGAAAAGGAAAATACATGACGGCAAAAATCACCCACCGGCAGGAGCAGATCATTATTATCAAGCCCATGACCTATATGAACCTCTCGGGCCATGCGGTCGTTGCTGCAATGAATTTCTATAAAATCGGGCGCACTGATATTCTGGTGATTTGCGATGACCTTAACCTCCCTTCAGGCTCCATACGACTCCGGGCAAAAGGATCGGCTGGCGGGCAAAATGGTCTGAAACATATTATTGAATCGCTCGGAAGTGAGGAGTTCGCACGCATGCGGATAGGCATCAGAGTGGAAGAACAGCCTTTAAGCTCTTTTTCGTCGTTTGTGCTGGGAAAATTCAGTGGAAATGAACAAGCGGTGATGGAGAAAATTTTGCCCCTCTGCAAAGACGCCGCCCTTGATTTCGCAACCAACGGCATCGAACATGCCATGAACAACTATAACAAGCCTCTTCTTTAACAGGTTGCGAGCCGAACGGTTGAGTTTCCTGCCGGATTGGTCATCGACATTTTCTTCAAAAAAAGAATGGCACGGGCATTGAACTCCCGTGGCTGATCGACGTTACAGACATGGCCGGAATTCCCGATAACTTCAAGCCATGAATTAGTGTGTTTTGTAATGATATAGCGGACAGCAGGCAGAAACATGTGGTCTTCCTCTCCCATGAGGTAAAGTGTCGGGATAGCCGTATCCTTCTCTTCAAAGTATTTCAGCAATGGCGTAATTTCATAGGTAAGAGTATACCAGCGCATGAACTCTTTCTGGGCAACCTTTTTGGCTTCATTGACAAAAAGCAACCTTGAGCGTTTATGCCGCTCACTCGGCATGATAATCCATGCAAAAAAGGTATAAAGCCACATATAGGGCACAACCCGCTTAAACATGTTCCCAAGGGCAACAAGAACCTTTGCACGAATGTTCAGCCTTATGATGGCACCGCCCATAATCATGGAGCTCACCCTTTCCGGAGCGATTTCACTGAGATTGCGAATAATTATAGTGCCGAGAGAAATACCTATGAAATGCGCTTTCTGGATCTTCAGGGAGTCAAGGACATCAAGAATATCACGGGTAACATCCTCAAAATCGTAATAATGCTTATCCTTGGGGCCAGCAACGCCTTTTGATTTACCATGTCCCCTGAGGTCGACGAGGAGAACATTGAAGTGACGGATAAACTCTTTTATCTGCAGAAACCATATTGAAGAACTCCCACCAGCTCCGTGAACAAAAACAACCCATGGAGCATCCGGGTCACCCAACTCGTATGTCTTGTAATGAAGCATCGAAGAACGCGGTTATAAACATTTAGCCTTTAATTAAACAAAACAAATGCAAAAAACAAAAAGTTACACGAGTCTTCGATAAATATGCACAAACTCAAACAAAACGATTCCGGCAGCAACAGCAACATTTAACGAATGTTTTGTACCATACTGCGGAATTTCGAGCACATCGTCACACAACTGGAGCAGTTCCTCTTCAAGACCATCAACCTCATTTCCAACAATAAGACAAATAGGAAAATCCGAAAGGGCGAGAGTTGTGTAAGGACGACTTCCCTCGGCAATTTCAAGTCCGCAGATTCTTACACCCTCCTTCTTCATGTTCTTTAGAGCATCGAGGGGATCGGCAAGATACTCCCAGGCAACCGTATTCTGGGCTCCCAGTGCAGTTTTGTCGATCTCTTTTCTCGGCGGAGTTGCCGTGTAACCAGAAAGGATGATTTTTTCGATCCCGGCGGCATCAGCCGTACGAAACATTGAACCAACATTCCACATGCTGCGAATATTGTGCAGCATCAAAACAATCGGGTGCTTCCGAGAGCCGCCGTAATGCTCCGCACTCATCCTGTTCATCTCTGTGCCATGCAACTTTCTGAACTGCGGCATACTAACGCGACCTGAGTTTTTCAATGAGTCGCTGATTTTCATCAACAAGGCCGACATTGAATCTCAAACAGTTTTCCATTAAGTGGTAACCGGAAACATTTCGTACAAGGATACCCTGGCTTTGGAGGCTTTGAAAGAGGGCGGCTGCATCACTGACCCTGATAATCAAAAAATTGGTATCACTCAGAAAGGGCTCAACACCGTCAATATCGAGGAGTGCTGCATACAGCCTTTCGCGTTCATGAAGGATATACGAAACCGCATCGGTAACGAGAGAGTAATTCGCCAAAACCTTTGTGAGCGTTATCTCAGCAAGCCTGCCCGATGCAAAAGGGATTTTAGGCTTGGCGATTTCAGCCATCAAGAGTGGACTGGCAATCGCAAAACCGATACGGATTCCCGCCAGTGCAAGGGCTTTGGACATCGTGCGAAGCACAACAAGATTCGGCAGTTCATCGATCAGTTCGAGAACGGAGCGCTGCCGCGAAAATTCAATGTAAGCCTCATCAACCAGCACAACGGCATCAGAAGAGTGTGCAATCAGGCGGATCTCCTCAAAAGTGAGTGACTTTCCTGTGGGATTGTTCGGCGTGGACAGAACAATAAAGTCAACGGCCTCATCTTGTGCGGTACGCATAATCGCCTCCAGATCAAAATCAAGATCCGCACGCATGGAGACGGTGACAATCTGCGACTGCAAAAGCAACGCAATTTTTTCGTAGAGCGAAAACGAAGGGTCAGGAATCAGTATCTTCCTACCAGGGCCGAGACAGGCGAGAAATATGGTATAGAGCATCTCATTCGATCCGTTGCTCATCATCACCGAATCGGGCGAAATACCAAGAAAATCAGCGTAGGCCTGCATTCCTCTGTAGGGAAGAATATCTGGATAGCGGTTCCAGGGTTCCCTGATAAACTCTCCTATAATTTCCTCCTTGAGCCACATCGGCACATCAAAGGGACTTTCGTTCTGATTAAGCTTTATTTCGGCCTGTTGCCCCCCCTCAACACGGTAGGCTCCAATATTCTTCAATGCGGGATTAAGAAGGTGCCCTATATCTCTCTTCATACTCTCTTTTTTTGATTTGTTGTGCAAGCCCGTTTTTCTTTAAAAAACATCTTTTTTAAACAATTCAATGAAAAAAATCTGGACAATCCTCTTTTTTTTTATAAATTAAAACCGGACAAAAATAATCCAATTATAATGGAGGAGAGATGAAAAGGATACAAAAAACAGCTCTTGATCTTCTGGACGATCTTTATTCTCTTGCCTACTGGATGACAGGAAGTGAGGAGCTATCTCAGGAACTTGTCTACAGTACTTACTTCTCTGCACATACAGGGACCGAGGAGAACGTGTTGCTGAAAACCTTCCGTGAGTGTTATGTCGACAGGTTTGGTCAAAACACCGATTTTTGTACCGTCGAAAAGCCTGACAGGATCCATCCACAGCTTGTCGGTTCACTGATGCAGTGGGCCGCAGATATCAAACTCTCAGTTCTATTGAGCGAAATATCGGGCATGAGACATGGCCAGATTTCTGAAATTGTAGGCAAACCAGTTGAAACCGTAAGGCTTTGGCTCTTCTGGGGTAGAAAGCTTCTGTCGAAAACAAATCTTGCAGATATGGGCCGTCTTAAAGCAAGCTAAGTACAAACGCCATGGATACTGTTTTTACGTCATCTTATTACACAAAAGGCAAAAAATATGAAAATATTTCGCTCATTGATGGTCATTGACCGGTAGAGTCTTTTTTTTCATAAGACAATCGCTATATAACGCATAAATGTGCTGCTTTTTTCCGTATAAACCCGATGATATTTCACTTCAGACGGGTTTTCGGTTGCAGTGATCAATAAATTTCAATAGGCTCCTGGTTTAAAATGAAAACCCGGGCCTTCATTAGAAACGTTACTTGATCCTCATGCGGAGCAAAAAAAAACAAAAAAAAGAAATTACCGGGAAACGGCACAGCAAAAATACGCTATCATGGTTTAATTCTTTTCCTGAATCAGTCTTCATCATGGATCGCGAAGGGACGATTCTTGACGCCAACGAGACTTTTGCTGCCCGGTTTCAGAAACTCCCGCATGAGTGCGTTGGTTCCAATGTCTACTATCTGCTGCCGCCTGAAATTGCAGCACATCGGCGACAAAAACAAGAGAAGGTACTTCTCACAAAGAGCGCACTCTCATGGGAAGATGAACGGAACAATCGAATCCTGCGCCATACGATCTATCCCACCCTCTCACATGACGGTGAAGTCAAGCGAAAAATACAACGTGCTCACAGCCATTACACCAGGAGAAGCAATCACTATAGCGGAAAAATACGATGGCCCGATAAACCTGCTCCTGACCGATGTCATTATGCCCGAAATGAATGGCAATGAACTCTCCAAAAAGCTGCAATCAATGCGCACAACTATCAAAACACTCTTTATGTCCGGTTATACGGCAGACATTATTTCCAGTCAAATAATCAGTGATGAAATAAACATTATACAGAAGCCTTTTTCAGCAAAAACACTTTTGAACGCGGTACAGAAGTCATTGAACCCCTTGAACGTCTGACAGCGTTTGTTTTCTTGCCGCCCTCTTTTATATTCGATGTACCTCCATTTTAATTTCGACTTTTTTCTCCATGATCATTATTACCGGCGGTGCAGGCTTTATCGGCAGTGCCATGCTTTGGGAACTCAACCATAACGGTGAAGAGGATATCATCGTTGTTGATGATCTCGGTTCCACCGCCAACGAAAAATGGCGCAACTTGTCAGGACTCCGTTTTAGCGATATTATCTCTGTAAAACTTTTTCCTGAACTGCTTGAAAGAAAAGCGCTTGAAGGGATTTCAGCCATCATCCACATGGGGGCGAACAGTTCAACAACGGAAACTGATGCCGACCACTTGCTCGACAACAATTTCGGCTACTCAAAAAAAATCGCATCGTTCTGCATGACGCATGGCATCCGGCTGATCTATGCATCAAGCGCGGCAACTTATGGTGATGGATCGAACGGCTACAGTGACAGCATTGACGGGCTTTCCTCACTTTGTCCCCTGAATATGTACGGATACTCAAAACAGCTTTTCGATTGCTGGGCATTGAAACACCGCATTCTCGACCATGCCGCTGGCCTGAAATTTTTCAATGTCTACGGCCCGAACGAATATCACAAGGGAGATATGAGCAGTGTCGTCTACAAGGCATTCCATCAGATCGGCGAAAACGGATCGTTGAATCTCTTTCAGTCGCACCGGCCCGACTACCGTGACGGTGAACAGTTAAGGGATTTTGTCTATATCAGAGATTGCACAAAAATCATGGCATGGATGCTTGAAAACCCTTCAGTAGCAGGGATATTCAATGTGGGCTACGGAACACCGAGAAGCTTCAACGACCTTGCTGCGGCGACCTTTTCTGCGCTCAACCGTCAAGCGGTCATCAACTACATTCCCATGCCGGAAACCCTGCAAAACAAATACCAGTACTACACCTGTGCGGATATTACAAAGCTTCGGCAGGCAGGCTTTAATGAAACACTCACACCAATCGAGGAGGGGGTAAAGGAGTATGTGCAGCACTACCTCTCCATGAAGAATCCGTATTTCAATTATAGAGATCCAACCCCTCATAAAGCCTGACGCTGAGAAAAAACACAAAATTGAGAAGCGAGATACTGTTCATAATACAAACAAGGAAAACCAATGGCACATCGAATCACCGATACATGCACCTATTGCGGAGCATGTGAACCTGAATGTCCGGTCAATGCAATTTCTGCTGGCGACGACACCTATGTCGTTGATGAAGTGGCCTGTATTGACTGCATCGGCTGGCATAACGAAGCCGCCTGTGTTGAGATCTGTCCGGTCAACTGCATCATCAACGTATGAATGATGTCTGTGGTTGTTACACTCGAAATAAAGCCCTGATTGGAGAGAGGTTTTTTTGAGCTAAAAAAAAATCTTATATTGGAAAAAGTTAGCCCGAATCGTTCTTTTCTTTTTTTTACAACCATTTAAGCGAGGAAATCACTATGGCACTTTACATTACTGAAGAATGCACCTACTGCGGTGCCTGCGAACCAGAATGTCCAGTCAATGCAATTACGGCTGGAGACGATGTTTATCAGATTGACGCAAACACCTGCACCGAATGCGTAGGCTACTCTGACGCGCCGGGCTGTGTTGCTGTCTGCCCTGCAGAGTGCATCATTCAGGCTTAAGAAAAAAAGCATCATAAAAAAGCGGATGGCAAAAAACCGTCCGCTTTTTTATTTGGTTCCTTACACTTCGTAATCTGCGATTCTTCGCTCATTGGTAGCCATGCCAATAAAGGGCTTCAGGGCTTCATGTTCCGGATTAACCTGATAGGCTTCGAGAGCCTGACGATCAACAAATTCACTATACAAAACAACATCGCAGGAACTATCGCCTCTGCTGAAATCAAATCCAACCTCAAGAGCAATCATACCGGGAATTCTTCCCCGCAACGCTGTAAGCTTTTCCTTGATAAGCGTTGCATTAGTTTGCCGGTCATTGCCATGCTCAGCCTCTTTCAGACGCCACAGGACGATATGCTTGATCATTATTCTCTTTCGTTTTGACTCTGATTATTAATTACCCAAACGTTTGTGTCAGGACAAGAGTGTTTTCGTCAGAATAACTTGCGGACAAGCAAATGCTACCCTCCTTTTGTTTTTCCTGACAGGTTTTGATACAACAACGTCGTGATTTTTCACCCGGTGAGCTCGTTTCAGGCCAGCAACCAAATGATTATTCGACCTCCTGCTGTTTTTGAGCCCGGCAACCACAAACGTCTTCGATCTTGCGCTGCCTCTCAACTCGACAATGGCATGAGATTTCTTCCCTCTTCCGCTTCTGAGCCCAGCAACAAGATGTTTGGCCGACTTGTGCCCTGACTTCATCCGACTGGACTCTCTCCTGTCAGCTTTTGCCACAAATGCTGTAACAGGAACCCTCACTACGCCTGAATCACCCAGAAATATCCTGCCAAACAACTCTGGATTTGGCTGAGTGGTGGAAAATGCCGTATCAAAGATATCGGCAGCAACATTCCACCTGTCTGTTTTTGCATTCAGCATCACAAGGAGAATATCTCGATTATCCTTGACAGCCCTCGCAATCAAGCACCTCCCAGCCTTGCTGGTATAGCCTGTTTTGATGCCAATAGCGTAGGGATATTTGTCGAGAAGCTTGTTGTGGGTTTTCAGGCAATAAAGCTTGCGGGTGGTCTGTTCCGCAAAAACAGCCTCATCAAGCCTTGCAATCTGGTTAAAAACAGGATTTTTAATGGCATATTCCGTCAGGCGCAAAAGATCATCCGCTGTGGAGGTATTGCCAGCATAGATACCATTATCAAAACCAGCCGGATTGGTAAATCTTGAATTTCTCATACCGATCCGCTGAGCCCTGTAGTTCATGACTGTAACAAACGAATCAACATTGCCGGAAAGATGTATGGCTATGGCAAATGCAGCATCGTTGCTTGAGTTGACCAATGCCGCCTTGACCAAATCAATCAGCTTGATTCTATCCCCCTCGTTAAACCCGGCTTTTGAAGGCTCAACCATTGTTGCCTCTTTTGTAATCACAACATCCTCGTCAAGTCGGCCACTTTCGATCGCCGTGATACAGGTGAGTATCTTTGTCAGACTTGCCGGAGAGACCGCCCTCTCAATATCCTTTGCCATCAAGAGTGTAGAACAACCTCTCTCTTTGACAATACATGAGGCTATTGGAACTTGAAACTGCTGCGAATCATCTCTTGTCTGCGAGTGCAGGGAGAGTGGAACAAAAGTGGCTGCTGTGATGACAAGAGCAACGAAGAGCTTTAAAGACTGTAACATCGGGGCAAAAAGCTTACACGTTTTATGTGAGACCTGTTTTCGTGAACGAAACATCTCAACTATCAGGAGTTTGTCAATCATAAGAGATTACCTGCTTTTTTATTATTTCTGATCTTTAATAAAACCGCTTTTATGGAAGAATCGGCGTAACCTGAAGGTATTAATTAAATAGCAAAACACAAGAGTAAAATCAAGGGCAAAGATTTATATCTCCGCCAACCGTACTCTCTACCGCACCACGTTTAACACAGGCAAACTGTTCAATACTTGAAAGCATAGACTGATACTGTCTGACATCCAGCAATACGACTGCACTTTTTCCATGTTGAGTCAGCACGAAAGGCCTGCCACTCATTTTGACCCGCGGCACCAAAGAAGCTGCGTTTGCGCAAAACTCCGACAAAGGCCTTATGTCTTCCTCAAAATTATTTTCCCCCATACATAGGCGCAAGAAAGAGTTGTTTTTGTACGTTTTATTGTACGTTTTTGCACAAAAAAAACAAAATAATCCATAACTATTTTTCTGAAAATCATTTGCAGGATAGTATCCTGCAAATGATTTTCAGACTCGGAAATTTTTAAAAATGATACCAGGGTAAAAAGCTTACAGATTCAACGCTCCGACAAGAGCAGTTTCATGGCGAGGCCGACAAAAACTGCGGCAGCAATCCTGTTGACCACTTTCTGTGCAAACGGGGAGTTGCGGAACTTGTCGCCAACTCCACCGGCAAGAACGCTGATAACGCCGAAAACAAGAAGGGTTGCCATAATAAAAACCGCCCCAAGCAAAAAAAACTGCACCGTCATCGAACCATGACGCGGATCGGCAAACTGTGGCAAAAACGCCAGAAAAAAGAACGAAACCTTGGGATTGGTGAGATTCATGACAATCCCCCGCCGATAGAGACTCCCTCTTGGAAGAGTCGGTAACGGCTCCTGATCACCGATTGAATCGGCTGCCCTGAGCGCCTGCCAGGCAAGATAGAGAAGATATGCCGCGCCCAAAGCCTTGAGAACAGCGAATGCAATCACCGAAGCATGTACGATGGCGGCAAGACCGAAAGCAACGGCAACCGTATGACCAATCAGCCCGGTAGCAAGGCCAAGTGTCACAAAGAGACCAGCCATCCGGCCATTCTGGGCCGATTGAGCCATAACAAAAAGGTTGTCAGGGCCGGGAGAGAGGGCAAGAAGAGCTGATGAAGAAAAAAACGCCAGCAATACCATATTGTCGATCATGAAACTCTTTCGTTTTTGTTATAATAGATTCCTTTTGGCTTCCTCACACTGGCTTAGCCGTCTGTCGTGACTGGGCTGAAAGTTTGCCGCCGTAATGGCCAAGCAAGGTCACAACAGGCAACATGGAAAAAAGAAGTGCAAGATAGAGCCAATGCTCAATACTCTGGCGGGTCATCACATCAGGTATGGAGAGCCGAAGGGTAACGGCAGAGGCACACAACAAAAAAAGCAGGCCGGAAAGCCTTATTTTATTTATAAAAATTGGCGCTTTGGCCGCACGATATTTCGTTTTCCAGTCATGGATACCTGAAAAAAAAGAGACTGGAATGGCCAGCAGGACAATGACAATCAGGTGCTCGATGGTGTGTTCAAAATAGCCGTTCCCGGTTGAAAGGGTCAAGAGCAGATAGAGGACGGCCACAGGAATCAATCCATTGCTGAAGTGAGCTGCAATTGCATGGAAAAGAAAAGTTTTTTTCATTTCCTTGAATAAACGATTGCCAACCATACGAAAGATCTCCCTTATAAGATGATGATGCAGAAACAGGATGCGACTTCGCCAGATATTAAAAGCGTAAGAGCTGATGTTTTCTCCAGTTTAAAAAAATTCTTCCAAATATTTCGGGATATTATGACATTAACCATGCTCTTTTATGGCCGATGATTCCTTTCTTCCGTTTTCCCTGTTATTTTCCGGAGTGTCAGCATTTCTCAAACCTAAGTCTGTACGTGTGAGTGATTTTCGTCCCGGCAACAATCCAGAGCCTCATCAGCCAGATCATGGCGAGTTCACAACGCCCTTGAGTGTCCGCAAACTGGTTCATGCGCGGCCAATGCCGGTTGAGAACCTCTCTAAACTTGCGCTGATCATCCGCTTCCTCAAACCGGTCACCTGGATTCCGGTAATGTGGAGCTTTCTCTGCGGAGCCGTGGCAAGCGGCGCTTTTGGATGGAAGGAGGTCGCGGGCATGAAGTTTTTCCTTGCCATGTTGCTGACCGGTCCGCTGGCAAGCGGAACCTGCCAAATGCTGAATGACTATTTTGACCGTGATCTCGATGAAATCAACGAACCGAACCGTCCCATACCCGGAGGTGCCATCTCGCTCAAAAATGCCACTATCCTGATTGCTCTCTGGTCGGTTCTTTCCGTTATCACCGGCTATCTGATTCATCCGCTCATCGGCTTTTACGTTATCATCGGCATTATCAATGCGCACCTCTACAGCGCAAACCCCATAAAGCTGAAAAAACGGCTCTGGGCGGGCAATATCATTGTTGCCCTCTCCTACCTGATCATACCCTGGATAGCGGGAGAGATCGCCTATAACCCCAATTTTACCCTCTCATCGCTTCATCCATCACTGATTGTTGCCGCGCTTTTCACCCTGTCAAGCACCGGCACCATGACCATCAACGACTTCAAATCAATAGAAGGTGACCGACAGGTGGGCATCAGAACGCTTCCTGTTGCCTTCGGAGAAACCAAAGCAGCCCTGCTTGCCGCCGTACTCATCAATGCCGGTCAGCTCCTCGCATCTGCCTACCTCTTCATGATCGGCCAGAGCAGTTATGGAATTGTTGTTGCAGCACTCATCATTCCGCAATTTTTTCTGCAATTTGCTCTCGTAAAATCACCGGCGACGATGGACGTCCGCTATAACGCCATTGCCCAGAACTTTCTGGTTGCAGGAATGCTCGTCTGCGCCTTTGCAATCAGGGCCGCGAGAGTTATCAGTAGTCAGTAGTCAGTTATCAGTACGCCAGAGTTTTTGTGTAGAAAAAAATCAAGGCGGGTTTCAGAAATAAAATTTATTACTTGTCATGCGCTTCTGCTACCAGCCTGAGATATCAGTGATATTACCAACATTTAACCGTTCACCACTTTTGATGAAAGCCGTTCAAAGCGTCCTTGATCAGGATTTTGAACATTGGGAGCTTATCATTGTTGATGACGGGAGTACTGACAATACTTTTGAAACGATCAATCCGTTGCTCCATAAGCATGACAATATCAGATACCTGAAACACGGCAACAAAAAACTGAATATGAGCAGAAATGCGGGCATTCAGGCCTCATTTGGCAAGTACGTCACCTTCATCGACAGTGATGATCACTATCTCAGCAATCACCTGTCGAGCCGATACCTTTATATGCAGGAAAATCAGGATATTGATCTAATCGTTGGCGGTGTTTTTACCTACAATGACCTCTTCGTAAGAGATTGCTACAACCTTGAAAATTTTATTAACGTCAAGGAGTGCATCGTAGGCCCGACACTTTTTGGGAAAAGAACCTCTTTTATCACTTTGCAAGGATTCAAGCATTTCGACTACGCAGGAGAAACCGAGCTTTGGCAAAGAGCCCTGACAATGTTAAACATCAAAAAAATAGAAGACCCCAAAACATATATTTACACTCCGGGTGAAGACAGCATAACAAACAACATTCTTGAAACACGAAAAACGAACAAATGAATGCCCGGGGAACCTGAATTTTGTTCATATCCGAAACTCTGCGCACCATGATTTCATCCGTAACCGTCTATTGCAGCTCAAGCAACCTCGCTCCCCGCAACTATTTTGCAGCGGCCACCGAGCTTGGCCGTGAATTTGCTAAACGGGGTATCGGGCTGGTCTTCGGCGGAGGACGGGTTGGGCTAATGGGTTGCATTGCCGATGCCGTCATGGAAAACGGAGGAACGGTCAAAGGAATCATCCCCCGCTTTCTTGAAGAGCGGGAGGTTGCCCATTACGGACTGAGTGAACTGCATGTGGTTGAAACCATGCACGAACGGAAAATGAAGCTGGCCGAATGGGGTGATGCCTACCTTGTTCTCCCCGGCGGATTCGGCACCCTTGATGAGTTGATTGAGGTGATCACCTGGAAACATCTTGGTCACCATCACAAGCCCATCATCCTGCTCAACTTGAACGGCTTCTGGAATCAGTTGCTCCTCTTTTTCGATCGTATTGCCGCCGAGCAGATGGTAAGCGAAGAGCACGGTAACTACTACTCTGTCTGCAACACCACTCAGGAAGTGCTGGAAATTCTGGAGAACTAAAACCGCTTCTGATAGATGTGACAGTAAGGCTGGTGGCCATTCCGCTCATAATAGTCCTGATGATACTCCTCCGCCACCCAGAAAGGCCCGGCTTGTTCAAGCGTGGTCACAACCTTGTATCCTTTGGCCTTCAACTCACCGATGAGCTTTTCAGCCACCCTCTTCTGCTCATCATCGGTATAAAAAACGGCTGATCGGTACTGCGTACCAATGTCAGGCCCCTGCCGGTTGAGTTCGGTTGGATCATGAATCTCGAAAAAAAGTTTCGCGAGGGTCTCGTAACTGACCAGTGCCGGATCGAACTCAATCTCTACGGCTTCGGCATGTCCGGTTTTTCCGGTGCAGACCTGCTTGTAGGTTGGATGCTCAATCATGCCACCCGTATACCCCGATTTGGCCGAAAGCACCCCTTTCAGTCGATTGAAATGGTACTCTACTCCCCAGAAACATCCACCGGCAAAAATCGCCTTTTGCGTCACGGCATGCATACTATCCTTTTTTTGAAAAGTTGGACGAGGCTCCCCCGCCATGGGTGACGGACCATTATCCGCACATCCGCAGAAAAAAAGAAGCTGGAGAAGGAGAAAAAACGCAACACTCAACGCCGAGCTCCTGAAAGCAACTCTCATTCTTCTGACAGACACCAGCATGGCTCAACCGATCGGTGGCTTCTCTGCGGGAATGCGACGTTTCGGAGGCGCGTTCAGAGCTCTTACGGTTTTGGTAACCACCTTGCCTGCGGCAAAAAGACCGAGGCCAACCACGGCAATACCAGTGAGACCGTGAAGAACGGGCATCGCTACTGGAGCCAGAAGAGCTGCGGGGGCAGCTACGCCAAGTGCTTCTTTAATCATCTTTTTCTGAATAGTTTAAATCTGTTGCAAATCAATAGACCAATTTAACAAATCACCGGTTTCAAAAAAAGGGGCAAGGGCGCATCACCTGAAAAAGAATCTGCCATTTTCCCCTCTCCTGAAAAAAAACGAAGTATGACGTTGCAAAACTGGCTCGTAACTCCTATACTGTGGCTTACTTGTTGACCGGACAATTAGCTCAGTTGGTTAGAGCGTTCGCCTCACACGCGAGAGGTCAAAGGTTCGAGTCCTTTATTGTCCACCACCCCGTTTTATAGCCACCTGCGACTTTTTGCGCAGCCCCACAAACATGCCAGTGTGTCAATGGGGGCAACACAAACATCTCAGAACTCCTCAATATACAACTCTCCCGGATCGTCCGGATGATGCCTTGTGTAGCCGAAATCGTGCAGCCACTCCGATACATGAGCCACCATCTCAGGCTTGCCACTGACAAAAAAGTGCGTCCGCTCGGGATCAGGTGAAATGTTGAACTCATTTTGCAGAACATCCTTTTTCAACAGATCTTCAATGCACAACCGGTAGCCATCCCAGCGATCGTCGGCATCGGTAAGCGTCGGTACATAAAAAAAGTTGGCAAAGCTCTTTTCCAGAAAGGTTAATTCACTGGAATAACCAAGATCCCACCGGTGAGCAGCACCCTGTATCACCACCATTTTGCTTTCCGGACGCTCAAGAATGTGCGAACGCAAAAAACTGATATAGGGGGCAATCCCGGTACCTGTGGCAACCATGACAATGTCACTGCCGTCTGGCGTTTCATCAAGACGGAAAATACCGCTTATTTTTGTGCCAACATAGAGCCTGTCGCCAACATTAAGATTGAAAAGCCTTGAGGTCAACTGGCCTGACTTAACCTGTGAAATGTAAAACTCCAGTTGACTGGTCTCGCTCTTTGCCGAGGCAATAGCGTAGGGCCTCTTAATAAGCAGCTCATCAGCAGCAGGCACCACCTCAGGCTCTGAATTGGAAGAGCGCTTCTCGAATCCGTACAGGCCAAGCAGCAAATTCTGCCCCGCTTCAAACTCCTCTCTCGCCTGGTCGGTATCAAGGCGAAAAATCATCAGATCAGGAGTGATCATTATTTTTCCGACAACCGTTGCATTGTATAATATTGTATTCATACGTTCCTGAACTTTCTTTTATGCAAAATTACCACGTCAAATATCCTCATCAAATGAACACCCAATGCCCTAAAACAATTCCACGCAGCAAAACTCTTTACCGCTAGCCCACAAGTGCACAATAGAGTTTTGCCTTGAGCAGAGCCCGTCAAGCGTTAATTCATCGTTACTCATCATGCTAACTACCGGGCCCTCTCATTTTCCTTGTTGACAACCTCTTCAAGAAGAGTTCCAGCCTCTACTATGGCTGCGGCAGGGCCGGTAATGATCTCCTGAAGGTGCTGGAAAGTCACAAAAAGCACCGGAACCACAAGAATACCAAGCACCATACCAATAAACATACCTCCAATAGCCGCCGCGCCGATAGAGTGGTTGCCCAAAGCAGCCGGACCAGTCACAAACAGAAGTGGAAGCAACCCTGCAACAAAGGCAAGAGAGGTCATAAGAATTGGCCGAAGCCTCGCCTTCGCCCCCTCAATGGCTGCGGCTGAGAGCGAACTTCCCGCAACCCTCCGCTGCAGGGCAAACTCAACAATCAGAATGGCATTTTTGGCCAGAAGACCGATCAACATAATAACAGCAACCTGCACATAAATATTGTTTTCGACCCCGGCAAGCTTGATGCCGATAAAGACGCCGAGCAGCCCGGTAGGAATGGAAAACATCACCGCAAGGGGAAGCAGATAGCTCTCATAGAGCGCCGCAAGCAGAAAGTAGACAAAGACAACCGAGAGCGTGAAGATAAAGAGCAGCCCGCCGGTGGATTCGAGTTCCTCGCGGCTCTGCCCTTTCCAGTCGTAGGTATAACCCAACGGAAGATGAGTTTTGGAAACTGCCTCAACGGCCTTAATGGCCTGACCGGTACTGAAGCCCGGTTTAACCGTCGCATTGATGGAAACAGCATTGAACATGTTGAAATGGTCAACCGACTCGGTGCCATAGACCCGTTTGAGGGTAATGATCGAAGAGACCGGCACCATGCTGCCGCCAGAGTTCTTGACAAAGATGCCGTCAAGGGAGGCCGGTTCAGAGCGCTCCCCCGGCTCAGCCTGCATCACCACCCGGTAGTATTTGCCGAAACGGTTGAAA
>CAIQGA010000102.1 GCA_903871235.1 uncultured Chlorobiaceae bacterium
GTTTGTTCATTGTAACGCCAAGTTTAACTGGCAAAAATAAAAAGAGGTAGATATGGGTACTCAGGTTGAAGGAACTGTCAAATGGTTCAACGAAGAAAAAGGTTACGGCTTTATTGAGCAGAAGGGCGGAAAAGATGTTTTTGTGCATCACAGTGCCATCAATGGCACCGGTCGCAAAACTCTTGTTGAAGGCCAGAAGGTCATGATGGAAGTAACTCAGGGAGCAAAAGGCCTTCAGGCTGAAGATGTAACTCCTCTTTAAACTGTTTGCCAGCCAAAGCAGTTTTTTTTAGACAACAAAGGACGCATCGCCATGCGTCCTTTGTTGTTTCGTACTGTTGTCCGGTACGAAAACTCTTGACAGAAAATCTTATTTTAAGCTCTTTTAATTCTAAAAACAGTAAATATAAAGAGTAATGGCTGATGACCCAGAGCTGATTCCAGGCATCCACGTCTATTGCGACCGCTGGTGTGGGCGTTGTGCCTTTGCATCACGCTGCCTTCAATTTCGTCTTGAAACGGAAGGAAGAGAGCGCGATGGCGCATTACAGAATTTTGATGTACTGAATGCACAGTTTTGGGAGGAGATGGGCGAAGCTCTGGTGCAGGCCATGCGTTTTATTCGCGACATTGCCGCAAAAGGTGAGCTTGAAGTTAATGATTTGCAGAGGGAAACGGTGTTTTCAGAACCCCCGGAGTCTCTTCAGCGCGATGCCCGCGAACACCCCTGTGCCATCGCAGCCCTTCTCTATGCCGGTATGGTTAACGAATGGTTTGCAGCTTCCGATGAACTTTCTTATACAGAGGAGTCCCTGCTGACCAAACCTCCACTATTTCTTGAAGAATCGATTCAGGTTATCCGTCACTATCACTATTTTATCTATCCAAAAATTGTCCGTGCAATCGAAGGGCGTCTCGGCAAAGAGGCCGTTTCAGGCTGCAACTTCGATGCTGATGCCTCTGGTACGGCAAAAGTTACCTTGATCGCTCTTGACCGCTCTCTTGCAGCCTGGAGCCTGCTTTACAAAGAATACCCGGCCCAGGAAGACAACACCCTCTCCATTCTGCTTCATCTTGACCGTCTGCGCCGTTCAGTTGAAGTTGTTTTTCCTGATGCGCGAGCCTTTATTCGTCCGGGATTCGATGCTCCGCTTCCCTGACATTTTTACAAGATCAACCCCATTACGGAAAAAAACATGCTGAAGACCAATGAAGACCGTCTTGTAGAGTTTCTGCTGCAATGCCAGCCGGGACAGCCAAAAACCCGGGGTAACTGGGAGGTTGACCATCAGGGGACTCCCTTTCTTCTTCCATCAATCGGCGGTATTACCCTGAACGTCCAGGTAGGTGATCCTGCATTCGGCTGGCAAGGCGACCACATTGAGCCGGGTGTAAGCTGTACCGCCGATACCCAAAAACCCTACGAGCATCCCAATGTCGCCGTGCAGATCTATTCATGCGCAGGCAATATTGCAACCGTTGTAACCGGCGAAGCAAAAGGCGCCACAGGTCGTGTGATTGGTCATCATGGAGGATCGGAGCATGTTATTGTCGATTTTGAGCGCGATGTCAAAGAGAAACTGCTCTACACCGATACTATCATCATCCGGGGTAAAGGGCAGGGGATGAAGCTTACGGATTATCCGGAGATTACGCTGTTTAACCTTGACCCGTCGCTGCTTGCAGCCATGAACATCCGGGAGGCTGAGGGTGGAGTGCTTGACGTGCCGGTGACCACTATTATTCCTGCTTTCTGCATGGGATCGGGCATCGGTTCTGCCCATGTGGCAAAAGGGGATTACGACATCATGACCAGCGACCTTGAAACCGTCAGGGAATATGGAATCGACAAAATCCGTCTTGGCGATTTTGTTGCTCTTCAGGATCACGACAATCGGTACGGTAGAGCCTATCGTAAAGGCGCGATTACGATTGGTATTGTTGTGCACAGCGACTGCCTTGAGGCTGGACACGGACCGGGAGTCACTACGCTCATGACCGCAGCCTCTCCGCTTCTCAGGCCGGTACTTGATCCGGAAGCCAACATTGCCGATGTGCTGGGCATCGGAACCCGGGTTAGGGGGAATGCGTGAGAAAACACAAGGGATTTCTTTTTGATTTGATTTTATTTACTTATACTTTCTATCGTTGTAAAGGAGATTGGTAATTCATGCGTAGTAAGGATAAAGAATTTTGAAGCGAGCTAAAGAAAAATCACCCTTGCGCGAGGCTCTTGCTGCGCTCACTCCTTTTGTCAAACAGACTTTTTATTTCAGTCTTGTTGTCAATGTGCTTGTGCTTGCACCAACGGCCTATATGATGGAGGTTTATGACCGGGTGGTCAACAGTCGGAGCCATACGACGCTTTTCATGCTTACCCTCTTTGTCATCGGAGCTTATCTGCTTCATGAAGCACTGGAGTGGGTACGCCGCCAAATTATGCATGATGCAGGCATGGAACTCGACAAGGGGTTGCGGGAGCGTGTGTTTGGTGCCATTTTTAATGCAAAGGTTCAGAATATTCCGGCAGGTGCCATTGCCCTGCGTGACATGAAGCTTCTTCGTGAGTTTTTGCCCTCTCAGGCTTTTCTTGCTGTTATTGATGCGCCGCTTGCCCTGTTTATTCTGATAATCATTTTTATGATGGCGCCCGTTCTCGGCTGGTTTTCTGTTGTGGGTGCAGTGGTACAGTTTGCGATCGGTTTCACTAATGAGCGCCGTATTCGTGAGCCACTCCTTGCGGCAAACCGAAATGCAATCAGTGCTCAGAGTTACGCGGACGGAGCCATCCGTAACGCGCAAGTTATCGAATCAATGGGAATGCTTGGTCATATCCACAAGCGCTGGATGAATCGTCAGCAGGATTTTCTGTTGCAGCAGGCGGAAGCTTCCGATCATGGGGGAACCAATGCGGCTCTCTCAAAACTGGTACAGAGTCTGCTCGGTTCTCTTTTGCTTGGAATGGGTTGCTGGCTCACCTTGAAGGGTGAGTTGCGTGGTTCTGGCATGATTGTAGGATCCATTCTTGGCGGAAGGGTGCTTGCTCCGCTTGTGCAGATTATCGCGGGATGGCGTCAGGTCGAGGGTGCCATCGAATCATTCAACCGCCTGGAGAGTTTTTTGAAGGAGTTTCCCCTGCCCCAGAAGGGTATGGCGCTGCCGGCACCGGCTGGAGCTCTTTCGGTTGAGGGGGTTTTTGCAGGCGCTCCAAGAAGCCAAGTGCAGATTCTTAAAGGGGTAAATTTCAGGCTCTCCCCGGGAGGTTCACTGGCCATTGTCGGGCCATCAGCTTCAGGCAAAACTACCCTGGCGAGGTTGCTGGTTGGCATTTGGCCGGCAATGCAGGGAAAAGTGCGTCTTGACGGGAACGACATCTATCTGTGGGACAAGGAGGAACTTGGGCAATATATCGGTTATCTTCCGCAGAATGTAGAACTTTTTGAGGGTACCATTGCCGAAAATATTGCACGTTTCGGTGATCCTGAACCTGAAAAAGTGAGTGAGGCATGTCGTCTGGTTGGGCTTGACGTCTTTATTGAACAGCTTCCCAAAAGGTACGATACCCAGATTGGTGATGATGGCTCCTTTCTTTCAGGAGGGGAAAGGCAGCGCGTGGCTCTGGCCCGGGCAGTCTACGATATGCCCAGGTTTGTCGTGCTCGATGAGCCGAATGCAAGCCTCGATGAAGCTGGTGATACCGCGCTGCTCAATACGATAAAACAATTGAGGGCACAGGGTACAACAGTCGTCGTTATTACGCATAGATTGAATATTCTGGGGGCAATTGAGCACATGCTTGTACTCGTTGACGGGCAGGTACAGCGTTTCGGCACCTGCCAGGAGGTTATGGAGGCTCTGCAGACGCCACCGGCGGCAAGGCAGTCTTCAAATCCTCAAGGTTAACTTTTTGAGGCAAACAGATTTTTTTATGAAACCAGATTTTTTCAATCGCAGTGCATTGTCCCGTCAGCTCTGGGAGTTTCGGAGGGAGTTTTTCTGGGTTGGCATTTTCAGCATGATTGCCAACGTGCTGATGCTCACCCCCACCATCTACATGCTTCAGGTTTATGGGCGTGTCATGAAGAGTGGCAGTGAACTGACGCTTCTCATGGTAACTTTTTTTTTGCTGTTGTTTTATGCTGCAATGGCTTTTGCCGAATGGCTCCGATCGCGTCTTCTGGTACGGGCGGGTGTCCGCCTTGATGAAGCGCTCCATTCACTGGTCTTTACAGCAAGCTTTGAAGCCTACCTGAATACTGCCCGACACAATGTGACCGAGGCATTTTCAGATTTGACCAACATTCGACAGTTCCTGACGGCTAACGGGGTGATTGCTTTTTTTGATGCTCCCTGGACGCCGGTCTATATTGCAGTCATTTTTTTACTCAGCCCTTTTCTTGGCTGGCTTTCCATTCTTTTTGCCGTCATACAGCTTGGCTTGACCTTGCTCAGTAACCAGTTGAGCCTGAAAGAGATCCAGATTGCGGCTGATGCCGGTAGCGACAGTTATCGCTATGTGCAGAGTAAGCTCCGCAATATTGAGCCTGTGCATGCGATGGGTATGGTTGTGAACCTTCGAAAACATTGGTTCAGTTTGCATGACGCTTCGCTGGCCAAGGCTGAGGGCTCTCTGGATCGGCAGCATCGACAGCAGTCAATTACCAAGTTTGTTCGCCTCAGCATGCAGTCACTGACGCTTGGTGCTGGCGCACTGATGGTTATTGAGGGAAAGATGTCGGCTGGTCAAATGATTGCGGCCAACGTGCTCATGTCGAGAGCTCTTCAGCCGCTTGATCTTGTGGTAGCCACTTGGAAGCCTTTTGTTATGGCACGAACAGCCTTTGTTCGACTGGAGAAACTTCTTGAAGCTTTTCCAGAGCGTGCGCCTGGTGCCCGCCATCAGGATCCTTTCGGTGAGATAAGGATTGAAGGGCTTTCTGCGACAGCAGAAGGGCGTGAAACTCCGATTCTTGACAACATTACGATCATGTTTCCTGCCAGCAAGGTAACGGTGATCCTTGGTCCCTCCGGATCAGGAAAATCAACACTGGCCCGTTGCATTGTAGGAGTTTGGCCCGGCAAAAAAGGAGCTGTCCTTATTGATGGCGAGCCGGTCGAGAGTTGGGACAGGATGGAACTTGGTCCTCATATTGGTTATCTGCCGCAAGATGTTGAACTCTTTGATGGAACGATTGCCGAAAATATTGCCCGTTTTGCGGAGGTCGACTCCCAGAAAGTGATTGAAGCGGCGAAACGGACAGGAATCCATGACTTGATTTTGCGCTTCCCTAAAGGGTACAATACCGAAATCGGCGAGGCAGGTGGAATGTTATCGGGTGGACAACGGCAGCGGCTTGGCCTTGCCAGGGCGATGTATGGCAACCCTGCCCTGCTGGTGCTCGATGAACCAAACGCGAACCTTGATGAGGCGGGTGAGCGCTCCCTGCTTGATGCGGTGAGCGATTTAAAAAAAGCTGGTAAAACGGTTATTCTTATTACGCATCGACCCAATGCTCTTGCCGCAGCGGATCTGCTGGCGGTGATGCAAAAAGGAAAGATTGTTCATTGCGGGCCTCGTGATGAGGTGCTGGCCGTTTTGCGTTCCGAGAGTGCCCGGCCCCCTTCGTCTTCTTCCACCTGATTTTTTGTTTTTTGCAAATGTTTAAACGACAGCAATGAGTATTCGTGATATAATTGAAAAAATAAAGCCTTTTTCTGTGGAAAAGGAGAGTGGCCGCAAAGGTGATGAGTATCGTGATACCCGCAGTACGGTAAAGCTTGGTATCTGGATTCTTCTTGTCGGATTTGGCGGATTTTTGCTCTGGGCTTCGTTTGCACCGCTCGATGAGGGAGTTCCCTGTCAGGGCACGGTCGGTATTGCCACAAAGCGTAAAGTTGTGGAAAATCTGCGCGGGGGCAGTGTCGAGCGTGTCAATGTCCGTGAGGGTCAGATGGTTCAGCAGGGAGAGGTGCTGATTCTGCTCGACAGTCAGACGGCCAGGGCGCGTTATGATGAAACGCATCAGCATTATCTTGGCATGAGGTCAATGGCCGACCGCTTGCAGGCAGAGATGAGCGGCGCAGCTTCAATCTCGTTTCATAAAGATTTATTGAACGATCCTGATCGTCAATTGGCCAGACAGAATATGGAGAATCAGCGCCAGCTCTTTTTGTCGCGTCGTACTTCGCTGAATATTCTCAATGAGCAACGGGAAGCCATTGCATCGCTGGTACGGGAGGGTTATGCGCCATTAAGCCAGCAGCATGAACTGGAGTTGAAAATTTCCGACTTCAAGAGCGGTACAGCATCCCAGCTTGCGCAGGTTCAGCTTGAAGTAGAAGCTGATGGCGAAAAAACCAAAGCTCTTGCAGCCGAGCTTGCCGATACAGAAGTACGCTCACCAGCCTCAGGGCAGGTCGTAGGCCTGCAAGTGCAGACGGTCGGCGCGGTGATTCAGCCAGGGCAGAAGATCATGGATATTGTGCCATTACACGAAGGTCTCCTTATCGACACCAAGGTGCCGCCACATCTGATCGACAGCATCAAAAAAGGGTTGCCGGTCAATGTGAGCTTTGCTTCATTTTCCCACTCTCCCCAGCTTGTTGTAGAAGGAGTGGTTGAGTCGCTCTCGAAAGATAGTGTAACAGAGCCACAGGTCAATCCGGCGATGCCCGGTGCAACCTACTACCTTGCACGTATCTCTGTAACCCCTGAAGGGATGAAGTCACTCGGAAAGCATGAAATGCAGCCGGGAATGCAGGTGCAGGTTGTTATCAGGACAGGTGAGCGTTCACTGTTGACCTACCTTCTTGATCCGCTCCTCCAGCGCATCAGACCATCAATGAAAGAGGAATAGTGCAGGGTAAAAAAATCAAATACGATGAATGAGTCGATCATGAAGCTATTGATATCCGTGATTGTTGCGGCAGTGATGTTTACCGCTCTTCCTCTCTATGGCGACCCGCTCGATCTTTCGACGGCCTGGCAGGATGCAAGGGAGTACGATGCCCGGCTGGGTGCGGCACAGGCAGATAACCAGATATATCGCGAAGAGGTCGACAAGGCAAGGGCACAGATGCGTCCGACTATACGCGTGAGTGCCGCACGGGGTCGCAGCGAGACTATGAGTACAACGCAAGGTTATAACAATAAAGGCAAGCTTGTCCCGGTCAACAAGGATCAGTTTTACAGCACGGCCAACTACGGCGTGTCGATAAGGCAGCCATTGCTTAATATGGCGAATTATACCGCATACAAACAGGCCAAGTTAGTCGCGGCAAAAAGCGATATTGATCTTCAGAAAGAGGATGCTGCCTTGATTGTGAGAACAACAGAGGTCTATTGCAATGCACTCTATGCCGAGGATAATCTCGAATTCAGCCAGACGCTTATCAAGTCGGCACAGGAACAGCTTCAGCAGGCTAAACGACGCTTTGAAAAAGGGTTTGGTACTATTACCGAGTGCAATGAGGCGCAGGCCAATTATGATATAGTACTGGCCAGTGGTCTGGAGATTGTCAACGGCGTGGAGTTTTCCCGTCGTGAACTGGAGAATTTGACCGGGCATTATCCTGATTCGCTCTGTAAACTTTTACCTGACAAGCTTGTTTTATCTCAGCCGGAACCTGCGACTCTTCAGTTCTGGATTAACATGGCTTTGACAAATAATCACGGAGTGATCGGTGGATATCAGGAAATTCAGATCGCAAAAAAGGAGATCGATAAACAGCAATTTTCCCGTTATCCGACAGTTGACCTTGTTGGCGGAAGAAACTATTCAAATAGTGAAACCACCTCTTCAATCGGCTCTATTTACGATACCTATTCGATTGGTCTGCAACTGAGTATGCCAATCTACAACGGAGGCTATGTCAGTGCTTCGGTGCGCCAAGCTCGTGCAAAATGGTTCAAGGCCCAGGAGCAGCTCCTGCTGCAGGAAAGGGGAGTTCAATCTGACGTACGCAAATATTATAACAGTATTGTTACCGGTATTGCCCAGATCCATGCCTACGAACAAGCGGTGAAGTCGCGTGAAATTGCACTGATCGGCACCAAAAAAGGGTTTGAAGCAGGACTGCGCAGTAACGTTGATGTGCTCGATGCCCAGCAGAAGCTTTTTGCAAGCAGAAAAGATCTTGCAAAATCGCGCTACCAGTACATTCTCAACCGTATCATGCTCAAACAGACCGCAGGCTCCCTTTCTGCCACCGACGTTGAAGAGGTGAATGGATGGTTTGCTGCCAGCGCAAAATCAACGCAGTAGCTCCTTCTGCCATGCCCCTGTCGATCGAACAAATCAGCACCATCGTCAGTACCAGTCGTGCTGTTGCGGGAGCAGACGCTCTCGTTTTGCTCTACGGGTCAAGGTTGGATTATGCGCGTCACAAATCCCCATACCCTCGAAAATCGAAGATTAAATAAGCAAAAAAAGCCTAAAATGATAGACGATTCCTTAAAAAAAGGCGAATATTTGAAATGACATATTTCACCATTATACATTGTTCATAAAAAAATTCTCTGGTGTTGCGATGAAGATCATTGCTGGTGTTTAGATACTCTTGGGTTATTGAAATGTCGAATAGTTGATTGTCATCAACAACAATATTTAGTATACCTTTGATTAAACCCTGTTTTTCTTTTATTAGTTTATTGTATGACAGTGCTTTGACTGGGCTATGGGTCAGATCGCGAAGTCGTTCAAGATATAAGTAATAATTAAAGTGTTCATAATAATTCCCTGTAAGCGATACAACACCTTTTGTTAAAACCTCCCAAAGGAAATACTGATAAGATTTTACATAGCGATGCTTAAGAAATTCCCTGTAAAGCGACCACGCATAAGATTTCTGATCTCGAAACACTATTATAAAACAAACGTCCCAACCTATAGAGTTGAATTTGGATTCAATTTCATTAAAACCACTCCGCACACTGATGAGGTGTCCGAAATCTTCAGAAGAGAGTATTGCCTTATCCGCGCCACAATTTTCTATTTCTTTTGCCAATGTATCAATAGATCCGCAAGCCTCAGAGTATCTTGTGTCTCCACATAATTGCCAAGCAATATTGTGGTGACCCGATATTGTTGAAATTGTACCAGCCGTCGGTATGTATATACCGGCAGATGCTAATACCGACACATTATTCCGAAGGAATGCCTGAAAAGATGTCGTGCCGGTTTTGTGAGTTCCGATATGCACATACAAAATTCTTCGGAGGTCCGTCATAAGCAATGTTTCCTTTTTACTGGTGTGCGGTCTTTAATAAAATAATTCCTGGTAGTGTTCTATAAAAACAATGTGTCACAGCTTCGGGTATTCGCTTTGATCTACATCCTTTCTCTTTCCAGTTTAAAGAAATATTTTGTAATATTCAAAGTGTTTGGGTGGCAAATGCCGTGGTTCTATTTCGTTAAGCGTCTTGACGCCTGTAGCAAGCTTAGGGTGCCTTTGGCACAGAGTAAAAAAATTTTACAGGGCTGTTTGAGTGAATGAACACTAAGATACCTCTTGTTGTTGATCTCGACGGTACCCTCATCCGTACGGATTTGTTGTATCAGTCGTTGTTTTTGTTTATAAGGCAATTTCCGCTCCAATCGTTATCACCATGTATCTGGCTTTTCAGGGGTAAGTCTCATCTGAAAACAGAACTTGCAAAGCGAGTCAGCATTGATGTTTCTGTGTTGCCGTATAACCTTGCAGTCATTGCGCTTATTGAAACTGAAAGAGCTAAAAATCGGCAAATTATCCTTGCAACGGCCAGCCACAAAATATATGCGGATCAGATTGCTGATCATCTAAACCTTTTTGACAGGGTATTCGCCACTGCTGATCGTTATAACCTTTCTTCCCATACAAAAAGGGATTGTCTTGTAGCAGAATTTGGTGAGGGAGGATTTGATTACGCCGGTAACTCTCATGCTGATATTCCGGTTTGGGCATCGGCCGCAAAAGCTTACCTTGTCAATCCGGAAAAGGGTGTAGAGCAGCGTGCAGCCCAAAATGGTACTATTGAGCGCATTATCAAAAGTCCGCACAGGCCTTTCGGTTTATGGATCAAGGCATTACGGGCCCATCAGTGGATGAAAAATATGCTGATTTTTGTGCCGCTCCTTGCTGCGCACGCATTGCTCAACACGACAATACTGTTCAATGCACTGATGGCTTTTGTTCTTTTTTCGCTTTGCGCTTCGAGCGTTTACGTGCTCAACGATATTATGGATCTTGAGGACGATCGTCATCACAAGACAAAACGAAGTCGTCCATTTGCATCAGGAGAACTTTCAATCAAAACAGGCATCATTGCAGTTCCCCTCCTGCTGCTTACCGCATTTGGCAGTTCGCTGCTCATTATGCCCTGGCGTTTTACTTTGATTCTTGGTACATATTTTATTGCCACATTCGCCTATTCCATCGTTTTAAAAAGAGTGACTGCGGCCGATATCATTACGCTCTCCCTGCTCTATACGATTCGGATTCTTGCCGGGGTATTTGCCTGCGACCTGATTCCCACATTCTGGATGCTTGCATTCTCAATGTTCATTTTTCTGAGTCTTGCTCTTGTTAAACGATATTCTGAGTTACGGGAAGCGCGGCTGAATAACAGCCAAGAAAAAACCAAAGGAAGAGGGTACTATCCCGCAGACCTTGAAATGATCTCCTCTCTCGGTGCAGCATCCGGTTATCTTTCAGTGATGGTGCTTGCCCTCTATATTCAGGATCAGTCAACCATAGCAATGTATCACCATTCGCAGATTATATGGGCGGCCTGTCCTGTTTTGCTTTTCTGGATTACCCGGTTATGGCTGCTGACTAACCGGGGTGAAATGCATGATGATCCAGTTATTTATGCGGTCACCGACAAAATCAGCCTTCTCTCAGGTCTTGTTTTTGGTATTATTTTCTGGCTGGCCTTGTAGATCGCTTCATTATCCGATGTCTCCGGAAGAATAAAAAGTACGCAATGAACCCCTTGCAAAGCATACATGGATGGGGCCGATATCCGGTCATAAAAACAGAAATAGTCGCTCCTCTCGTTCTGTCGAGCTTCAAAACTGAGGTGCAGAACGGTGGTGTGGGGGGGATCATTGCCCGTGGTCTCGGTCGAAGTTATGGCGACAGCTCATTAGCAATGCTGATGCTCGAAACCCGTTCTCTTAACCATCTCCTTAATTTTGACAGGGAGACTGGAGTTGTTACCAGCAATGCCGGAGTCTCTCTTGCAACTCTTCTTGATGTCTTTGTTCCTATGGGCTGGTTTTTGCCAGTAACGCCGGGAACAAAGTACATAACGCTCGGAGGGGCTGTGGCAAGTGATGTTCATGGTAAAAACCATCATCTCAGAGGTTGTTTTTGTGAGTATGTTGAAAGCATAGAACTGCTTCTTGACCCTGATACTGTTCTGCAGTGCTCGCGCACTTTACATCCTGAACTTTTTCATGCTACATGCGGAGGAATGGGGTTAACCGGAATTATTCTCTCAGTTACTCTCCGACTCAAGCCAGTTCATACGACCTTTATCGATCAACAAACCATCAAGGCTGCCAATCTCAGTGAGCTATTGGCGCTGTTTGAAGCAAATCAGGCAACAACCTATTCTGTTGCCTGGATCGACTGCCTCGCTACCGGTTCCTCCCTCGGTCGTTCACTGCTGATGATGGGTGAACATGCATCAGGCAATGACTTTGCTGGAAAAGAAAAATATCCGATAACCATACCGGTAGATATGCCCTCAAATTTGTTGAACCGTTTTTCTATCCGATTGTTTAATAGCTTATACTATAACCGAATAATTCGAAAAGAGGTACGCCAGAGGGTTCACTATGAATCTTTTTTCTATCCGCTGGACGGCATTCAGCATTGGAACAGGTTGTATGGAAAAAATGGATTTACCCAATACCAGTTTGTGATTCCCAAGGAGGCTGGTCATGAAGGAATGAGCAGAATTTTAAAGGAAATTGTCGCGTCCGGCAAAGGATCTTTTCTCGCAGTCTTGAAAGTTTTTGGAGAACAGAACAGCAATTATCTCTCTTTTCCTCTAAAAGGCTATACTCTTGCTCTTGATTTCAAAATTGAAGAGGGGCTTTTTCCACTGCTTGAGCGTCTTGATGCCATGGTGCTTGATTATGGGGGAAGGATTTATCTCACTAAAGATGTACGAATGAGTGAACAAACGTTTAAAAAAAGTTACTCCCGCTGGCAAGAATTTCAGGCAATCAGGGAGCAGTATGGGACTATAGGAATGTTTGCCTCTTATCAATCGCGGCGCTTAGGACTTGATACATGAAAAAAATTCTCATTATCGGCGCAACTTCAGCCATTGCCGAAGCAACAGCACAGCGCTATGCCAGAGAGGGTGCAAGATTGTACCTCATGGCCCGAAATGGCGAGAGGCTTGCCTCTTTGGCTGCTGATCTGAAAATTCGAGGAGCATCAGCCGTTGATTTTGTTTTGCTTGATGTTAATGACCGGGGGAAGCATAAGCCTGTGCTTGAGCATGCCGAAAAAACGTTGGGATTTATTGACATTGTACTCATAGCTCATGGAACCCTTGGCAATCAGAAAGCTTGCGAGCAGGATGCAGAAACGGCCCTGCTTGAGTTTGAAACCAATGCTGTCAGTACGTTGGCATTGCTTACACGGCTCGCGACTATGTTTGAAAAACAGCATGCAGGTACCATTGCAGTGATAAGTTCTGTGGCTGGCGACCGGGGGCGTCCCTCAAATTATGTGTATGGAACAGCAAAAGCCGCAATAACGGCATTTTGTGAAGGTCTTCAGGCTCGGCTCTTTAAGTCGGGCGTCCATGTGCTTATTATTAAACCAGGACTTGTTGCTACACCAATGACTAACGGGCTCACCATGCCAGCAATGCTTGTTGCTGAGCCCGAAAAGATTGCCTGTGATATTGTTCGTGCCATCGAAAAGAAAACCGATACACTCTACACCCCGTGGTTCTGGAAATATATCATGGCAGTCATAGTGCATCTACCATCGTTCGTTTTCAAAAAAGTCAATCTTTAATTCAATTGTATGAAAGTAAAGTCTGATACGATCAAAAGTCAGGAAAAAAGCAGTAGCTTACTTTTCTATCTTGCATTTGTTTTTATTGTTTTCGGTGTCAAAGCCCTCGTTATTTCCAATTTTGGCAGCTCAATCCCATTTTGGGACCAGTGGGATGCTCAGGCTAATTTACTCTATAGTCCCTGGATTGAAGGGACATTGAGGTGGATAGATTTTTTTGCCAACCATAACGAACATCGGATTTTTACTACAAGGGCTCTCAGTTTGCTGCTTCTCTATCTCAACAAAGGCGTCTGGGATCCCATGTTTGAGATGTATGTCAACGCCATGCTTCACACAGTCGCATTAGTTTTCTTGCTTTTTTTAATGCAAAAGGGGTTGCAGAGAGCCATAAAATTTGCCTTTTTTTTCTTTGCATCGTTGCTCTTTGCCGTGCCTTACGGTCATGAAAATATCTTGGCCGGATTCCAGTCTCAATTTTATTTTCTGCTCCTGTTCAGCTTTCTTTTTTTGTGGGCGATTATTCAGTTTCACACTGCTCCTAAACGGTGGTTTCCGGTTCTTGTTTTTTCAGCATTGCTCAGCTTTTTTTCGCTTGCATCCGGTGCTTTAACCATCGCCGCTGGCGTCGGGATATTGGTGATTCGCTGGATTTGCGGCATTCAAAGAACACGGGCCACATTGCTGCTCATTATTTTGCTTGCCATGGTATGTGCTACAGCGATCTATTATACACCCGTTATGCCACACCATGCAGGACTCAAAGCCAAATCCTTGCTTGATCTTGTTATAGCTATTTCACGTGCTACTGGAAGTGGGCTACTTTATATTCCTGTAGTGCTTTTTATCATCAGGCATGTTCAAAACAATCGTTCTGCAACAGATCATTCCTGGTTTATTTTTTCTCTTTGCCTTTGGGTGGCAGGGCAAATTCTTGCCGTAGCCTATGGCCGATCATCCGGGATTCTGTCATCCAGATATCTTGACCTTTTAGCCATAGGGATTCTGCTTAACGGTTACTGCCTTCTGTTCGTGCTGCAGGGAGAAGTGACTGGCAAGTTGTTAATAAACAGCGCACTTGTCTGGTTTGTGCTTGTCGTTGGTGGTCTGGGTTATTTTCTTCCTTTAATGATTAAAGATATTGAGTCAAAAAAAGCCGCTTGCTTGCGCAATGAAGTGAATATTCGTGGTTACCTTGCAACAGGTGACTCTACTTTTTTACAAAAAGCTCCTTATGAGGAAATACCTTACCCCAATGCAGTCCGTCTGAAATACTTTCTCGACAATGCAACAATCAGCTCCCTTCTCACCCCTGTTGTGAACAGCAAGAATACCCGTAAAGGGCTTGGATTTTATGAAGAAAAATCAAGAAAGAATATGTATGGTATTGGGGCTATTTTGTTGTTTACAGGAATGGGATTGTTCATGGTAGAGTCAATAAAGTCATCTCTGCTCAAGAAGAGTGAACAATGCCCCTGATGAAACACAAAAAAATTATTTTACCCGGTGGAGCGGGGCTGGTTGGACAAAACCTTGTGGCGTTTCTGAAACGCAAAGGCTACCGCAATCTTGTCGTGCTCGATAAACACAAGGCAAATCTAAGAGTGCTTCAACGTATGCACCCCGACATAACGGTCGAATATGCCGATCTGGCTCTCCCTGGTGCATGGCAAAAGCATTTTGATGGAGCGAATGCTGTTGTCATGCTTCAGGCACAGATCGGAGATCTTCATGCGGAACCGTTTGTCCGCAATAACATTACGACGACCGGGTTGATCATCAATCAGATCAAAAAGTATAAGATTCCCTATACCGTTCACATCAGCTCTTCGGTTGTGGAATCCGTTGGAGATGACCATTACACCAACACAAAAAAAGAGCAGGAAAAAATGGTTCTGGCAAGCGGTATCAACAGTGTTGTGCTCAGGCCGACCTTGATGTTCGGCTGGTTCGACAGAAAGCACCTTGGCTGGCTTTCGCGCTTCATGAAAAAAGTCCCGATTTTTCCCATTCCGGGGCATGGACGTTATATGCGTCAGCCTCTCTACGTTGGCGATTTCTGCGCCATCATCATAAGCTGTCTTGAATCAGGTATGGCGGGTAACGTGTTTAACATTACCGGGCTCGAAGAAGTCACCTATATTGACATCATCCGTCAGATCAAAAAAGCAACCCACTCCAGATGTTGGATTATACACATTCCCTATACCTTTTTTTCTCTGCTGCTTCGATTTTGGTCCCTTTTCGACTGCAATCCTCCCTTCACGGCATCGCAACTGAAAGCACTGACTGCCGGTGACGCGTTTGAAGTGATTGACTGGCCTTCCATTTTCAGCGTCAAGCCCACACCGTTTGCCAAGGCAATCGATGAAACCTTTAATGACCCGGAGTACAGCAGGGTCAAACTGGAGTTTTAGTGTATGAGCGGTGAGCGTATAGCTGTTATCGGTGCCGGTCCGATGGGTCTCGGGGTGGCTTATCAACTTGTTCAGCAGGGTTCTATTCCAGTTATTTTCGAATCTGATGACCGTGTGGGAGGAATGACGGCAACCTTTGATTTTGGCGCTCTTGACATAGAACGTTACTATCATTTTCATTGCATTTCTGACAGCGCCTTTCTGGATATGTTGCATGAACTTTATCTTGAAAACAAGATGCGCTGGGTTGAAACGAGCATGGGGTACTATTATCAGGGGAAACTCCAGCCGTGGGGTAATCCGCTCGCACTGCTCCGATTTTCAGGCCTGAGCATGGTTGCTAAATTTCGTTACGGGTTGCATGCGTTTTTATCCACAAAAAGAACTGATTGGAAACCACTTGACCACATCGAAGCGACAGGCTGGATAAAGCGTTGGGCAGGAAGCGAAGCTTACAATGTGCTCTGGAGCAAACTCTTTGAGTACAAGTTTTATGAGTATACCCAGGAGCTTTCAGCCGCATGGATTTGGAGCAGAATCCGACGCATTGGCCGTTCTCGTTCTAATCTATTTCAGGAACAACTTGGCTATCTCGAAGGTGGCTCGTCTACTCTGCTTCAGTCGATGCAATCGTTCATAGAGCGGGGAGGGGGGGAGTTTTTACTCAGCAGTACCGTTGAGCGGGTAAAGATAACGGATGGTTCGGTGGAGGGGGTTTATACCGGCGGGAAGTTTCATCCTTTTAAAAAGGTTGTCAGTACGATTCCTCTTCCCTATATCCCTGCGATTATTCCGGATTTGCCGGCATATTTGCTACAGGCATTTTCCTCTGTGAAAAACATTGCCGTGGTATGTGTTATTGCTAAACTTAAAAAGCAGGTCACCAGTAATTTCTGGCTGAACGTAAATGACCCTGCTATGGATATCCCAGGTATGGTCGAGTATACCAATCTTCGGCCTTTGGGTGATCAGCATATTGTCTATGTGCCGTTCTACATGCCCGGTGAACATCAAAAATATCAGGATAATGATAAAATCTTTTTGGATAAGGTCGCAAGGTACATAAAAGCTATTAATCCGGCCATTACTGACGAAGACTTTGTTCAGATGCATGTCAGTCGATATCGCTTTGCACAGCCTGTTTGTGGGCCAGGCTACCTCAACACACTGCCTCCAGTCCATTTGCCGGTAAATGGATTGTGGGTTGCTGATACTTCATATTATTATCCAGAAGATCGGGGTATATCGGAAGGAATTGGATACGGAAGGGGACTTGCTAAAAAAGTTGCGCAATGATAAAGCAATATAATTCAAAACAGTTTGCACTTTTTCTTTTAACCGGAGGGATGGCAGCACTTGTAAATTTTACCAGCAGAATTTTGTTAAGCCGGTTCGTTGATTATTCGATTGCTATTCTCCTTGCGTATATCATTGGGATGATCACCGCATTTATTCTGGCGAAACGATTTGTTTTCAAGGAAAGCCAGCAAAGAATCCGACACTCAGTATTATATTTTATTCTGGTTAATCTGGTTGCCGTGTTACAGACATGGATAATTAGTCTCGGGCTTGCTTACTACGTACTTCCTTATTTTGGATTTAAGCAGTTTGTATCGGAGATAGCCCATGCTATAGGTTTAATTTTTCCGATAGTTACAAGCTATATCGGGCATAAAAAATATTCTTTCAACGAACAAGCATCTTTATAAGATATGTAAAGTTAAATTCTTGTTATCCGCAAAAAAAATAATTCACTTATATTGATTTTATCACAATTTTGCTTTGTGACATGTAAATCATAGTAAATGCAGTTAAAAATTTATTTATTCAATTTTTTTGCTATAGCAACTATGTTTTGCCAAATAAAAATCTTGCACCTAAAACGTCTAACCATTTTCCGATCGGATAGATATATTTGCCGTACAACTCAAAACTTCTGTCTGAACCAGGTTTAAATTTAGACTTATAGCCAAATATTTTGATAGCTAACAAGGCGAAAAAGCCAATACAATCATAATAATAGCAATCAATAATTTTAAAATTTGCCAGTCGTAACTTTTTTGGGTCTCCGCAGATTTTCGTGGGAATAGAGTCAGAAAGAGTTGGGAATGCGTAATATTGATTCATCGGATAACTAAGAATGAAACCCGACGATGAAAGAAAAGTGAATAAAAACAAGCCATAGAAACGGCGTCTTTGTCGATTTAAGCAAGAAAAGACTAACGCGCTAAAATAGTCTGCATGCAAACAAAATATAGCGTCTAAAAGCCTTGGCAAGGGACTTTAAGAACTGCGAAAGCCACCGAACCAAAACATTATTTTATCGTAGAAATCTTAACCTTCTTGCTGTATTGTGAAGTGTTTTTGTCTCGCCTCAACACATTGAATTCAACGAAGAGCCCAAAAAAGTAATAACGTGCAGTTGTCTTAAGTATTGTAATGGTTTTCTGAAATGCATCATTAGCATAAAATTATGCATCGAGATTTAATCAGAGTGTTCTTGAAGGTAGTTGTACAACTGCTTCTTTTTGTCACTGTATTTTGCATAGTTGTACCATTTTTCCCAACTATGCCGGGCGAAGGCTTAGACCCATCCTGGAAAATAGGGATGAATCAAGCTAACGAACAAGGTTTCGTTTTTGGGCGTGATATTATATTTACTTTTGGGCCATACGCATCAATTTATACAAAAGCTTATCATCCAGCGACCGATCATCTCATGATGGCTGGAGGAATTTATTTGGCTATTTGCTACTGGATTGCGTTATTTTATTTGACAAATAAAAGTCGTCCACAATTTGTATTTGTTTTTGTAGTGGCTTTGGCCGGGTTAATGTATTCCCGTGACGCACTATTATTTTCGTACCCTTTACTTGTTTCACTTTTTTGCTTTAACTCAATCACCTCAAAAGATAATATTTTTATTGACAATAATGCAGTTATTGTTTTGACATTAATTCTTTTTTCGGCTTTTGGATTGTTACCTTTAATCAAGGGATCAATACTTATTTTGTGTTTATTTATAGATCTTTTGGCTTTTCTTTTATTTGTTATAAATCACAGGTGGGGTCAAGCGATAGCTGCTGTTGTTTCACCTGTTTTGTTTAGTGTTTTTTTCTGGGTTGTATCAGGCCAATCAATTATAAATTTCCCGTCATATTTTGCTTCAATGGCAGAGATTATCTCTGGTTACTCAGAAGCTATGGCCCTTAATGGCTTTTTTGATGATATTTTCTTTTTTTTTGTCGCTACATTTGTAATTTTGGTTGCTATTTATCGTGAGAATAGGATGCCCATAAATCTTAGAATATTTATATGGTCTGCATTTTTTATATACTTATTTATGGCATTTAAAGGCGGCTTCGTTCGTCATGATGGGCACGCATTAATAGCTGGCGCGTCGATATTAATTGCAGCATTATTTTTTTCTTTCACTTTTCATTCGCGTTGGAGGCAAGTTGTTTTACTGCTATCTTTATTTGTTTACACAAGTATTAATAGTCATTACGTAAAGACCTCTATAGCAAGCTTTTATGGCAAAATCACAACAACATATTTTTCTGCGTGGGATGGAATTATAAGTAGATGGAATAAAAATAAGCGCTTTGATAATGATTTTAAAAATGCCCTTTGCCGGATCAATGATAAAGCAAAATTTCCATTGCTTGAGGGCTCTACGGATATTTATTCATATAATCAGTCTTACTTGATTGCATCTAAAAATAAATGGAATCCTCGCCCTGTATTTCAAAGTTACTCGGCTTATACTGTTGGTCTTGTCAAGAAAAACCAAAATCATTTACTGAGCAAGAGTGCGCCCGATAATATTATTTTTCAAGTAGCCCCTATAGATGGTCGTCTTCCTTCCATTGAGGATGGTGCCAGTTGGCCTTTGATTATAAAATATTATCAGCCGACTTTATTTGTTGGTGATTATTTATATCTCCGCAAAAAAAAATCTGCATCGAAAGTTTCTGAGCCGTTATTGACTGGAAAAGGGTCATTCATATTTGGTGATAGAGTACCAGTTCCAAGTGGCTCGAATCCAATATTTGTCGAATTATCAATAAACCGAAATTTGTATGGAAAACTTATAAATATTTTGTATAAACCCGGTCAGCTTAAAATAACAGTATATCTTGAGAATGGCGCAACCAAAACGTACAGGATGATTTCCGGAATGGCAAAATCCGGTTTTTTGCTGTCTCCATTGATTGAAAATACGGGCGAATTTGTGCTGCTTTATGGGGATAGGGATTATTTAATGAATAAAAAAGTTAAATCGTTCTCTATTATGCCTGTGAGTAATAAAGAGCAATGGGAACAAACTTATGATGTCAGGTTTATGAAAGTCCAACTCCCTCCACGGCTTGATATATCAAAATTATATAACTGAGATAAATTTCTTTACAGACGAGAAAATCCTTAAAAACAGTTCACTTCTATTTGAACGATCAGTGTTATTTTTTTAAATAGGATACGCTTTCAGGCTAGTTACATAAGCGCTTCACAAGAATTGATTCTGTACTAAAAAATGGAAACATCAAGGAATCAGGCTTGGATGACTTGAGAGTACGGAGCGACTTGTTGTTGACCGCTTATTGAGGCATTAAATCTTGAATAAAGGAACATAAAAGCCGGTACATATATTGCTAAATGCCCGTCAGGGTTTAATTTTGAATTAATTTGTTTTAAAATTTCAACATCGTCTTTAATATGCTCAAGAACATTTGCTGTATATATTGCATCATATTTTTTGTGCAGTGATTCAAGGCTGTTATAACTATTGAATCCTCGTTCATTCAAGATTGTACATAATTTAACATCAATGTCAAAACAATCTGGCTTGGCTATATTCATTGATTGCCATAACCATGCAAGCGTTCCAATTCCTGCATCGAAATCCAGGATGTCGTGTCACTCTTTTGAGTATAATGATAGTTTTGAAACTATATCTTTGTTATAATTTTCTAAATATTTTTCAAGTACATACAACTTATCTATTCCTGATAATTAGTTTTATCTGGACTCTGAAAGTTGAGTGATTGTGTTGAAGGTATTTTTCTAAATATTAAGCGCTCTGCAAAATTATTCTGGTAATAAGAAAGACAAATATGAGAGGATTATAAAATAATAGGCTGATAGTACGGAGTGAATTATTTTTTATCGCTTACCTGAGAAAATTATTGTTGGAATGAAAAAGCTTAATCTCATTAAGTCCTGCGCCAATTCCTTTGAAACCTAATATATCGATAATAATAGAATCAGATAAATATGAAGGAATTTCTATTGTCGTCCAATACGGATAAAGTAATAAATTTTTGCGTCCATAAAAAACAACTTTTCCGTTTTTTATAAGCGAAAAAGCAATTCTGCTTGTGGAGCGATTAAAATTTTTACTATTATTTGTATTGAGAATCATTATTTTGTTTACAAAGTAATGATTAGTATAGATAACCTTAAAAGAGCCAAGTTGATTATCAGGGAGCAGCCAGTAATCAATACATGAGTCTTCGGTTACGCTGCAGTCATTAAGATTTTTTAATGAGTTAATGCTGTCGTTTTTAATGTTTTCTGTAACTCCTGTTATGGCTTTAATTTTAACAATTTTAAAATCATAGCTTTTTTTTGCAGAGTGACTTAAATATATTTTGGGACATTTTTTTTGATAAAATTCTTTTTCTGATAAAAGATCATATTTAGTATTAACTATATTCGAAAGTAAAGAAAATGAATGGATTCCATTTTTTTTGTTATTGTTAAAGTGAAAACTCTTTCCTGTTACCGCATCAATAATAATATCAGGAGCACTTCTGCTGATGTCATTGATAAGACGATTCTGGCCATAAGTTGTTAAGATATTTTTTCTTATTTGTGTTTCATTCTCTGTTTCCCTGCCTGCCGGAACTATACCTCCAAACAAATACCATTGCGGCATCCATCCCCAAACGAGTCCACAATTATTTTCCAAATCAAGCCATGAAAATATCTTGGGATTTTTCCATTCTACATTAAATGGCAGAGTTGTTTTGTAACGAGAAAAATGTAAAGAAAGGCCTTCAGTATTTGAAATATTAAGAAAAGCACCGGTAACGAAAACAATAAAAAACAGGAGATACGTGCAAAAATAAAATATATTTATTTTGTTTTTTTGTGTAAACGAAAAAAGAGATCCTGCAAAAAAGGCAAAAAATGGAACTGCAAGCATTACATAGTGTGTAAACGCTCTGCCAGGTCGTGCAACTGAATATATAGACGCAAGCAAAATTATAAATGAATAGACAATAAATATATAACTCTGTTTGTTTCTGTTAAAAAAAACAAGATTTAATAGTCCTAAAACAATGATTGATAGCCAAAAATGAAAAATAAAAAAAAGTTCAGGATCGGTTGCAGCAAGATGGTATAACGAGTATGCGGTAGTGATTTTAGTAATGTATAGAAATGCGTTAATTATGTAACTGTTATAAAAATCTGCAAAGTTACCATTCAAATAGAGTGGTAGTAAAAAAATCAGGAATGGTAATGCTGTTGCGCCTGTAAATATTGCTATATGGAGACCTTTATGCTTTCTTGATGTCTTGTGAATGGAGTAGATATTAAATAAAAACATAATAGTCGCCAAAGGTATCGCCTGCAGCTTGGCAAAAAATATTGCACCTGTACAAATGCCAATTAAAATATCAATAAAGTAGCTTCGATTTGCTGTTTGTGAAAGTATAAATATTTTTACTATGAAATAATTGCCAGTAAATATAATGGTCAATGGCAAAAGTTCACTTGAATAATGGATAAAATCCGGATGCCGAGTGGTAGAATAAAATATACCTAAAGAAATCGAGAGGATTGATGCGAATTTATAATCAGTTATGTTTTTTAATGATAAATACAATAAAATAAAAACAGCAGTAAGCAAAAGAGTCGCTGTAATTCTCGTTAGACTTAATGTTACATCACCACCGAAAAGAGTTGGCCACAAAAGAATTAATGAATTTAATGGCCCACTGGTTCCTCCATCAATAGCATCCCAATTCCATCCAAAATGTTGAATACGAAGAGCATTTGCCGCCATCTGTACTTCATCAGGATTAAAAGGAACAGGGTAAACTATAGAAAACCATCTTCCAATGGTTATTAGTCCTGATCCAAACAATAAAAACAAAAAATCAAATATACTGTTCTTGTATAGTTTCATGGTCTGTTTATTTATTAACGACGGGAAGAAGATAAGTACTCCTTAAAAATTCATTCAATAATCGATGTCAAATCCAGATAGTATTTTGCTGATATCTTTTTCAAAGGGTTGAACATTTCGGGTTTTGAATTCCATCAATTCATATTACGCTTTCTGATAATGCTTTTTAATGCGCGTGATTTTTGAACTATAGGTCGGAAGGAAATAGATGAACAGTCCCGTATTTCATGCTGAAAAGATATGCTCGAAACTGATTATAGAGTATATTCCGTTTCTATGCCTTTCAACTTAAATTGATTTGTATACATTATATTTGTTTCAGGATAATCAGTTTGGCTTGTTTATTAATTCTACTGGTATGCCACTTCATTGATGTGATTATTGATAGAATGAAAAATTTTAATCTCATTCAAACCTGCGCCAATTCCTTTAAAACCTAATATATCAATAATAATAGAATCCGATAAATATGGAGAGATTTTTATTGTAGTCCAATATGGATAAGGTGATAAATTTTTGCGTCCATAATAAACAACTTTTCCGCTTTTTATAAGCGAAAAAGCAATACTGCTTGTAGCGTGATCAAAATTCTTGCCGTCATTTGTATTAAGAATCATTATTTTGTTTACAAAGTAATTCTGAGTAAAAATAACTTTAAAAGAACCAAGTTGATTATCAGGGAGCAGCCAGTAATCAATACATGAGTCTTCAGTTACGCTGCAGTCATTAAGGTTATTTAATGAATTAATGCTGTCATTTGTAATGTTTTTTGTGACTCCTGTTATGCTTTTGATTTTAATAATTTTCTTGTTATAGTTATTTTTGGCAAAGTGGCTTAAATAAATTTTAGGACACTTAGCTCGATAAAAGCCATCGTCCAATACAAGATCATATTTGTTTTTTATAAAATTCAAAAGCAAAGGAAATGAGTTGATTCCATTTTCTTTATTATTGTTAAATCCAAAACTGTGCCCGGTCACGGCATCAATAATAATATCAGGAGAACTTTTTTTGATATCATTGACGAGACGATGCCGATAATATGCCGTTAAGATATTTTTTCTTATTTGTGTCTCATTATGTGATTCTCTACCTGCCGGTACAAGCCCTCCAAGTAAATACCATTGCGGCATCCACCCCCAAACAAGTCCACAATTATTTTTTAAATCAAGCCATGAAAATATCCCTGGATTTTTCCATTCAACCCTAAAAGGCAGAATTGTTTTGTAACGAAAAAAATGTGAAGCAATCCCTCCGCGATTCGAAATACTAATAAAAGCGACGCAGAGTAAAACAATAAAAAATAAGAGGTATGTATAAAAAAAATACGCGTTATTGATTTTGTTTTTTTGTGTACAAGAAAAAAGTGACCCTGCAAAAAAGACGAAAAATGGCATTGAAAGCATTAAATAGTGCGGAAACTCCCTGCCAGGTCGTGCAACTGAATACAGAGACGCAATCAGAGTGATAAATGAATATATTATAAATACATGACCATCTGAATCTTTGTTTGAGAAAGCAAGATTCATCAGTCCTAATACAATAATTGAGAGCCAGAAATAAAAAAATAAAATAAGTACAGAATCTTTTGTAACAAGATTGTACAAAGAGTATGCGGAAGTGATTTTGCTGATATAGAGTATCGCATTCATTATGTAACTGTTATAAAAATCTGTCAAGTTACCATTTAAATAGAGTGGGAGTAAAAAAATCAAGAATGGTAATGCAGTTGCTCCTGTAAATATTGTTATAGAAAGTGCTTTTTTCTCTCTTGATGTTTTGTGAATTGAGTAGATATTGAATAAAAACAGAGTAGTCGCTATCGGTATTGCCTGCAGTTTGGCAAAAAATATTGAGCCTATACACGTACCAATTAAAACATCAATAAAATAGCCTCGATTTTCTTTTTTGGAATGTATAAATTTGTTTACTATGAGGTAATTGCCAGTCCCTATGATTGCCAATGGCAAAAGTTCACTTGAATAATGAATAAAATCCGGATGTCGAGTAGCAGCATAAAATATAGCCAGAGACATTGACGCGATTGATGCAAATTTATAGTCACTTATATTCTTTAAGGATAAATACATCAAGATAAAGACCGCACAAAGTAAAAGAGTTGCGGTAAGTCTTGACAGGCTTAATGTGACATCACCGCCGAAAAGGGTTGGCCACAAAAGAATTAAGGAGTTTAAGGGTCCGCTGGTTGTTCCATCAATAGCATCCCAGTTCCATCCGAAATGTTGAATACGAAGGGCATTTGCTGCCATCTGCGCTTCATCAGGATTAAAGGGAACAGGGTAAACTATGGAGAACCATCTTCCAATGGTTATTATTCCTGCTCCAGACAATAAAAACAAGACATCAAAGATACTTAATTTCTTTCGTTTCATGGTCTCTCTTTCCATTTGTTAACGCCGTGAAGAGGATGCTTGTCAAAATCATCTTTTATCACAAAACTATATGACAATATGTAATCTCTGTAGTTGCGTGTTGAAGTATTAAATTTCGTGAGTCCGGTCAGAAGAAGTGTCAACAGAGTTAATGCTCCAGTTTGAATAAATATCAGCATAAGCAAACCGAAAAGAACAGAAGACCATCCTGGCGTTGCCATTCCAAATCCTTTGAGCACAAGAGGTACAGGCATTGCAATAAACGAGAGCAATGCCACACTTGCACATGCAATACCAACTCTTACCAGTACTTCTTCTGCAAAAATCATTAAAGCCTTAAATCCATGCAGCACTAATCCTACGAAGTTCATTTTACTGTGTCCAGCGTAACGCGCTCCCCGGTCGATTAAAACTGAATTCATGCGAAGTTTTGATATAAGCACACAGCCTGCAATATGGATCCATAGTTCTTCCATCGAAGCAAGTCTTTGTGCTGCATGAGGTTTGATTGCCATAAAATTACCAAAACTTATTGTTTGTCCACTCAGCATCCTGAACAGGTATTTATAGACAAAATAAAAAATTTTAAAATCAAGCGTTTCAACACGATTTTTTCGTTGAGCAACAACAATATCAATTTCTTCTGATAAGAGTTTTTCAAGCATGATATTGATAGAAACAGGTAAATCCTCCCCATCAGAATCCATCACAACTATGGTGCTACAGGGAAAATGTTCAGCAACATAGTTTATACCTATCGCGATGGCTTGCTGGTGCCCAACATTACGTTTTAGAGAAAGAATAACGCCTTTCAGGCCTGATGATTTTAGAGCAATTGGTGTTAACGGTTCCCGAACAGATCCGTCGTCCACAGCGACAACAAATATATTAGGATTTACTGCTGCCAACTCTTTGAATAAACGAGTCGAGGCTTCACGATCTTCAAAAGCCGGAGTAATAATTATTAATGTTTGAGTATCTGATACATTCATCAAAAAATAATAATAATAAAATTATTAAAAGTACTAAGCTGCTAATAGCTCAACCCATCATTGACTGAACATCTGAGTAACTTTGAAGGTTGTTCCAAAGCCGGTGACTAAGGAAGGCCTGTTTTTGTGATGTAGCTTTAATATCAAAAGCGGTTTGTACTATTAGTTCGGAAAACAGATCGCTGATAGAGACTGACTTAAGTGATTCGTTTTGATTTAAAGCGTAATGCGTAAAAGTACCTGCTGGCACGTCAGAATTAGTTTTCATTGGATTTACTGAGTATTACGGTGAATGTGTGCCACTCATTTCCGGGTTAAAGTGTACCACCCTTTTCATGTCTGATTTTTTAATTAGAATTTACACAATATTTCCAAATTTCTTTCTTCTTGATGATTCACCTGTCACCTCAAGCCGGTGAGCATTTCCGACCAGCCGATCCATGATTAAGCAATTTTCTGACAGCTTGACTCTTTGTGGGTGACGATTGTGCTGCGTATGGCACCAAGTTCATCAATTCCCTCCGGCACGGTGCATTCAAAGTTTTTCCAGAGTTTTGAAAACTGCCTTTCGATTTTATAGGCAAGCATGACGACAAAAACATGACCACGAGTGCAGGCTTCGGTTCGTACATGAACCGGTCTGATTTCCAGATGACTTTGTTTTAATGTTCGAAAGGCACGTTTAATGGGGGCAATTTCACCTTCTGAACATTTTGAAATTTTGCCCAGAGTGCGATTCGTTACCTTGCCATCTTCATGACGGGATTCGCGAAAAAGATTTTGTTGGTAGGTTTTTTCCGTTGATGGTGGTCTTGCTGGTGTCGATATACATTGTGACTATATCATAGTTTTATTACCTGTTGAGAAATCTGATATAAAAATTAATGTTCCAAATATTTTAGTAGTTGCGTTTTTTACATCTTTTCCTTGCAAAAATACAGCTTATAAGGAGTTGACGAAAAAAGTGTCTGGAACTTCTGTTGCAACCCACGTAGGTACCTGCATTGGCTGGTCATAAAAAAAGCCCCGTAACTTTTCGGGGCTTTTTCTCTTTGCGCTACTGTTATGTCTTCTTTGCAGCAATGATCTGCTGGGCAACATCGGGCGGCGCCTCTTCGTAATGGCTGAACGTGTACGAGTATCGTGCCCGGCTTTGGGTCAGTCGTGTCAGGGCATGATGAAATGTTGTCAGCGAGGACTGTGGTATGAGCGCATGAATGATCTGCATTCTTACGTCAGAATCCATTCCAAGAATTTTTCCCCGTTTGCTTGAAATATCACCAACGATTTCTCCGGTATACTGTTCTGGAGCATAGACATTCAGAGAAAAAATTGGTTCAAGCAGAAAGGGCTTTGCCTGGTCGAAAGCATTTTTGAATGCCATGCTCGCGGCAATTTTAAAGGCAAATTCAGAGCTGTCGACAGGGTGAAAGGAGCCGTCGTAGGCAATGGCTTTGAGATCAACCACCGGGTAACCCGCCAAAATACCGTTGATAATCGCTTCCCTCAGCCCTTTTTCAACAGCAGGCAGATACCTTGTAGGCACAACCCCACCTACAACCTCACTGGCAAATATAAATCCGGTATCTCTTGCACGTGGTTCAAGCTTTACCCAGACATCGCCATATTGTCCCTTTCCACCTGACTGTTTTTTGTATTTGCCCTGGGCGGAGGATGCTATCCGGATGGTTTCGCGGTAGGGAATCTTGATAGGTGAAATCTCAACCTTGACATTAAACTTTGCCTGAAGGCGGCTGATGATGGTATCAAGATGCGTTTCACCAAGGGTTTTCAGGATGGTCTGGTTAAACTCAACATCGTGCTCAATGGTAAAGCTCGGATCCTCTTCGTGCAGGTGATGCAGACCGGCGGAAATTTTTTCCTCATCTCCCTGGGTTACGGGCATGATGGCTGTCGCCAGCATGGGGAGAGGGAAGATGATGGGGCTGATTCGGCAACTGGTTCCCTTGTCGGCCAGGGTGTCGTTGGTATGTGCATCTTTCAGTTTGACTACCATGCCAATATCACCGGCAAGCAGCTTGTCAACGGGATTTTTTTTCTGGCCGATAATAGTATAGACCTGACCAAGCTTTTCAAGTTGTCCGGTCTGGACATCAATCAGTTCATGGCCGGTTTCGAGGTGGCCTGAATAGACTCTGAGGTAGGAAATTTCACCGACGCGGGGTTCCGACATTGTTTTGAAAATAAAGGCAATGGTCGGTCCTTCAGGGTTTGGTTGAATCAGGCTTTTAGTTTCATCAATAGTGCAGATTGCATGTTCAGGTCCGCGCTCAATCGGTGACGGGCAGAGGTTGACGATGACGTTCAGTAGCCGCTCTGTTCCGATCAAGTGCAATGGTGAGGTACAGAAAACGGGAAAAAAGGTTCTGGTAACCAGTGCCGATTTGATTCCGGTTCTCAACTCCTCCTCAGTAAGGGTTCCCTCTTCGAAAAAACGGGTCATAAGTGCCTCGTCGGTCTCGGCAACGGCTTCGACCAGTTGCTGATGGAGTTCCTCGGCACGCTTCAGATGAGAATCGGGAATGTCGGAGATGCTCATTCCTCCGGTTTTGTCAGGATTGAACTCAAGTTGCTTCATCAAGAGGACATCAATCAGGGTGTGGTGCCCAAGTCCCTCATCGGCGGGGAACTGAATCGGTGTGACAAGATGGCCGAAATGATCCTGGAGTGCCTGAATGGTAGAGTTGAAGTTGGTTCGGTCAGCATCAAGCTTCGTCAGAATAAAGAGGGTGGGCTTGTAATACTCTTTGGTATACTCCCAGATGGTATCCGTTCCTACCTCAACCCCTGAAGCGGTATTGACGGTAATCATCACGGTATCAGCAACCCGCATTGCCGACTTGACGTCGCCGTGAAAGTCGAGCAGGCCAGGAGTGTCGATAATATTGATTTTGCAGTCGTTCCAGAATCCATGGACAAGACTGGTGTTCAGGCTGTGTTTTCTTTGAATCTCATCAAGGGAATAATCGGAGAGGGTGTTCCCCTCATCAATAGTGCCGAGTCGATTTATGACGCCCATAGTCAGGGCAAGTGATTCAGCGAGGATGGTCTTGCCGCTTCCGGCATGGCCTGTAATGACAATGTTTCGCAATTGATCCGGTTGTACGGCTTGCATGGCAGAACTCCTTTTTTTGACTGATGACGAAATAGCGGGTTGCAGTGCCTTGTTGCAGCAAAGCAACCTGATAGACAATAAACAAAAAAAAGTCCTCTTTGCCGTTGCGGGAACAATGAAATGGTTGTGAAAAAAAGATATATTTTCGAGTATCTTCCATCACGGGGATGCCTCGTCGGCTCCTTTATGCACGGAAAGCATGTAAAAACTATAAATTTATTGTTTTATGCCTGTTATAAGTAAAATTCTTGCTCGTCAGATCCTTGATTCAAGGGGAAATCCAACGGTTGAAGTTGATGTCTACACTGAAAGTTCATTTGGGCGTGCGGCCGTGCCGAGTGGAGCCTCTACCGGTGTTCATGAAGCTATGGAACTCAGGGATGGTGATCCGTCAGTCTATCTCGGCAAAGGAGTGCTCAAAGCGGTAGAGAATGTCAATACGGTTATTAATGATGCCCTGGAAGGGATGCTTGTGACCGAACAGGAGGAGATAGATCAGGTGTTACTTGCCCTTGATGGAACACCGAACAAATCGAACCTTGGGGCCAACGCCCTTCTTGGCGTCTCAATGGCTTGTGCCAAAGCTGGTGCTGAATATTCCGGGCTTCCGCTCTACCGTTATATTGGCGGCACAATGGCCAATACGCTTCCTGTACCGATGATGAATGTTCTTAACGGTGGAGCCCATGCGGACAACACGGTTGATTTTCAGGAATTCATGATCATGCCTGCTGGATTTGACTCATTCTCTGATGCTCTTCGCTGTGGTGCAGAAATTTTTCATGCTCTCAAGGCTCTTCTGAAAAGCAAGGGGTTGAGTACTTCTGTTGGTGATGAGGGTGGTTTTGCTCCAAATCTTGGTTCGAATGAAGAGGCCATTGAGCTGGTGATAGAAGCTGTTGGCAAAGCTGGCTACAGGATTGGCTCTCCAACCGACAAGGGTGGTCTCGGTGATGCACAGGTGATGATTGCTCTTGATCCTGCGAGTTCCGAGTTCTATGATGCCGCAAAGAAGCGTTATGTTTTCAAGAAATCATCCAAACGGGAGTTGACCTCTTTGGAGATGGCTGAATATTGGGAAAAGTGGGCCAGTGACTATCCGATTATTTCAATTGAGGATGGTATGGCTGAAGATGACTGGGAAGGATGGAAGGTGCTGACCGAAAAGATTGGCTCGCGTGTCCAGCTCGTTGGTGATGACCTCTTTGTCACCAACAGCAAAAGGCTTGCAGAGGGCATTGAGCGGGGGGTGGCCAATTCCATCTTGATCAAGGTTAACCAGATTGGCACCTTGACAGAAACTCTCCAGGCGATCGATCTCGCAAAAAGAAATGGCTATACTTCGGTCATAAGCCACCGCAGTGGTGAAACCGAGGACAGCACCATTGCCCAGATTGCCGTAGCAACCAATGCCGGCCAAATCAAGACAGGCAGTTTGTCGCGCTCTGACCGTATGGCGAAGTACAACGAACTTCTTCGTATTGAAGAGGAGCTCGGCGATCAGGCTCGCTACCCCGGAAGAAAGGCGTTCCGGGTATAAGGCACATTGCAGGGAACTCTTGTTGATAAAGGGTTCCCTTTGCTTTTCCCCTCCCTTGTGACTTCAGCAGCATGAGAAAAATAAAAGCGTTTTGATCGAGTGAAAAAGATTAGCAAAAGAATCTGGGAGTATATTCATTCCAATCCGAAGAAATTTTTTTTCAGGGTTGCGTTTGCCTTGTTTGTTGTTTCGATGTTGTTTGACGATTACGGCGTTGTGAAACGGATCCGCATGGAAGTTGAAAACCGTATGCTTCTTGAACGCCAGAAAGTTGAGCAGCAGAGGACTATTGATAACGAACTGCGCATCAGGTATGCTCTTGAGCCGGATAGTATAGAAAAGGCTGCAAGGGAGAGATACAATTTCCGCAAGCCGGGAGAAACGCTTTTTATTATCAGAGAGAAATAATTATTCCTGAAACAGACTCAATGAGTTCAATGTATCAGTACCGCCGTCGATTAACCCGCGAAGTAGCTTTTGGAAATCTTGCATTGGGAGGATACCAGCCGATAAGGGTGGAGTCTATGACCAATACGCATACGATGGATACGGCTGCAACCGTTTTGCAGTGCAGACGACTTTATGAGGCCGGTTGTGAAATTATCCGACTTACCGTACCGACCGAAAGGGATGCTGAAAATCTCCGAAACATCCGCGATCAGCTCCGTCGCGATCGCATTACTACGCCTCTTGTTGCGGATATCCATTTTTCTGCCCGTGCGGCACTCAAGGCGGTTGAATTTGTTGAAAACGTTCGAATCAATCCAGGCAATTATGCCACCAGCCAGAAGTTTTCGAACAATGAGTATTCAGAAGAGGAGTATCTGAAGGAGATTGAGCACGTTCGGATTGAGTTTGCTCCATTGGTTGAGAAAGCTCGTCAGTTCGGAGTTTCTATGAGAATTGGTACCAATCATGGCTCATTGTCTGACCGCGTTGTCAGTCGCTATGGAAATTCTGCGGAAGGTATGGTTGAAGCGGCTCTTGAGTTTGCAAGAATGAGCGAGGAGATGGGCTATTACGATACGCTTTTTTCAATGAAATCCTCCAATGTCAGGGTGATGATCCAGGCATATCGGTTGCTTGCCGAGAAGGCCGATGCAGAGCTTCGTTATCCCTATCCGCTGCACCTTGGGGTAACCGAGGCAGGAGATGGTGATGAGGGTCGTGTTAAATCGGCGATGGGTATCGGTGCGCTTCTTGAGGATGGTTTTGGTGATACCATCAGGGTATCCTTGACGGAGGATCCGGTCAACGAGGTTCCCGTCGGTTTTGCTCTTGTCAAAAAGTATAATGACTTTCATCTTGTCAAGGGTGATAAAGGGAGTTTGCCGCTGAAGCATGTTATTGAGAGCCGCAACAGGAAGTCACATCACAAGGCGCTTTCTTCCAGGGAAGAGCCTCCATTCAACCCTTTCTCTTATCAGCGAAGGAAGTCCAGTCAAATTGCCCTTGCAGACTTGGTGGTCGGCGGAGACAATCTGCCGAGAGTTGAGAGTGAAGTGCATGCTCTCCTTTCAGGGCATGAAGCTGTTTATGAGGAGCTTCTGCAGAGGCTTGCTCCAGAAAAGCCCCAGGATTCCATTCGCTCGGAGTTTGTTGCTCTTCGCGTCAATACTTTCGAAGAGCTTGATGCGCTTGACCTCCTTCTTGGCAAACTTGGTGAGGCGGCCCGCTTTGTTGTTGTTTCTACCGCAGATGTGGAACTTTTTGCCCGATTGCTTGGCCGTGTCTCAAAAGTAAGATTTGACATTGTTGAGGGTGAGCGGCTTGGAGAGGAGTTTTTGCAGCTTCTTGAAGGTGAGCGCCGTGCAGTTGTTGAGTTATGCTTTATTCATGCATGTGCAGGAAGCAGTGTTCCGGCAGAGGTGCTTGCCCATTTTGCAAAAAAGAGTCGCAGCCGGGGTGCCGAGCGCCTCTTTTTTTCGGTCATATCAAGAGAGCCTGTTTTTGTCTATCGCCGGCTCGTCCAGCTCTTTAACAGCAACTCTCTTGATTACCCACTTGTCGTCCGCTTCAAGAATGAGGCTTCTGACAAGCTGGAAACCTTGATCGACGCTTCAGTGCAGGCAGGAACACTTTTTTGCGACGGTATTGGCGACATGCTCGCCTTTGATACCAGCCTCCCTCTTGATGATGAGCTTCAGTTGGCATTCAATATTCTTCAGGGTGCAAGAGTCAGGATGTCGAAAACTGAATTTATCTCCTGTCCCGGTTGTGGCAGAACCTATTTTGAACTGGAGAAGGCTGCCGCCGCTATCAAGCAGAGAACGGTTCACTTGAAAGGGCTGAAGATTGGTATTATGGGTTGCATCGTTAATGGGCCTGGTGAGATGGCTGATGCTGATTTTGGGTATGTTGGCGCTGGAAAAAACCGCATAAGCCTTTATGTTGGAAGGGAATGTGTTGAAGAAAATATTTTGGAAGAGGATGCTGTAGAACGGCTCATCAATCTTATTAAAGAGCGGGGTAAATGGGTTGATCCGCCATGTTGTTTACCCTGATCACAGGTGCCTCCATGGGGATAGGTGAAGCCTTTGCGCGAGAATTTGCCCGGAGAGGTCATAACCTTGTGCTTGTTGCCCGTTCAGGTGACCGGTTGGAGACTCTTGCCGAAGAATTTCGGCAAAAGAGGGGTGTGGAGGTGCATGTGTGTGTCGAGGATCTGGGCGATGCTGAAAGCCCGGCCAGGATTTACGAATTTTGCCGAAGGCAGTCGGTAGATGTTGACATGCTTGTCAATTGTGCGGGCCTCTCTCGTGCAGGGGATTTCGATGATATTCCGTTTGAAAAGCTCGAGGAGATCATGATGGTTAATATGCTGGCAATGGCCCGCCTTACCCGCCTCCTCTTGCCTGACATGATTGCAAGGAGAGGGGGGAGTATTATCAATGTGGCCTCTCTGGGAGCCCTTCAGGGTGTTCCTGGCCTCGGACTTTATTCTGCAACCAAGGCATTTATTCTGACGCTTAGCGAGGCGCTCTACGCGGAGCTGAAAGAAAAGGGTATACAGGTTGTTGTGGTCTGTCCAGGTTTTATCAATACCGGCTTTTTTGAACACGCTGGCCATAACAGGGCAAACCTCCGTCTGCCTATGTCGGAAACCGGCGTGGTCGTCGAAGCGGCAATCAAGGGGTTGAAGAAAAACCGTGTACGGGTATTTCCCACACTGATCGACAGGGCATTGGTTTGTTCGCAAAGACTGGTTTCGAGGAAAATCGTGATATGGATTGCAGGTTTTATTGCTGCGGTGAAAGATTGATGAGGATTTAATTCTTTTTTCTTTGCATAATCGAAACCAGTCATTATATTACCAGCCCTGTTTTTTGAGTGAGCTGCTGGTGTAGCTCAATTGGTAGAGCAGCTGATTTGTAATCAGCAGGTTGCGGGTTCGAGTCCCATCACCAGCTCTGAATGTTATGGGTAGGTAGCGAAGTGGTTAAACGCAACAGACTGTAAATCTGTCGACTCTGTCTTCGGAGGTTCGAATCCTCCCCTACCCACTGCCTTTCTTTCGTGTGTCAGGCTGATGTAGCTCAGTCGGTAGAGCACTTCCTTGGTAAGGAAGAGGTCATCGGTTCGAATCCGATCATCAGCTCAGTGTTTTGGGGTATTGATAGTATACGTCAGTAGCTTAATTGGTAGAGCAGCGGTCTCCAAAACCGCAGGTTGGGGGTTCGATTCCCTCCTGACGTGCACGCAGAAAAAATTTTCACTGAAGTTTATTTCGCACTTGTATTCATGACTAACTATATCGGCAAGGCAGGTCAGTATTATCGTGATGTCATCAGTGAGATGCGGAAAGTTATCTGGCCGAGTAAAGAGGAAATCAAGGAGATGACGATTGTTGTGCTGACAGTTTCGGGTATTCTTGCCTTGTTTACCTTTCTTGTCGACTGGGTCATAAATTTCGTTATGGGAAAGTTATTGTAAGCAAAAGTGTTAAGGTAGAATTGATGAGCGCGAAAAAAAAGGACATTGTAGATCAGGGCGTTCCGGTTGCACGCTGGTATGCACTCAGGATTTATTCGGGTCATGAGCGCAAGGTTAAAGAGGCTATTGACGCAGATGTTCTTCGTTGCGGTCTTGCTGAAAAGATATTGCAGATCTATGTCCCCTATGAGCGTTTTGTAGAGGTTAAAAATGGCAAGAAAAGAAGTTTAACGAAAAATGCTTTTCCGGGCTACGTTCTGATTGAGGCGGTGCTCGACAAGCAGACAAGGAATTTGATCCTTGATATACCTTCCGTTATGGGATTTCTTGGTGTTGATGATGTTCCTACCCCTTTGAGACCTGATGAGGTAAAGAAGATGCTTTCGCCCGAAAATACCATAGAAGAACGTTCCGTTTTTGAGGCGCCATTCAAGATTGGTGATTCTGTCAAGGTGGTTGATGGACCGTTCAGTTCGTTGACTGGTGTTGTTCATGAAGTGTGTCTCGAGAGAATGAAGGTTAAGGTTATGATAAGCTTTTTCGGTCGCAGTACGCCGACAGAGCTTGATTTTTCACAGGTTAAGTCAGTTTCCCAATAATAGGTGCTTAAGTAACTTAAGCTTCTGAATAGAGATAGTTTATGGCAAAAAAGGTACTCGGTTTTATCAAGCTTCAGATTCCTGCTGGTGCAGCGAACCCTGCTCCTCCTGTCGGTCCTGCACTTGGACAGAAGGGTGTCAATATCATGGAGTTTTGCAAGCAGTTCAATGCAAAAACCCAGTCTGAAGCGGGGATGATTATCCCTGTAGTGATTACAGTATACTCTGACAAGTCATTTACGTTTATTACAAAAACTCCTCCGGCAGCAGTTCTTCTTCTTAAAGAGGCTGGTTTAAAGAAAGGTTCGGGTGAGCCAAATCGTAACAAGGCTGGAACCGTTACCCGTGAGCAGGTTCGTAAAATTGCTGAGCTGAAAAGGCCTGATCTCAATGCTTTCGACAGCAGGGGAGCTGAAGAGATGATTATGGGCACGGCAAGAAGTATGGGAATTGCTATTCAGGACTAAATAAGCTTTTGGAGTTTAAGGCTGTGGGAGGCTGAAAAGCCGCTTTTTTAACCACTTTTACAAGAAAATTATAATGGCTGGAAAAAAATACAGGGACGCAGCATCGAAGATCGAGCGCTTTCGTGAGTACGATCTGGTGGATGCTGTCGAGAAGGTAAAGGAGATTACCGAGGTTAAATTTGATGCGACAGTCGATGTTGCCGTAAAGCTTGGTGTTGACCCCCGACATGCCGATCAGGTTGTTCGTGGAACAGTGATGTTGCCGCATGGTACAGGAAAAACTGTTTCTGTGCTCGTGGTTTGCAAAGAGGCCAAGGCTGAAGAGGCTCGGGAGGCTGGAGCAGATCTCGTGGGTTTCGAAGAGTATATCGAAAAAATCCAGGAGGGATGGACAGGTGTTGATGTTATTATTGCAACTCCTGATGTTATGGGTCAATTGGGCAAGGTTGCCAAAATTCTTGGACCTCGCGGCTTGATGCCAAACCCAAAGTCTGGAACAGTGACGATGGATGTGGCCAAGGCAGTCAGGGAGGTCAAGGCTGGTAAAATCGAGTTCAGGGTTGATAAAGCAGGAAATGTTCATGCCCCGGTCGGCAAGGTTTCATTTCAGCCCGATCAACTGGTTGCCAATATTGCCAGCTTCCTCAGGGAGGTTGTTCGTCTGAAGCCATCGGCAGCCAAGGGTCAGTATGTGCAGGGTATCGCGCTTTCAAGCACGATGTCCCCGAGCGTGAAGGTTAAAATGGAAAAATTTGTCGCCTAATAAAAACGGTTTATACGATGAAGCGAGATAGAAAAGAGGTGATCGTTCAGGAAGTTGCTGAAAAGATCAACAGGTCACAGGGTATATATTTGACAGAATTTCAGGGTTTGACCGTCGCCAAAATGTCGGAGCTTCGCCGTGAGTTCCGTAAGGTAGGTGTTGAGTACCGTGTTGTCAAAAACACACTCATCAAGCAGGCTCTGAAGGATTTGGCCGGTGCGGACAAGCTTGCTCCGGGTCTTAAAGGCACAACAGCGGTGGCATTTGGATTTGATGACCCGACAGCTCCTGCAAAAATTATCAGGAAGTTCAGCAAAACCAATGAAGCGCTGAAGTTCAAGATGGCGTCGATTGATGGCGTTGCGTTCGGTTCCGATCAGCTTCAGCTTCTTTCAGAGATGCTGACCAAGACGGAAAATATTGGTCGTGCTGCTGGTTTGATTAATGGTGTGGTCAGCTCAGTTCCGATGGTGGTCAATGCGGTTATGAGAAATCTGGTCTGTGCTCTCGATCAGATTGCCAAGCAGAAGCAATAAGTTATACAAATCTATTACGCACTCAGGAAATTTTTATACATTGTAAATTAAACAAGAGAGGGGAATAATGTCGATCGAAACACTTGTAGAGGAAATTGGTAAATTGACTCTTACAGAGGCTTCAGAGTTGGTGAAGGCACTGGAAGAAAAGTTTGGTGTAAGCGCTGCTCCTGTTGCAGTTGCTGGTGTTGCTGCTGCGGCTGCTGGTGAAGTGGTTGTGGTGGAAGAGCAGACCGAATTTGATGTTATCCTGCTCGCCGCAGGCGAAAGCAAAATCAATGTGATCAAGGCTGTTCGTGCTATCACGGGACTTGGCCTGAAAGAGGCAAAGGATCTTGTTGATGGCGCTCCGAAAACTGTGAAAGAGGCTATTTCCAAGGACGAAGCAGAAAAGATTGCCAAAGAGCTGAAAGACGCAGGTGCATCAGTTGAGGTGAAGTGATCTTTGAAAAAAGTCATTACTACAGCAAGCTCCGTTTCGATATGAGACGGAGCTTTGTCTGTTTGTATAAGAACGGTTTTGAAAGACAGTTCCTGTGATGATACGATTAAGTGTTTGGCCGGTTGTTTGTTCGTCCGGTTGAGTTTTTGTGGATATTTGTGATGACTTAACCTGTAAGTAATTCATGCAATTGATAAAAGTGAGGTGCATGTGAAAGTGGCTGATGCAACAACAACACCCTGTATTGACTTTTCAAAAATCCAGAGTATTATAGAGCCCCCCGACCTATTAAAAGTTCAGTTAGATTCCTTCCATAATTTTATACAGGATAGTGTACCTCTTGCCAAAAGAAAGGACCAGGGTCTTGAGAGGGTTCTGCGCGGAGCATTCCCCATTACCGATACGCGGGGGCTCTATTTGCTTGAGTATATTTCATACAGCTTTGATAAACCAAAGTATACCATTGAGGATTGTATTGAAAGGGGTCTGACTTATGATGTTTCCCTGAAAGTCAAGCTCAAGCTCTCTTACAAGGATGAGGCTGATGAGACCGACTGGAAAGAGACCATACAGCAGGAAGTTTACCTTGGCAGGATTCCTTATATGACAAACCGAGGCACTTTTATTGTGAATGGTGCTGAACGTGTTGTGGTAGCCCAGCTTCATCGCTCTCCCGGCGTTGTTTTCAGTGAAGCGGTTCATCCGAATGGCAAGAAGATGTATTCGGCTAAAATTGTGCCTACCAGAGGCTCCTGGATTGAGTTTCAGACCGATATCAACAACCAGATTTTTGTCTATATCGACCAGAAGAAAAACTTTCTGGTCAGTGCGCTTTTGCGTGCTATAGGTTTTGCCCGAGATGAAGATATCCTTGGTCTTTTTGATCTTGTCGACGAGGTTCCACTGAAATCAAGCAAAAAGGAGCAACTGGTTGGCCAGTATCTTGCTTCTGATATTGTCGACATGCAGACAGGCGAGGTAGTGAGTGCGAGGACGGCGATCACGGAAGATATTTTTGAGCAGATTCTTGCTGCTGGCTACAAAAGTGTCAAGGTGATGAAGACCTTTGCGGGTGGTGACAAGGGAGTGGACAAATCCATCATCATCAATACCATTCTCAACGACAACTCGGCAACCGAGGAAGAGGCGCTTGAGATTGTTTATGAAGAACTGAGAGCCAACGAGGCTCCCGATATTGATGCTGCAAGAAGTTTTCTTGAGAGAACTTTTTTCAACCAGAAAAAATATGATCTCGGTGAGGTCGGCCGATACAGGATTCGCAAAAAGCTCAGCAAGGAGTTCGATGACCTGAGCAGCTATCTTGCTGAAAAGCCTGAGCTGAAACAGCTTTCTGATACTATTTACGAGAAAATTCTTCAGACCATACAGTCCTTCTCCGATGAGCCGACAGGTGAGGATATTCTGGTACTGACGCACTATGACATTATTTCGGTCATCTATTATCTCATCAAGCTGGTCAACGGGCTTGCCGATGTTGATGATGTCGATCATCTGGCGAACCGCAGGGTGCGCTCGGTTGGCGAACAGCTCGCAGCCCAGTTTGTTATTGGACTTGCGAGGATGGGAAAAAATGTCCGTGAAAAGCTCAACTCAAGAGATTCGGACAAAATAGCTCCTGCAGATCTTATCAATGCTCGTACGGTCTCAAGCGTTGTCTCAAGTTTCTTTGCGACAAGTCAGCTCTCCCAGTTCATGGACCAGACCAACCCTCTGGCTGAAATGACCAACAAAAGAAGGGTTTCTGCCCTTGGACCTGGTGGTCTTACCCGTGAACGTGCAGGTTTTGAGGTTCGTGACGTTCACTATACACACTACGGTCGGCTTTGCCCGATTGAAACTCCTGAAGGCCCGAATATCGGTCTGATCTCCTCTCTTTCGGTCTATGCGGAGATTAACGATAAAGGCTTTATCCAGACACCTTACCGTGTTGTCGATAAAGGCCAGGTGACCGACACGGTACTGATGCTTTCGGCTGAAGATGAGGAAAACAAGATTACCGTACCAGTCAGCGTTCCTCTTGATGAGAACAACAGAATAGCTCTGGAGACGGTTCAGGCCAGGACAAAGGGTGACTATCCCGTTGTCGCGGCTGAAGATGTCAATTATATGGACGTCTCTCCCGTACAGATTGTCAGTGCTGCTGCGGCACTGATTCCTTTCCTTGAGCATGATGACGGTAACCGTGCGCTTATGGGTGCAAACATGCAGCGCCAGGCTGTTCCGTTGCTTACCTCCGAAGCCCCTGTGGTTGGTACCGGTATGGAAGCCAAGGTGGCAAGGGATTCCCGTGCAGTTATTGTTGCTGAAGGAGCCGGAGTGCTCGAAGATGTTACGGCGGAATATATCCAGGTACGCTACGATCTTGGTCTGGACAATGATGTTCGCCTTTCGATGCTTGACCCTGATGAAGGGTTGAAGACCTATAAGTTGATCAAGTTCAAACGCTCCAACCAGGATACCTGTATTTCACAGAAACCTCTGGTGCATATTGGCCAGCGTGTTGAAAAAGGCACGGTGCTTGCCGACAGCTCATCAACCGAAAATGGAGAGCTGGCGCTTGGAAAAAATGTGCTGGTGGCCTTTATGCCATGGCGCGGCTATAATTTTGAAGATGCGATCATTCTCAGTGAAAGGCTTGTCTATGACGATGTCTTTACATCGATCCATATTCATGAATTTGAGGCCAATGTTCGCGATACGAAACGAGGTGAGGAGCAGTTTACCCGTGATATCTATAATGTCAGTGATGAGGCGCTCAGAAACCTTGATGAGAACGGTATTGTTCGCATTGGTGCGGAAGTCAAGGAGCGGGATATTCTGGTCGGAAAAATAACGCCAACAGGCGAAAGCGATCCGACACCGGAAGAAAAACTGCTCAGGGCCATTTTCGGTGACAAATCAAGCGATGTCA
>CAIQGA010000103.1 GCA_903871235.1 uncultured Chlorobiaceae bacterium
CACATGGTGAGGATATCCACTTCGGCAGTTCCTCCACTGACCGGAGCCATGGAGAGATCAATAATGTCGGCACCGCCCGTGATGGCGGCATAGTTACAGGCTACGCCCATTCCTGCCGTGTCGTGGGTATGAAACTGGATTTCGGTCCCTTCGGGCAGCATTTTGCGAGCACCTTTGATGGTCTCGTGAACAACAGCAGGGGTTGTGGTGCCCGAGGCATCCTTGAAGGCGACGCTGTCGAACGGAATTTCGGCATCAAGAATTTCACGCAGTTTGTCGAGATAGAACTGCGGAGTATGGCAATAGCTCTCGTGCAGTCCTGGCGGAAGGCCCATCATGGCAACAACCACCTGATGTTTCAATCCGGCATTATGGATGCACTGCCCGGAAAAGGAGAGGTTGCGGATATCCATCAAGGCGTCGAAGTTCCGGATGGTGGTTATGCCATGCTTTTTGAAGAGACGGGCATGGAGATCAATGATATCGCGTGACTGAGAGACAAGCCCGACAACATTGGCCCCTCTCGAAAGGGTTTGCAGGTTGATATCGGGGCCCACAACCTTGCGGGCGGCATCCATCATGGCAAAAGCGTCCTCTTCGCAGTAGAAGTAGAGGCTCTGGAAGCGGGCACCGCCGCCTATTTCAAAGTTGTCGGTTCCGGCATGAACGGCGGCTTCAAGTGCGGGCAAAAAGTCTTCGGTCTTGACCCTCGCGCCAAAACATGACTGAAATCCGTCCCGGAATGAGACATCCATAAATCTTATTTTTTTCATCAGCGTCCTCTTTATCAGTTAAATGAGATTGGCAACCAGTGCACGTTGCGGGATCAATGGGTGTCGTTGGCGAAGGTGCCAAGTTGACGGAACGACTCCTCTTCGATTTTGCTGTGCAGACTGTTGCCGTGTGCATCCATGGTAACAATGGCCGGGAAGGAGTTCACCTCCAGATGCCACATGGCTTCGGGCACGCCCATCTCTTCAAGAAAATCAACACCGGTCACCTTCTCAATACAGCGGGCGTAGTACTGCGCCGCGCCTCCAATGGCATTGAGATAGACTGCCCCGTACTCCTGCAACCCTTTGAGGGTTTTCGGGCCCATGCCCCCTTTACCGATAATTGCCCTCAGTCCGAGTTTTTTGATGACATCGGCCTGAAAGGGCTCCTCACGGATTGAGGTGGTCGGGCCGGCGGCGGTAACGCGGTAACTGCCATCCTCGTTTTTCATGATCACCGGTCCGCAATGGAAGAGAATTCCGCCTGTGGTGTCGAGATGGTCGGGCAGGTCGTGGTGCATGATATAGTGGTGAAAGGCGTCGCGCCCGGTGTGCATGGTGCCCTGAATGAGCACAACATCGCCAACCTTGAGACTGCGGACTTGCTCTTCGGTGACCGGGGCCTGCAACACCACCTCTTTGCCGGTCAGTGGCATACCTTCGCCTTTTGCCATGCGCTTGATTTCGTCGGTCTCCCTGTACTGCCACTGCTGAATGGAGCCGGTTGCCGGGTCGAGCAAAACGCCAAGGCGGCGGTAGGCCCAGCAGTTGTAGGCAACGGAGACAAAAAAGCTCGCTGGAACGCGGTGTGATTTGCCGATTTTGCAGCCAAAGAGGGTGGTTTTTCCACCAAAGCCCATCGGGCCGATATCCATGCTGTTGGCTTTCTGAAGAATCTCCTGCTCAAGAGCGTCGAGCTGGCTGTCGGGGTTGCGATCGTCAATGGTGCGGAAGAGTTGCTTTTTGGCAAGCTCAAAGCCGCTGGTGCGGTCACCGCCAATGCCAACGCCGATAACACCGGGGCTGCACCCCTGACCCTGCGCCTGGTAGACCGCATGGAGCAAACACTTGCGGACACCCTCAAGATCGCGTGAAGCGCTTCCGAGACCAGGAATTTCATCGGGCAACGAGTACTGAATGTTTTTGTTTTCGCATCCGCCCCCTTTCAGAATCAACTTGACCTCAATCTCATCCTTTTCCCATGGTTCAAAGTGAATTGCGGGAAAATGGTCACCAAGATTGGTGCCGGAGTTTTTGCCGCTGATGGCATCAACCGCATTGGGACGGAGTTTGCCGGTTCTGGAAGCCTCCGCAATCGCCTCTTCAATCTCCCGTTTCATGAGCAATTGATCGGCTCCACGGGGTGTATGAATGAAAAAGGTGGGCATGCCGGTATCCTGGCAGACCGGGGAGACGTTATCAACAGCCATGTCGATATTGACCGAGATGGTCGACATGGCAAGACCGGCCTGGGAGAGCGGATCTTCGCGCTCGATGGCGGCTGCAAGGGCACAACGGACGTCACTCGGCAGATTTGCCGATGTTTCAGTAATAAGGGCGAGAATTGATTGTCTGAAATGTTCCATAAAAGTGTAACGTACTAAAATTGAGAGAGAGTTGATATATGGAAAATTACTCTGTTATAATTTTGGCCGCAGCCTGCTCCTTGACAAGGAGGACGGGAATGTCGGAAGAACGGAAAACCTCTTCGGCAACACTGCCCATGATGAGGCGCTGCAAACCGGTACGACCGTGAGAGCCCATGATAATTAAATCGGCACCCCAGGAGTGTGCCTGTTCAGCAATAACCTTTGGAGCCTCACCCTTGATAACGCGAAAATCGGCATCCAACCCCTTCTTTTTTTCAGCCATCAAAAGACGGGAAAACTGTTCAGGAAGCGCATCATCATCCTCTTGCTCCAAAGCAGGGAGTTCGGGAGTTTCAACCGTTTTTTCAGGAGGTGTTGCGGCAGAAAGAATATGCACAAACCTGACATGAGCCCCGACTTTTCGGGCAAATTCAACGGCATAACGCACAGCATTATCCGATGTGGCGGAGTAGTCGGTCGGACAAAGAATCCTTGAAAGATGTATCATAGAGGTGAGTTGAGATGCATGAATGTGATGAATGGCGTACCTCGGCTATAGAACCCCAATTTACATTTTTTTCAAAGGAATCCATTTTCGTTGCCGATGATTCTTGTCGGCTTCTCCCCCCTCCCCTATATTGCCACAAGAGCGTTTTTTTACTACTTGCGACACGGGAAAATCTTTTGGACAAAAAAAATATGGAGTTGTTGATCGAAGCGTTGAGCCGTCCGGAAGCATACCCCCATGCCACCGGAACTATCGAAGTTGTTGAGACCCATATCTCCTGGATTTTCCTCACCGACTCGCTGGCCTACAAGGTCAAAAAACCGCTTGACCTGGGATTTCTGGATTTTTCAACCCTCGAAAAACGCCGCCACTGCTGCAATGAGGAGCTTCGCCTCAACCAGCGCCTCTGTGGGGAAATCTACCTCTCGGTTGTGCCTATTGTGCGCTCGGCGAACACCTTTCTGGTTGATGCAAAGGGTGAGATTGTTGACTATGCCGTAAAAATGGTACGCTTTGAGCGGACAATGGAGCTTGACAGGATGCTTGCAAAAAAGCTGCTCAACCAGGAACATATCGACCTGCTCTCCACTATGATCGCCCGATTTCACGCCTCCCTGCCCGCAGAACCTGCCGAAAGCGGTTTTGGCCAGCCGGAAAATCTCATCAAACCAATTTTGCACAATTTTACCTCTATGGAGCCAATCGCCGCCGTAGCGGATGAAGTAAGCCAGCTTGAAGTTCTCAGGTCATGGTGCATCAGGGAGCATCAGCGACTCTCTCCTCTTTTTCTTGAACGAAAGCGTGGAGGATTCATCCGCCAATGCCACGGAGATATGCATACCGGCAATATGGTCTGGTGGAGAGGGCGCATTTTTATCTTTGACTGTATTGAGTTTAATGAGAGCCTCTCCATTATTGACGTCATCAGCGACCTGGCCTTTCTCTTCATGGATCTTGAGCATGGCGGAGAGCGAGGGCTTGCCTGGCGGCTTTTGAACAACTACCTGGCGGAGAGTGGCGATTACGGCGCCCTGCCGCTCCTCAGCTTCTATACGGTTTACCGTGCCATGGTACGGGCAAAGGTAACGGCCATCCGTTACGGCCAGACCAGCGACCAGGAAGAGGCCAAAAAGATTCTCGAAGAGCACCGCTCATACCTCCAGCTTGCCGCTGACTTCAGCGATCACACAAAGCCTCTGCTCATCCTCACTTTCGGGGTTTCAGGAAGCGGTAAAACCTGTATTTCACGCGATATCGCCCAGAGGGTACAAGCGGTGCACCTCCGCTCGGATATTGAACGAAAACGGCTGGCGGGCCTCAAACCGCTTGAACGAAGCGAAGAAAAGGGAACCCTTTACAACCAGGAGATCAGTTGGCAAACCTACCAGCGGCTGCTCGAGCTTGCCTCTCTCTGCCTCGGCGAAAGGATGGCGGTTATCGTCGATGCCACCTTTCTCAAACGGAGCAACCGGAAACTCTTCATTGAACTTGCCGCAGCCCGGCGCGTTCCATGCAGGATTCTGCACTTTTCTGCCTCCAGAGAGCAGCTTTTCGAGAGGGTGCAACAACGCTCTCTTGCAGACAACGATGCCTCTGATGCCGACACTGCCGTGCTGGCTTCACAACTGGAGCTGGTGGAGCCGTTGAATGCCGAGGAGGAGAATATGGCGATTACTCTTAACACCGAAGAGAAAATTGATGGAGTCGCCATTGCTGCGCAGTTGCAATCGGCCATGGCGTGCTCCCCCTTTGCGTAAGTGAAAAGAGGAGCGCGCCGTTTTTTCAGCACCGGCTACAGGACAGGAGCGAAGGCGAAGCGAATGAGGTAACCGGCCAGAAAACTGAATGCAGCAACAGTAGCCGAAAGCGTGAGCATTTGAAGAAAACGGCTTTTGAATGAGAGAAGCCGCACAACGGAGATGTAATAGTTGAAAAGCCCTATGATAACGACAGCCACCAACAATGAGGTTCCAAAAGAGCGAACGAGATCGTTAAAAATAAAATAGGGCACAATCAGCAAGAGCACGGTCAAAATATAGCCAAACCCGGTTAAGAGGGCCACAACCAGAGGATTTTTTCCCCCCGGCACTGATGCCGTTGCGAGGTAGCTTGACGCTCCCATTGAGAGTGCTGCGGCGATACCGGTAATGGAGGCAGTCAGTGCGACCGCCCTGCTGTTTTGCAGCACAAAGGTGAGGCCCGCCAGTACACCCATCAGTTCAACAAGCGCATTGTTGAGGGAAAAAATAATAGAACCAGCATATTGCAGGCGCTCTTCATCAAAAAGCATCTGCAGCGCCTGCTCATGCTCCTCCTCATCGCGGATAATGCCATTGACCTCCTTGAACGAACCTGGAAAACGGCTGTAGAGGAGATGGGCCCGTTTTTCGCTGTTTTCCATCAGCTTGACGGCAAAAGTAAAACCAAAAACCATACTGATGACGGTGAAGAACCACACCTTGATGCGGTTGGGAGCAACATCACGGCGGGTATAGGTTTTCCAGACGTTATAGTGACGCATCTCGTCATCGGCGATCTGGGAGAGGATGCGACGGCCTTTGAGGCCGTGCACCCTTTTTGCAAGATTTTTGTAAATCTCATGCTCGGTTATTTCACTCTTCTGAAAAACCGCAACTCCCCTTATATCGAAATCCCTTCCCTTGTTCACAAATTCACGGATTAAAAGTTTTTGAATTCTCCTATCTGGAGAGCGTTGCAGCCTCAATCAACTCATTCATTCTCGACAAAAATCCGGTTGTTGTTTCAAGCCCACCTTCAAGCAGCAGCGCACCTTCATAAAGCTGTTTCATGGCGGTTTTGATGAGCGGATTGGCAGCATCGGCAAGAATCATCCCTGAAAGATTACGGATAATCGGGTGCGACGTATTGACCTCAAGAATCCTTTTCGCAGCAGGCATGCCACTCTGCATCATCTTCATCATCTTTTCCATCTGGCTGTCGAGGCCATCCTTTCCGCTCACGAGTGTTACCGGAGAGTTGACAAGACGGTGCGACTCAATGACATCCTCAATCCCCTCTCCAAGAGTTTCGCGGAAGAGCTGCAAGACCGGCGCAAGAAGATTCTCTGCAAGGGGTTCGGCACTCTCTTTCTTCTGCCTGGAAAAATCGATATCCGCCTTTTCAATCGACTTGAGCGGCTTTTTATCGTACTCGTGAATTGAGGGAATGACAAAAACGTCAACCGGATCACTGAGCAGCAGCACTTCAATGCCCATATCCTGGAAATACTCCAGATTGGGGTGAGCCAGCAGTTGAGCCCGGCTGGTGCCTGAATGGTAGTAAATCTCTTTCTGGTCTGGCCCCATGCGCTCGCTATACTCTTTGAAGGTCACAAATTCACCTGCCACCGTTTTGGTGCTTTCAAAGCGCAGCAGTTCAATCAGTTTGTCGCGATTGGTATAGTCGGTATTCAGGCCAATTTTGATAATGGGGCCGAATGCCTTGTAGAAGGTCTTGAACTTTTCAGGCTGCTCTTTGGCAAGAGATTCAAACCAGCCAAGAATTTTTCCCGTCAGAATCTGGCGAATTTTGGACATCACCGGGCTCGACTGCACCACCTCTCTTGAAACATTGAGCGAAAGATCTTCGGTATCAACAACACCTGCAATAAAACGAAGATACTCTGGCAAAAGATCGCGGCACTCATTCTGGATCAGCACCTTTTTGACATAGAGCTGCGGCCCGTGGTTTTCGAGTTCACCCTGGCGGTAGAGCATTTCCGGAGGAGCCTCTTTTGGCAGAAAAAGAAGCGCCTTAAAGGTTACCATTCCTTCGACCGAAACCGGCAGATAGTCGAGCGGATCCTTGTAATCGTTTGCGATGAACTTGTAGAACTCATTGACCTCCTCATCCTTCAGCTCACTTTTTGAGCGCTGCCAGAGTGCGGTGATGCTGTTGAGCTGTTTATCGTCGAGGTAAATCGGAAAATCAACAAAGTTTGAATATTTCTTTACAATCTGCTCAACGCGGTACTCTTCAGCAAACTCTTTGTGCTCCTCTTTGAGTTTGAAGGAGATTCTGGTGCCCCGCCCGGCCTTCTCAATTTTTTCGATCGTATAGGTGCCCTGGCCACTGGAACGCCAGCGGAAAGCTTCGGAACCGGGATGCGAGCTTCTGGTCTCTACCGTAACCTCTTCGGTTACCATGAAGACCGAGTAGAATCCCACGCCGAACTGTCCGATAAGGTTGCCATCAAGCTGCTTCTGCTGCTCTTTGAGTGACTGCATGAAGCCGAGTGTGCCCGACTTTGCTACCGTGCCAAGATTGGCAATCAACTCCTCTTCCGTCATCCCCACGCCGCTGTCTTCAATAACAAAGGTCATCTCCGCCGGGTCGATGGTGATGCGGATGGCCAGATCGGCCTCCTTGTCGAGCATCTCCTGATCGGTCAAGGCATTGAAACGCGCCTTGCTCAGTGCATCAGAGGCGTTGGAAATCAACTCTCTGAGATATATTTCGGGATGGGTATAGAGTGAATGGACGATAAGATCCAGAAGCTGCTTCATTTCAGCCTTGTATTCAAACTCCTGAACCGTCGAAGTACCGTTAGTGTTCATGTTGTATGTTAGCTTTATTGAGAGATGTTTCTGATCAAAGACTTTATAACAAAAAAAAGTAAAGCGTTCAGGAGCGGCGCAATTTTTTGCGGGCTGCTGCCTCACCTTCATAGACCCGCTTGACGCCGTCACCAAGAGCTTTCTCAATATCGCGAATGTTCGAGACAAGCCTTGCCATGCCCGACAGTTCAACCGATGCCGCCTGGTCAGATCCCCACATGGCGCGGTCGAGGGTGACATGACGCTCAATAAAAGTCGCGCCAAGTGCTACGGCTGCCCAGGTGGTCGAAAGCCCCACTTCATGGCCTGAATAACCAATCGGCACATCGGGATAACGGGATTTGAGAGTGGTAATCATCCTGAGATTCAGCTCTTCAATCGGAGAGGGGTAGGTCGAATTGGTGTGCGCAATGAGCAAATTGGAGTGGCCAAGTTCATTGACGGTCGTTTCAACCTCTTCCATAGTAGACATACCGGTAGAGATAATAAGCGGCCGCCCGGTTGCAGCGGTTTTTTTCAGGAGGGGCAGATCGGTCAACGAGGCCGAAGCACCCTTGTAACAGGGAGGCTCAAACTGTTCCATAAAATCGACCGACTCTTCGTCCCAGCAGGATGCAAACCATAAAATGCCATGCTCCTTGCTGTAACGATCTATCTCCTCATACTCTTCACGACCGAACTCGACCTTGTAACGGTAATCGATATACTTCATACGGCCCCAGGGGGTATCTCGCTCAATATCGCGCTGACTCTGTGGGACGCAAAGCTCCGGAGTTCGCTTCTGAAACTTGACCGCATCGCATCCGGCAAACGCCGCGCCTGCAATCAGTTTCTTGGCAACATCCATCGACCCGTTATGGTTAATGCCGATTTCAGCAATGACAAACACGGGATGCTGGTCCCCTGCTTTTCTATTTCCTATGATGACTTCCGCCATAACCTTACTCTTGATAAAACGAACCGTTAACGCTCATTAAAAGCGATATACGGCATCGATAGTGATAAAAAAACAGTCAGGAGTTCCTGAGCTTGATCAGCCACTCGGCAAAATCCCTGAATGCGCCGTACCCGCCATCGGCCTGGGCACGATAATGAATACAGGGTTCAACAAAAACAGTTGCATCACGAGGGCACGCCGTCAATCCTTCCAAGGCGATCTCGCTCATAATCTCCACATCATTGACATCATCGCCAATATAGGCCAGTTCATTCCTCCGCAAACCGCTCTCAACAATGACCTTTTCAAGCAGTGCCAGCTTCTCTTTGGCTCCAAGATAGAGCTTCTTTATGCCGAGCTTTTCAGCACGCATCCTGATACTTGGCGAAACCTCACCCGTCATGATCGCGGTCTCAATCCCGAAGTTTCTCAACCGCTCAACGCCCATCCCGTCCCTGATGGAATAGCGTTTCAGCTCCTCTCCCCTCTCCGAATAATAGACACCGTTATCAGTGAAAACACCATCATTATCAGAAATGACCAGTTTTATCCTTCCAGCCCTTTCGGCAAGTTCACCTGTTGTTAATGAGAGCATTGTCAATAATAGAGTGTTTCACCCACACAAAAAATTCAACCCGGCCAATATATGACATTTCCCCCACATCAAAAAAAATCGGGGAACGTTGCCGACTTCATGCACTTCCATCGTAACTCATTGTTGAAAAAGAGACAAAAGGCGGTCACTGTTTGAACAATGACCGCCTTTCATCACAATCCTCATACAACGCAAAGACTATGCGTACACTTTTTTGTAGTTGTCAATGGCATGAACAATACTCTGTCGGGCAGTTTCAGCACCCTGAAACTCCTCAACAAGAACCGTCTTCTCTTCAAGCGATTTGTACTCTTCAAAAAAGTGCTTTAACTCGGAGGCGAAGTAGGGTGGCAACTGATCGATGTTGTGAACATTGCTCATGCTGACATCATCCTCGGCAACAGCAATAATCTTGTCGTCTCCCTCTCCATGATCAATCATGCGCATGACACCGATGACCCTTGCCCTGACCATACACATGGGGACAATGTCAGACTGGCAAATCACAAGAATGTCAAGCGGATCATGATCATCGCCAAGTGTTTTTGGGATAAATCCGTAATTTGCAGGATAAAAAACAGCAGAGTAAAGTACCCGGTCAAGCTTCAGCATACCGGTTTTTTTGTCAAGTTCGTACTTTGTTTTGCTGCCTTTGGAAATTTCGATAATGGCGTTGACGATATTGGGCTGATCGTCTCCGATCGAAACATCGTGCCAGGGATTAAAATTCATAGCGTGACCGGGCTTATAACAGGTTAAAAAAGCTGTGCAAGTATAGCGATTTTTTCAAAATCCGGCAACCGATAAACGTGCCTGATTCACAATAATTCGCTCCCGTCGCCCTCCTGTTGCCGACAAAAAGATCAAACGCCACCAGAGCAATAGGGATGAGATGGTTATCGTTACTGTAACATCAGTGTCACCCTGTTCTTGTTGTTCACCCGCTGATACTCAATGGTCTGCGTCATACTCCAGACAGCGCTCTCTATTGAGCCATCAGCCAAAAGATTTTTATCAAGAGGATTTACGGCCTCCCCTCCGCTTTCGAGCACGACTTGAACACTCTCTTTTTTTTCCGAATAGGCGACGGTCATGTCAAGAGTAGTCGTATGCAGAAGAGGGGTGTAAATGCGGAACAGCGCATCGACAATCGACAGCAAATTCTGTCGCGTTTTCAGCGGTAAAATCTGCTTTTCACAAAAAGCCTCTATCTCGGCATTCATCGTATGAGGGTCATATCCTGGAGAGGTGATATGATAGTTGATGCTCCTTATCCTGTTGATGAATGCCCTGGTCTTCTCTTTCTGCGGATTGTCAAAAATCTGCGCAGGGGTTCCCTCTTCGTAAATAACCCCCTCATCCATATACAAGACACGGTTTGAGAGATCCCGGGCAAAATCCATTTCGTGGGTGACAATGACCATGGTCATACCATCTTTGGCCAGACGGCGAATCACCGACAATACCTCACTCACCATTGTCGGGTCGAGTGATGAGGTGGGTTCATCAAAAAGAATGATTTCAGGATCCATGGCCAGACAGCGGGCAATGGCAACCCTCTGTTTTTGCCCGCCGGAAAGTTCATCCGGAAAATTATTGGCCTTTTCAGCCAGCCCCACCAACGTGAGGATGCTCATGGCTTTCTCTTCAGCCTCTTTTTTAGACTTTCCCAAAAGCTTGATGGGAGCGATGGTCAGATTACTTAAAACAGAGAGATGGGCAAAAAGATTGAACGACTGAAAAACCATGTTCATTTTCTGCCTGATTTTTGGCACATCGGTTTTTGAATCAAGAATATCAACCCCGTCAATAAAGATTGATCCGCCGCTTGGCCGCTCAAGCAGATTGATACAGCGCAACAAGGTACTTTTTCCCGTTCCCGAAGGGCCGATAACTGAAATAACCTCTCCTTCCCTGATTTCAATATTGACATCCTTGAGAACAACGAGATTTCCGAATTTTTTCGAAAGATGCTCAACCTTTATCATGCGCTTTCAATTTGCTTTCTTTTTGATTTGGGATCTACCTGCCGCTCGACATAGTCAAGTGAAAGCGTGAGAACCCATGAAATGGAAAAGTAGAGGATTGCCACCATGAAGAGCGGAAAAAAAGCATCAAACGTACGGCTTCTGATAATATCGCTGGCCTTCGTTAAATCCTGCACAGCAATATAACCGACAACCGAGGTCATTTTGACCAGCGAAATAAATTCACCCTTGTAGACCGGCAAAATGCGCAAAACCGTTTGAGGCAGAACAATAAAAAGAAAAGTCGAGACCCTTGTAAAGCCCATGGCAATGCCAGCCTCTGTCTGACCCTTGTCTATGCTCTCAATACCTGCCCGGTAAATTTCGGCCACATAAGCGGCAAAATTCATCCCGAATGCAATGACCGATACAACGACAGGATTAACATCGACCGAAGCAAAAACAACATAGAACATCAACATCAAAAAGACGAGTACGGGAGTGCCGCGTAAAACCGATATGTACACCTTCGCAATGAGGCTCAACACCTTGCTGCGCGACATTCGCATGAAGCAGACGAGCGCCCCGAGAAGTGTACCGAAAAGGGTTGCAAAAACCGAGATAATGACGGTTGTTTTCAACCCTTCAAGGATGAGGAGATAACGGTTCTCCTGCATGATGTTGCTCTGAAAGCTTCCGGCAAAAGAGGCAAAGAAGGACAAGAGTCCCCCACCATTAAGTTCAAAACCGCTCATTCTCTTACAAGCGCAGCAATGCCACCGGTATAATAGGGTTCAGAAAAGAGAACCTGCTTTGAGCGCTCGCTGGTGATGGTGATGCATGCGGCAATCATGTCAACCTTGCCCGAAATCAATGCCGGAATCATTCCTCCAAAATCCATATTCACAATTTCCAGCCGCTTGCCCAGTTTTTTCGCAACTTGCCTGGCAAGTTCGATATCATAGCCAACAACCTCTCCTGACCCGTCAACAAATGAAAAAGGCTCGGTCACGCTTGCTGTGCCCATTCTCAACACGCCATTGCTTCCGCCTGAGGCAATCTCCGGCATAGGAGCGGGATTCCCTGATTTGGGGAACCAGCGCGTCATCATTTTCTCCGTCGATCCATCCTTCTTCAACTCGCCAACCACCGTGTCAATGGTGTTTTTCAACTCCCTGTCATTGAGGCGTACCGCAAACCCGTAGTTATCGACCGTAATCATCTCCTTGAGAACAACAAGGCCACTGTTTTTAGCGGCAATGTTTTTCAAAATAGGCTCATCATAGGCCGCAGCATCTGCCTTGCCTGCTTTAACGGCCATCACCGCATCCATGACGCTGTTAAAATACTTGAATTTGGCGTTCGGTAACTTCGAAAGCACAAGCTGATCAGCAACGGTGCCAGTGGGGATTGCAAACTCTTTGCCATCCAGTTGTTGAAGCCCGCTGATTTTTTCTCTTTTGCTGCATCCCGACAAGATCAGGCATGAGCAAAAAAACATGGCAATAACAATGCCGAGCCTGTTACATCTCATAATAATTCCGTTTATTTTTAGTTAAATTACTTTTCAGGGAATTCAAAATCCTGTGTGCTGCCGTCAGATTGAAACCGAAAATACGGTATTGCATGATAATCTCACGGCAAAATTGTTCAGGAAATCCCCGAATTCTCTTTTTAACCCCTATCTTTGTATCTTTGGCGGCAACAGAGCCAGCGATCCCGGCAGCCATGGCTGGCGGCTGCAGAGGGAACCAAACGATATACTCTGCGGCAAACAACATTATTTTTTCACCATACCCAGCAAAGCGCAGCACACTGGAACAAGAAAGAGCCGATACCCATAATGGATTTAATAAAAGAGACCGCAAGACGCAAGACATTTGCCATCATCAGCCATCCTGATGCCGGAAAAACCACACTGACAGAAAAATTCCTGCTCTTTGGTGGTGCAATTCAGACCGCCGGAGCTGTAAAAAGCAACAAAATCCGCAAAACCGCAACCAGTGACTTCATGGAAATCGAAAAGCAACGCGGAATCTCCGTTGCTACCTCGGTCATGGGGTTTGAGTACGCTGGGAAACGGGTCAATATTCTCGACACACCAGGGCACAAAGATTTTGCCGAAGATACCTACCGCACACTGACCGCCGTTGACAGCGTCATTCTTGTCGTCGATTGCGTCAAAGGGGTAGAGGAGCAGACCGAAAAGCTGATGGAGGTGTGCCGTATGCGCCAGACTCCAGTCATCATTTTTATCAACAAGATGGATCGTGAAGGGCGCAACCCCTTTGAACTGCTTGACGAACTTGAACACAAGCTCCAAATCAGTGTCAGGCCGCTGACCTGGCCGATCAGTCAAGGGCAGACCTTCAAGGGTGTCTACAACCTCTACAACAAAGAGTTGAACCTTTTTGAGGCCAATACCACCCGCATCAGCGAAAGCAATATCCGGGTCAATGACCTGAACAATCCTGAACTGGATAAATGGATTCCGGAAAGTTTCGGCAAAAAACTCCGCGAAGATGTTGCCCTGATTGAAGGGGTCTATGAGCCTTTTCACGAAGAGACCTACCGTGCCGGGCTGCTCGCACCGGTCTTTTTCGGCAGCGCCATCAACAATTTCGGCGTCAGGGAGCTGCTCGAAACCTTCCTTGCCGTCGCACCAAGCCCGGATGAGCGCGAAGCAACCGAGCGCATCGTCAAAGCCTCTGAAGAGCCAATGAGCGGGTTTGTCTTTAAAATCCACGCCAATCTCGATCCCAACCACCGCGACCGCACCGCATTTTTCCGCATCTGCTCCGGCAGTTTTGAGCGCAACAAGTTCTACTACCACACCCGGCTCAAGAAAAAAATACGCTTTTCAAGCCCCACCCAGTTCATGGCCAACGAAAAAAGTGTGGTTGATGAATCGTGGCCAGGCGACGTCATCGGCCTCTACGACAACGGCTCCCTGAAAATCGGCGACTCACTCACCGAAGGCGAAGAGCTGCATTTCCGTGGCATCCCGAGCTTCTCGCCTGAAATTTTCAAGGCGCTTGAAAACCGCGACCCAATGAAGGCCAAACAGCTCGACAAAGGGGTACGCCAGCTCACCGAAGAGGGTGTTGCCCAGCTTTTTATCCAGCACGGTGCCCGCAAAATTATCGGTACGGTTGGAGAGTTGCAGTTCGACGTCATCAAGTTCCGTCTGGAACACGAATATGGCGCCCAGTGCGACTTCACTCCCCTGCGCTTCAAAAAAGCATTCTGGATTACCGGCAGCAACAAAGAGATGCTCGAAGAGTTTCTTCGCCGCAAATGGAACGCCATTGCGCACGACAAAGAAAATCATCCCGTCTTTTTTGCCGAAAGCGACTGGATGCTGAAAATTGCAAGGGATGACTATCCTGAACTTGAGTTCCATACCACTTCTGAGTTCAAAACGGAGGGGTGAAACACCATGGCACTATCAACCAAATAAAGGAGACGAAATGAGCGCTTTTCAATGCCCGGGATGCGGGAATGCAACAGGAGGAGACGAGACGTTTTGCAGAAAATGTGGATATGCTCTTGATACCACATGCCCTGAATGCGGGCATGTATGGCGGTATATGTTTCATTACAGCTTTTGCAACGAGTGCGGCCACAACATGCAGCCATCTGAAGTGAAGCCACATTCAGGCGGACACCATGAGGCCTCGCAGCACGGTCATCAGCAAATAAGGGAACCCAAAAAATAAATTCCGGATCTCCTGGACAAGCTGCCCAGGATGTCGACTCTCTGTTCCAGGTTGGTTTACCTCAGTCCGGAAGCTCATAGCCTTTTTCGCGAAACAGGCGGAGCATGGCATCAACTACTTCCGGCTCGAATAGGCTGCCACGATGTGCCTCAATCTCACTAATGGCAGCTTCAATGCCCAGGGAGGCCCGGTAAGGTCTCTTTGAGGCCATGGCTTCAAGCACATCGGCTACGGCAAGTATGCGAGATTCAGGAAGTGTATTTTCGCCTTTCAGCCCCTGCGGATAACCGCTGCCGTCCATACGCTCGTGGTGCTCCCGGATGATTCGTGCAATCGGCAGAGGGAACTCGACATCATGGAGGATTTGATAGCCGTTTTCAGCATGAGTCTTGACGAGCTCAAACTCGATTGCTGACAATTTGCCTGGTTTGGTAAGTATCTCGCCAGGTATGCTCATTTTGCCTATATCGTGCACTAACCCGACAAGCTGCATTGTTTGGCATGTCTCTTCGCTCCAACCCATTTCCCGTGCTATATCCGCCGCGATCTGGCCAACGCGACGCTCATGGCCTGCGGTGTAGGGATCATGGGCTTCCACAACTTTTGCAACTGCCTGGAGCGTGCTTTTCATTGCGCCTTCCAACAGTTTTACATAGTCCCTTATCTTTTGTTCTGCTGCTTTTTTCTCGGTGATGTCATGAATAATTGAATAGAGAAAACCTTTACCTCCAATCTCAATGGTGACGCTGAAAACTTCAACATCACGAACCGAGTTGTCGGCTATGCGATGTTGGAAAAAAAAGTGGTTCTGCTCTCCTGTTCTGGTTTTGTTTATTGCCACTTTTATCTCTTCAGAAGGGAGTGTATTGATCTGCTGGATATACATTTGACAGAGTTTGTCAATCGGCCATCCATAAAAGGCCACTGCTGCATTATTGGCTTTAGAAATACGACCTGAATCAGGGTCGATAATCAGCATGACGGAGGAGTGTTTTTCAAAAAGTGTTTTAAATCGTTGTTCACTTTCTGTCAGTGCATCTTCCTTTTTCTTTTGATCGGTGATGTCAAGAACGAGACCTGCATACCTGATTATCTGCCCTTTGGAATCTTTAACAGGAGTACCTTTGGTTAGAAGCCAGCGAAAAGTACCATCAGGATTGAGTACTCGCCATCTGCAACTATATTCGCCACTGGTTTTGATGGCTTCCTGAACGGCCTGCTCCACCATTTCCCTGTCCTCCGGGATAATGGTACTGATCCATGCATCATAGGGATTTTCATTGCTGTCGGGCTCGAGCCCGTAAAGTTTCCACACCTCATCCGACAAGGTACTGGTATTGGTGCTCATATCATGCTGCCAAAAACCAGCATTGGTTACCTGCATAATGAAATGCATCAGGTCATTGCTTCGAGAGAGCTCATCCTGTACTTTTTGACGTGCATGCCTTGTTCTCAGCGTGGTAATCCCATACGCCAGATTGTCAGCCAGTGTGGTGAGGAGCCTGGTTTCTTCTGTATTAAATGCGTTTGCATGGGAAGCATAAATACTCAAAACACCAAAAACCTCATCGTCTGTTTTCAGAGGAAAGCTCATCACCGAAACGTAACCACGGTAACTTGCCTCTTCTCTCCATGGCTTCATTTGCGGGTCATTGATGATATCGAGAGAGGTTACCGGCTTGCCTGTGCGTATGGCTGTACCCGTGGTGCCTCGTCCACGTTCAATATCAGCCCAGGTGATATGCATTGTATCCAGATATCCTTCTTCAAACCCTGCCTGGACAACCGGGCGTACGCTTTTTTCCTTGTCATGTTTTGCAAAACCAATCCATGCCATCCGGTAACCGCCGATATCTACAGTGATATTGCAAATCTTTTGAAGCAGTTCCATTTCATCAGTGCTATGAATCAGTGCCTCATTGCACAGTGTGGTGGCCCGGAGTATGCGGGTCAGCCTGTGCTGTTCATTTTCAGCATTTTTTTGCTCACTAATATCTGAGAGAATAACCCTGCATACATCTTCAGCATCACCAATTCCGGCATCAATGCGAACCGTGCAGTTAGAAAGAATCGAGTTAACCTGGGGATGCTGAAAAGCATTTGCCAAAAGCTTGACTTCGCAATATCCATTTTTTCTCTCGGTGAACACTGTTTCGAGCAGATGATCAATGACCCGATAGTCCTCGGGCAAAACAAATTGTTTTAAAGGCAATCCAAGTAAATCAGATCGATCAACTCCAAGCAGTGTGGAAGAAGTAAGGTTTGCCTGCTGGATCTTGCTGTCGCGCCCCAAAGTCAAATACCCGACTGGTGCAAAGTCATAAAGTTCAGTGTACCTGGCGAGACTATCCTTAACCTCAGCTCTGGTTTTGGCCAGCTCTTCCTGTTCCATTTCAAGCTCTATCTGGTGCACCTCGAGCTCATGGAGCAGCCTGAGCATCTCTTCAGGTGAGGAGAGAGAGCTTAATGCCGAGACACCTCCGCTGAGCTGTTTTTGCTCCAGACGCTCCACAGCCAGAGCGTGTAACTCTTTTGAGGTTCGGAGGTTAATGTTTTTCTGCTTTTTTACCATTTGGATGAGCCTCTTGTTTGCACCGAACATAAAATTACCAGATAGAGCCAACTATTCATGATACACTGTAAAACAATTACGCCCATGACTCTTCGACAGGTACATCGCGTCGTCTGCATTTTTCATAAGAGCAAGTTCATTCTGCCCATGTTCAGGGATTATGGCGATGCCGATGCTGCATGAAATA
>CAIQGA010000104.1 GCA_903871235.1 uncultured Chlorobiaceae bacterium
CTCCTGCTGCCGGTTTCGCTCCTGCTGCCGGTTTCGCTCCTGCTGCCGGTTTCGCTCCTGCTGCCGGTTTCGCTCCTGCTGCCGGTTTCGCTCCTGCTGCCGGTTTTACATCTGATGCAGGCTTGGCCGCCGGGGCCGGTTTTGCACCTGGAGCTGGCTTTGGGGCTGCTTTCTTGACTGGAAAGGCAGACTCCTGCGGAACACCGCATCTTCCAAGATTGACATTAAGCGGCTCCATGCGAAGCTTTCCATTCTGCTCCTGGGGAAACCCTTTCGATTGCGCCTTTGCTGGCTTTGCTGCTGGCGCTGTCGATATATCTGGCTTTTGTACAGGATCGGCCATAAAAACCCTCCTCTTTAATTACGTGATAAACTTTTAGGAGCAAAAGACATTGCCGAAAGGAGGTATCCCCCCTTTCGGCAATGATGTGGAATCAAGCAATCAGCTTCATCAGATAGTCTACGACCTGTGTCAGCATAACCTGACCTGAAACGGCTGCATCACCAACCTGAGGTGGCAAAGGTGAATCAGTTTGATAGAATCCATTGCCGATGAAAAGAAAGACCAGCATGAAAACACCACCAAAATAGAGGAACGTACCGGCCATCTTCGAGTCTGATATCGTCAGCACAGGGAAGCGGAAGTTGACATCCCTGTTCAGGAATTTCTTCCCAAGCCAGCGAACAGTTCTTGTCTGAATGTCAGCACCTTCAAGACGTGAACCGCGATCTTCAAACCATACAGCAAAACTGATAAACCATACAAGGTGGCCAATCATCAGAATTGTTGAAAGGTGCGAGCTTGAGAAAATATTCACCGTCTCTGTCCAGAAATAGTAGAAAATTCCGGACGTATAATGATGATGAAGACCTGCAACAGAATCCCATGCCTTCGCATCGGCAGCAGGAACACCGTACATCATCGAAGCAATCCATGCACCATCTATGTACCAGCAGACGGCAGAAAGGCCTTTGACTCCCCACAGCATGGCAAACCAGAGCTGATCCTGAATCGAAACACCGCAGGTACCACCATAGACTGGCCCGAGGCAAGGGAAGGAGTAGGAATTTTTCTTGAGACCAAGATCATCCCAAAGCGGTGACGTATGTGAAAAGAATGCAATGCGAACGAGCGCTATCAACGAGAAGAGCGAACCGGCAACGATAACATGCACCATGACCCAGTCATTGATACTCGGATCGCGGAACATCCACTGGAAAATCGGAAGCGGTTTCAGCCAGTAGAACGACATCAGGATGTTCGTGCCAAAAAGATTCAGCTCACAAATGGTATTCCAGACAATAACAGCATAGACTGAAAGCATGGTTGCAAAGCAGAGCGCCATGACTGTACCCAGAATCTTGACCTGGACTTCCTGATCACGTCCCTTGGTAATAAAGACTGACTTGATCTGGCTGTAAAGACCGTTGAGCTGGATTTTAAGGAGATACTGACCACCATGATAGACTCCGGCAAAGACATAGAGGACGCCGCAGATAATGTGGTTAAAGACAATAAGGTTAATGACAGTCCTGGCCATGCCAAATGTAGCTCCGTTCTTCGGCATAATTGCAAAAGCCTCAAAATCGGCAAACTCTTTTGTACCCGAGATGACCCTGCCACCCTCCTGCACAAAATTATAACTCACACGGTTGAAAGGCTCGCCATAAAGATAAAAGACCAGATTGTCGAGTTCTTTGTAATAGGCGGCAAATGAGGGCTGCTGGAACGCGACAAAAGCAATACAACCCAAGGCGATATTGATATAGCCGATTGCTGTCAGGTGTACAGAAAATGCAGCTTTCATGTCATCGTTCAGATGAGTGGCTGCATTCGGAGGGTTGTTCCACCAGTAAATCCCCATGGCAAAGAAAATAACCGCAAAGACAAACGACATGAAGGTCTCTGAGTTGATTTTCTGGAAATCAGGAATCGGCTCAAAACCAAGCACAAACCACATCAACAAACCCCAGCCAAGAAAGAGCAGCGACATGTAGACGGCGTGTGGTCCCAGCGCTTCCCGATAACTCTTGGCGCTTGCTCCACCGAAAACCATATCACCAAACTTGCCAAGGAACCTGAAGTCGCGGAAATTACCGGTTCGGCCGGTAAACGGATTGGTAAGATTGTGGGTCCAGTGACGCCATCCGCCAAAAAGAAGAACGGAGCCAGAAAGGAAGTGAAAACCAGCCCACTCGAGAAGTTTTGTTGCCGCAAACGCAAGATCATCTGTTTTGGTACTGTAGGTATCAATACCGAGAGAGACCATTCTTGGCTTGATGGTCAGATAAAACCAGTTGTCATGAAAGCCGGGCGCACCCCACGGAAAAACCTGAATACCGGATATGTAGTAGATAGCCATAAGAAAACCGAGCACACCAAGCAGGGCGAGGTGGGCTCCGACGACCTGCTCATCATCAATCTTGTCGGTATCAAAAATCTGGTACCACTTTGTCGAACGAGTCTCTGTCCGCTGAAAAAGAAACCTCCTCATTTTGGAGGCATCCTGCTCCTTGATAACGGACGGAGCACCCGAAGCGCCGTTTCCCTTGGGCGAAGGAGCGTTCCCCTTGGGAGGTGGGACCGTGCCCTTTGGCTTTACTCCTGCCGGATTCACTTGTTCAGCCATCGTATTCTCTCCTTTTTTTTGGACATAATTCAGGTTGAAGAAACCAAAAGAAAACTGTCGCGCTATAACTTACAACAAAATAAGAGGATAAAACCTTCAGCGCAAAAACTGCATAACAACCATTAAACTTTTTCGAAGATCAAAACGCAAAAAGAGATGATCATCAAGCGTAAAATCTATGAAAAAAACAACTAAAAATAAGCCTAAGTCAGATATTTTCCAGACAAACCACTCCATACAACAGTGAATAAAATAAGAAAAATTATTTAATAATAAATTATTTTACATCCGCATTGGTGCGCTATTGTTCTATTATAGAGCATGAAAGCAGTTGTTGCAACCTTTGATTCCTTCCCTCGGCCAGGATGTTGCAACAGCCGGGAACTCTTCAATCACGAATACGTTAAACCGCATGAAGCTTACGTTCAGCAAACTCTCCGGAGCAGGCAATGACTTTATTGTTATCGACAACATGAGCAGCTCTGTGTATCTCAACCCTTTACAGATCAAGAAACTCTGCACCAGAAGAACCGGGATAGGAGCTGACGGGCTTATTCTCATTGAGCCATCCAAAGAGTATGCATTCAGCATGAAATACTACAACGCAGACGGCTTTCTTGGCTCAATGTGTGGAAACGGCGGGAGGTGTGCCGTCTATTTTGCATCTACCATCGGGATTGAAGCCGCAGCCGACAACTCCTATACCTTTGAAGCTAACGGCAACCGCTACGACGCGTGGGTTCTCGGGCCGGAAAGTGTCAAACTGAAAATGCTTCCACCCCAAGGATTCAGAAATGACCTTGATATTGACGGAAAGTGCTGCTACGCGGTCAATACTGGTTCTCCCCATGCCATCCTCTACACCTCCGATCTTGACCTTGTTAATGTGCAGGAAACAGGAAAACGTATCCGCCACAGAACAGACCTCTTTGTAGATGGTACCAATGTCAACTTTATCGAAATTACTTCCCCCCACTCGCTTGCCCTCCGTACCTTTGAGCGAGGTGTCGAAGAGGAGACCCTTGCCTGTGGTACAGGAGCAGTTGCCGCTGCCCTGATGAGCTATCGCCTCGGAAAAATCAGCTCGACCACTGTGCAGGTTACCGTAAAAAGCGGAGATACCCTTGAAGTTCAGTTCAATGAAGAGATGAACAATCTCTTTCTTTCAGGTCCGGCAAAAATTATCTACGAGGGCAGCATCACCATTGACTGAAATTTGGCAGAAGCACCTGCCAATGATGCCACAAGGAATGAAACAACGTTGAATGCCGACTCCCTTCCAATTGAGACTCCTCTTCGTTGTTGTAAAATTAAAAACAGGTCGAAAATAATTATATACCTTTTTGTAACTTCCGCTCATCGCACCATACGCTTTTCATCAGGAGTCTGCCAACGTATCTCTGCGCCGTTCGATTCATCAACTAAAAGAACATCGCCATGAGTCAAAGAAAAGAAAACGAACCACAATCCGCAATTAACCCTTTCAAAACAGCTCAACGTCAACTTGATGAAGCTGCTGCCGTCATGGAGCTTGACTCGGCGGCTCATGAGCTTCTCCGCTGGCCTTCACGGGAACTTCATGTTACCCTGCCGGTGAAAATGGACAACGGAAAAACAAAAATCTTTCATGGCTTCCGGGTTCAGTATAACGATGCCCGTGGTCCGAATAAAGGGGGAATCCGCTTTCACCCTGATGAAACGATTGATACGGTAAGAGCACTTGGTGCCTGGATGACCTGGAAAACCTCTGTCATGGATATTCCCCTCGGCGGAGGCAAAGGCGGAATTATCTGTGATCCGAAAAGCATGTCTGCTGGTGAACTGGAACGGTTGTCCCGTGCCTATATCCGCCAGGTCGGCGGCATTCTTGGCCCGAAAAAGGATATCCCAGCCCCTGATGTCTACACAACACCGCAGATCATGGCATGGATGGCCGACGAATATTCCATGATGCAGGGAAACAACGAATTTGGTGTCATCACCGGAAAACCCCTTGCACTCGGCGGTTCTGCCGGAAGAGGTGACGCAACTGCAAGAGGCGGAATCTACTGTGTTCGTGATGCTGCCGATGAACTTGGCATCGATATTAAAGGCAAGACCGCTGCCATTCAGGGATATGGCAACGCAGGTTCATTTGCCCACAAACTTGCCGTAGAACTGCTCGGCATGAAAGTTGTCGCCGTTTCAGACTCAAAAGGGGGCATCTACAATCCTGATGGATTATGGTATGAAAATGTTCTGGCCCATAAAGCACAGACGGGCTCTGTCGCCGGTTTTCCGGAAGCTGAGTACATCTCCAATGAAGCATTGCTTGAACTTGACGTTGATGTGCTTTTTCCCTCTGCACTTGAAGAGGTTATCACCGGAAATAACGCACAGAGAGTCAAAGCCAAAATTATCGCTGAACTGGCCAATGGCCCTACAACGCCTGAAGCAGATGACATTCTTTACAAGAACGGATGCTATGTCATTCCTGATTTTCTCTGTAATGCCGGTGGTGTAACCGTCTCCTGGTTCGAAATGGTGCAAAACTCTTATGGATACTACTGGGAAGAGGATGAGGTACACAAACGCCTTGAAAAAAAGATGAAAACCGCCTTCAGCGCGGTACACAAAGCATCTCGCAAGTATGGTGTCCATAACCGACTGGGAGCCTACATCGTCGCCATCGAGCGAGTGGCCGAAGCAATGAAACTGAGAGGGTGGTATTAACGACCCCCGAAAACGCTTGTTATTTGCAGTTGTTGTGAAACTCAGACCAATGACTGGGTCTCACAACAATTTGCATCATTACGCTTTGGCAACTGCCTCCTGACAGCGGAAATGGATCGGTTGATGATACGGTAACGGGCAACACCGAAAATGGCGGTGATCACACCGAGCGGTATACATGCAACTCCGACCGCCTGAAACCAGCCAGCCCTGGAAAAGTGCATCATGGAGACTCCTGCGATGACCAATGAAACTCCTGAACGCAGATAGGCAAGCAGGGTTCGCTCATTTGCGAGGATTGTCCGGTCGATGGCCAGTTCATCGCGCAGAATCAGTTCAGAGTTGTCAAATTTCGAATAGGGTGATTGTGCCATGCTGGTTTATCTCTTGTAGCTTTTTAAAGTTGGCTAAGGAACGTTTAACCGTCCGTATCGCTTTGTAATGTCACTATTGGGGGGTTGTTGCCCGTAAGGAATTATAGTTTATACCATCATCATTTAAAACGGAAAATTATCAATGAAAAAGTGGATCTGTGTACCATGTGGTTATGTTTATGATCCCGAAGTCGGTGATCCTGATGGCGGTGTAGCACCGGGAACCCCCTTCGAAGAGATTCCCGACGACTGGGTCTGCCCCGTCTGCGGAGTTGACAAGTCACTGTTTGAACTGGAGTAACTGACGTCTGTGGAAGGGTTCATACCCTTTTGCAAAAAAGCTGGATGAAGCAACGGTGCGCTCACGAGTACAATCAGGGCGCACCCTGACTTCCGCTCTCTGAAGCCTTTTCAGGAGTTTTTTCGCCTCCCGTACCCTCTTGCAACCCTCCATTACCCTCAGAAACCTTGGTGGCACTGCTGTCTGATGAGGCAGCCTGTTCAAGCAGATACTCGGGAATGCCAATCACAACAGAGTCAACAACCGCTGTGGTATCAGGCGTAAGGGCCATCACCTCCCTGTAATCAGGCACAACAATTCCCCTCTTTCGCATAATAGCGTAAATGATATTGGAGCGATTACGGACATAACGGGATGAACCCTTAGGGGAATAAAGAATCGGGTTCGGAAGGATCGCCGCCAGTTTTGAGGCTTGGCGTGCCGTCAAACTGGCTGCACTGACACCATAGTAATGACGCGCTGCCTGGCCTATACCGAAAATACCGTCACCCCATTCGGCAACATTGACATAGAGTTCAAGAATCCGGCGCTTGGAGAGCGTTTTTTCAAGCCGCCAGGTAAGAATGGCCTCCTTGATTTTACGTACCGGGTTTTTGGAGGGAGAGAGGTAAAGATTTTTGGCAAGCTGCTGGCTGATGGTACTGCCACCCATCTTGAACTTCTTCGCCATAATGTTTTTCTCTATCGCCCGCTCAATCGCCTGGTAATCAAACCCCTCGTGATGCCAGAACTTGTCGTCCTCACCAATCAAAACTGCCTTGATGAGATTCTGGGAAACCTGACCGAGAGGCACCCATTTCTGCTTGATTTTTTTATCCTTGAGCCCGTCACGTTGCCATTCGGCTTCACGCGACTCCATAAAGGCTGTTTTTGCTGGATTTTTTTCAACCAGCAGTCCTACATCGGGATAGACCAGATAACGCGCAATATCGGCAATAAAGAGCAGGAACAGAATGGCTGAAAGAGTTCTGAAACGCTTCATACTCATGGCTGACAGCTTTAACTGCGAGAAAATGAAAAGAGAGGCAATGTTGAAACCAAAAGCAGCTTGATGAAAAGTGCCCTCGGGCAGACTCGAACCGCCGACCTACAGTTTAGGAAACTGTTGCTCTATCCACTGAGCTACAAGGGCATGGTGTTGAATTTACTCTTTTTAGGCAAAGATGCAACCACCTCGCTCATTTTCTTCCAAACATCTTGTCGAGCTGGTCGAGTGAAAGCTTGATAATGACCGGTCTTCCATGCGGGCAAGAGTAGGGTTCACGGGTAGCAAACAGGTTGTCGATGAGGGAGCGCATCTCTTCGAGTGGGAGTTTCTGCCCGGCCATAATGGCATTGCGGCACGAGTAGGACTTTGCAAGGTTATCACGCTTGTCGAGCTTGAGTTTTGAGGCGTTATCCTGATATTCGGCAATCATATCCTGCAAAATCGTCACCTCGGTGCCCGGCTTGACATCCTGGGGAACCCCCTCGATCATGATGGTTTTATTGCCAAAGAGCCTCAGGTTAAAACCAAGCCTGTAGAGATCTTCACGGATCTCCTCAAAAATCTCATACTCCCAGGGACGAAACTCCACCTTCTGGGGAAAGAGCAACTGCTGGGAGTTGGGAACATTCTGGTTCATGACATCAACGGCACGCTCATAGAGCACCCGTTCATGCGCCACATGCTGGTCAATAATCATGACACCGGTCTTGATCTGGCAAATCAAATACTTGTTATGCAGTTGCCAGATTTTTGGTTCGGAATTTTTCGGAACCGGGACCTCGTCATCATCATAGAGGGGAGCGAGCAGGATGGATGAAAGCACCTCATCTCCCTCTCGTAACCCGCTTGAAGGCACAGCGTACCCTGCGCTTGCCTGGTGCGGAAACATTTCGGCCTGATGCAATGGTGAGTGACGTGAGAGAGCCGGTTCACCAAATGCTCCTTCACGATAATTGCGGTAGAGATCACCTGTTGTGATAGAACGATGCGGAATATCCGGGAACGAAAATTTTCTGGCTGGCGACTCCGTACCCTGACCGGAATTGAACTTGTCGCTCTCTGTGACGGCAAGGTCAGGAGAGAAATCGTGCAACTGAATGGCCCGCTTGACAACCGGATAGAACATGTTGCGCACATTGCGCTCATCATCAAAGCGGATTTCAAGCTTTGCGGGATGCATATTCACATCAACCCGAGAGGGGTCAATGGCAAGAAAAAGCAGCACAAAAGGGGTCTGGCGCTCGACGAGCAAATCACCATAAGCCTGCTGAACAGCCTGTGATAGCATCCTGTTCTGGACAAGGCGGCGATTGATAAAAAAATACTGATCAAGTTTCCGGCGTTTCTGCATTGCAGGCTTGCCCAAAAATCCCCTGATGGAGAGGTAATCATTCTCCTCAGCAAGCTCAATCATGCCAGCGGCAAAATCATCGCCATAAAAAATATCGAGCCGCTCCAGAATATCCGGGCGCTTCAGATGAAAAAGCTCCTCGTCATCACTGTACATTCGCCACTCAATTTCCGGATAGGCCAGCGCAAACGACTTGACAATCTCGAAAATATGGTTGTACTCGGTCGCATTCGACTTCAAAAACTTGCGGCGGGCAGGAACATTATAAAAGAGATTTCTGACACTGATGGTCGTACCCTGCTCCCCCTGTACCCCCGACTCCTCGACGAGAACTCCTCCCTCATAGCGAAGCTTCAAACCAAGCGTCTCTTTTGCCGTACGGGTCTTCAGTTCGAAATGCGACACCGAAGAGATACTCGCAAGAGCCTCCCCCCTGAAGCCAAGGCTTTGCAGTGTATCAAGATCCTCGACCCCGGTAATTTTGCTTGTTGCAAAACGCTCAACCGACAAAAGCGCATCTTCGCGCCCCATTCCCGCACCATCATCCACAATGCGGATCAGCTCCTTTCCGGCATCCTTGATGGCAACCGTTATCCTGCTGGCACCAGCATCAATAGAATTTTCAAGGAGCTCCTTGACAACCGAGGCTGGACGCTGAACAACTTCCCCCGCAGATATTTTATTCGCAACTTTATCCGGTAATCTTGCTATTCTTGCCATACAGTGGGAGAACTATTTTCTTTGCGCAAAAGGGATGAAAACTTTTATCAGTTTGCTAATTTATCGATAAAAAAGCTCCCTTTTCACAAAAATGATAATTAATATTGCAACCGGCCCGGCCCCAGCCGATGGAAGCGGGGTTACGCATGAAGCAAACATTCCCAAAGTTCACGAAGAACGGCTTCGCTGAAACGGAACTTGTTCAGCTCCCGATCACCATGCATGAAGAGCGTTTTGGAGAGCAGGATGCCCGACGTTTTTGTTGCAATGGCCAGGCAGAGCATACCGACCGGTTTTTCCAACGAGCCCCCCGCAGGGCCAGCAATACCTGTGGTCGAAAGGGCAAAATCGGCCCCGCTTTTTTCGAGGCAGCCCAGTGCCATTGCCCGGGCAACCTCTTCACTCACCGCCCCGAACGTTTCGAGAATCTCCTTGGGAACCCCGAGGCTTCTCTCTTTTGCCTGGTTGCTGTAGACCACAAAACCCTGCAAAAAAGAGGCGGATGAACCCGGCACATCGGTCAATCGGCTTGCCACAAGACCGCCTGTGCACGACTCAGCAACAGCGACCGTCAGCCCTGCGGCAGAGAGCAGGCCGACAATCGTCGCTTCAAGCGAGACCTCACAGGTTGCATAGATAAACTTCCCTGCCCTCCCGACAATGGCATCAACAACCATGCGGTTATCACGCTCAACCAACTCCCGCTCACGGCCAATGCTGCTGATCATCAGAGTTACACCCGAAGCATGAGGCAGATAGGCAAGCGTTGTCCCGGCGGGAAGAGCATCTTCAATATCGACAATCATTTCAGCAAGCGTCGATTCACCGATACCAACCGTTTTGAGGGGTGCATGACAAATAACGGTATCTGAAAGTGCCGAAAAAAAAGGAAGAACCGTTAGTTCCATCATGGCCTTCATTTCGGACGGCACACCAGGCATCAGTACCAGATAGTGGTTTTGAAAGCGATCCGGGCAACAAAGAATCATCCCCGCCGCCGTTCCCTTCGTATTGGCAATAACATGAGATCCCTCTATCACCATTGCCTGATCACGAAGTGACTCCGTCATCTCCACTCCTCTCTGCCCTACCCGGGTGGCAAGATTGGCAAAAGCCTCCTCGCTCAGCTCAATCCCTCTTCCGAGGAGTTGCTGAACAGCTTTTTTGGTACGATCATCGCGTGTCGGCCCGAGACCTCCTGTAACAAGCACAATATCGGCCCGTTCAAGCGATTCGGCAAACACCGCCGCAATCTCTTCCTCACCATCAGAGCAGGCAACAATCCGGCCAACCGGCACACCTATACCAGCAAGAGCTGCGGCCATAAACGCAGCATTGGTATTGACCCTCTGCCCTTTCAGCAATTCATCTCCGACAGAAACAATCTCTGCACGCATAACTTCTTCTCCTCAAACAAGATAACTTGCAATTCGCAGAATATCGGCAAAAACGCCGCCTGCCGTAACCTCCCCTCCTGCACCGGGACCCCGCACCACAAGAGGAGTTACCCGATAACGCTCAGTGGTAAAAACCACCATATTTTCTGATCCGCTAAGACCGGCAATCGGACTGGCAAGGGGAAGCCGTTTCACCCCGATGCTCGCCTTTCCATCCCTGATTTCACCAGCATAGGCAATCGTCATACCCTCCTTGGCGGCCTCTGCTATGGCATTGGCATACCAACTGTCAATACCTGACAAACGATCAAGAAATTCTGATACCGACATCTCGCCACGATACTCCTCAGGCACAAGACTCTCACAAACCACATCACTATACTCCAGCGTAAAGCCAAGTTCACGACCAAGAATGAGGAACTTGCGCGCAAAATCAGCACCGGAAAGATCATCACGCGGATCAGGTTCGGTATAGCCCGCCTCCTTGGCTCGACAAACAATTTCGCTGAAACGCCCCCCTTTACGAAGTTCATTGAAAATAAAACTCAACGTGCCGGAAAGAACACCTTCAATACTGATAATCTTGTCGCCGCTGTTTTTCAAGTCATTCAGCGTATTGATAATCGGCAATCCAGCACCCACGTTGGTTTCATAGAGAAAACGGGCGTTACTTTTCTTCTGGGCATCCCGTATGCTCCTGTAGAGAGGCCAGGGACCAGCCATACCGAGCTTGTTGGCCGTCACCACAGAAATATTGGCAAGCAACAGGTCGGGATAAATTTCTGCAACCTTCGCACTGGCCGTGCAGTCAACAAAGATCGTGTTGTGCAGATTTCTCTCCCTGATGAGCTGCATATACCCCTCAATACCTGGATGGTCGGCTCTGGGCAAAAGGGCTGCCTGCCAGTTCTGGAGGTCGATACCGTTACTGTCGATGGCCATTTCGCGTGTATTGGCCATCCCGCAAACCACCACATCAAGGTCATTCTCCTGCTGCAAATTGAGACGATGAGCACTGATCTGGCCAATCAGGCTTTTTGCAATCGTACCGGTGCCTGCAATAAAAAGATGCACCTTGCGCTGGGAGAGAAAAAAGGATTCATGAATGCAGTTCAGCGCCTTGTCCTCATCATGGGCATCAATAACCAAAGAGATATTCATCTCGTTGGCACCCTGCGCAACGGCAATAACATTGATCCCGTTTTTTCCAAGTGTTTCAAACAATTGGGCCGAGACACCAGGATGGCCTGACATATTATTGCCCACCACGGCGATAAGGGCGAGGTTGCGACGAATCACAAGGGGCTCGATCTGACGGGATTCTATCTCCGCGATGAAAACCTCCTCCAGTATTTTTTTCGCTTTTGCCGCCTGGGAAGGGGTGATGGCAAGGGTGATCGACTGCTCGGATGAGGCCTGTGAGATGAATATGATATTGATTCTATGACGGGCCAGGCAACTGAAGAGGCGTGAGGCAACACCCGGAACACCGGCCATCCCGCTGCCCGACAGGTTCAAAAGCACAACTTTGTTAATTGAGGTCAATCCTGTCACCGGCAGTGCAGGGCTGAGCCCTGTGTGTATGGCATGCTCAATGCGCGTCCCTTTGGCTTCGGGGTTGAACGAGTTTTTGATCAACAGGGGGATACCCGCTTTCATGGCAGGCTGAACCGCAAGAGGATGGAGCACCCGCGCTCCGGCATGAGAGAGCTCCATTGCCTCCGAATAACTGATATGAGGTAAAATCCGGGCATCCCGAACCCGTTTGGGATCCGCACTGAAAAAGCCATCAACATCACTCCATATCCAGATTTCTGCGGCACCAAGTGCGGCACCAAGAAGAGATGCGGTATAATCGGAACCGCCACGACCCAGCGTCGTCGATGAACCATCCGGTGCTGCGGCAATAAATCCGGTCACAACAGGCACGCCATCAAAAGAAGCAAGTAGTTTTTTGATATGCAGTTCGGACGCATGAATATCGACCCGGGCATCTGCATAATTGGTATCGGTCACAATCAGTTTGCGGGCATCAAGAGAAAATGACGCAATACCACGCTCCTGCAGGTACCGGCTGACCATAAGGGCGGACATACGTTCACCAAACCCAAGCACCGCCGCCTGGCTTTTTTCAGAGAGCTCCCTGAGCAGAAAAACTCCCTGCACGAGGTCATTAAGCTCTGAAAGTTCAGAACGAAGGGCCAGGGTGACCTCATCAAGGAGCGTCCCCGCAAAAAGATCACCGGCTATTGAGAGATGAAGATGATCAACCTCTTCGAGTGTGTTGCGATAGCCACTCTCTCCGCTGCAAGCTTTTGTGGCCGATTCAAGTAAAAGATCGGTAACGCGATGAATGGCCGAAACCACCACAATCAGCTTGCCTTCATGCAACGCACCGGCAATAATATCCGCTACTTTTTTAATTCGCCCGGCTGACCCCAGAGAGGTACCTCCAAACTTGTATATCTTCATGCTCCTGCCCATGCCTGTGAATTGAATATGAAAAAAGAGTAAACAACCAATACCACCAACTTATAAAATATAAATCATTTCCCGAATGAGTGGCAATGAGTGCAGCAAAAAAAAAGCGCCTTTGCAGGCGCTTTAAGTAAAAAGTAACATCAAAGAAACAATCAGTTGGTCAAGGCATCAGCACCTGAAACGATTTCACTCAGCTCAGTCGTAATCGCCGCCTGCCGTGCACGGTTGTAACTGATGTTGAGCGTCCGCATAAGCTCTTTGGCATTTTCAGTAGCAGAATCCATCGCCGACATACGGGCCGCCTGCTCTGCAGCATTTGACTCAAGCATCATTCTCCATATCTGTGTATTGAGATGCTTGGGCACCAGAACGTCGATAATGGCCGCCGGTGAGGGCTCATAGATATAATCACTGCTGCTCTCCTTACCTGAAATTTCAGGGGCAATAGGCAGAATCACCTCTTCTCTCAGGTTCGGCGCAAGCACCGACTTGAATTCATTGTAGGCAACCACCACCCTGTCAACCTCGCCACGCAGATACATACCCGAGGCGATATCGGCAATCTCTTTCGCCGTACTGAAATCAAGGTGCTGGAAAACAGCCGTGTAACCCTTGACTATCTTGTACTCTCTCTTCCTGTAAAAATCAAACCCGCGGCTACCGGCACAAATAAGGCTCACTCCGCCCTTGCTGTGAATGGCGGCATAATCCTCATGAATGATTTTATGCGCAAGCTTGATGGCATTGGTATTGAACGCACCGCACAACCCCCTGTCGGCAGTGACAAGAATCACAAGAACCCTGTTAACCTCCGGACGAGCGGAAAGCATGGGATTGAGTGAAGTATCTACCTTTGCAGAGAGGGAAGCAAGCATCTCCTTCAGCTTCTTGGCATAAGGCCGGGCCATTACAGCCCGTTCCTGAGCCCTTCTCAGCTTCGCAGCGGCCACCATCTTCATCGCCTTGGTGACCTGCTGTGTAGACTTTACCCCTTTGATTCGTACACGTATATCCTTTAATGTAGGCATGTATTACGGGACTGTTAAAAAATTGCTTGAAAAACCTGTCACCTCTCTCTTACGCCTTGTTCTTTTCCTTGAAAGCTGTCACAAATTTGACTGCAATCTCCTTGAGCTTGCCTGCCGCATCGGCCTCAAGCGCACCGCTCTCGGCAATTTTGGCGAGCACGTCACTGTGCTTAACCTCAAGCATACTGAGGAACTCTTCCTCAAACTTGCGGATAAAGCGCAAGTCAACAGAGTCGAGCAGCCCCTGGGTACCAAGGAAAATAATGGCAACCTGTTTTTCAACCGGCATGGGAATATACTGTCCCTGCTTGAGGATTTCGACAAGTCTTGCACCCCTGTCGAGCTGTGCCTTGGTGGTTTTATCAAGATCAGAACCAAATTTCGAGAAGGCCTCAAGTTCACGGAACTGCGCCAAATCGAGCCTCAAGGTACCGGCAACTTTCTTCATTGCCTTGATCTGGGCACTTCCACCAACACGGGAAACCGAAATACCAACGTTGATAGCCGGTCTTTGACCAGAGTTGAAGAGGTTCGATTCAAGGAAGATCTGTCCATCGGTAATAGATATTACGTTGGTCGGAATATAGGCCGAAACGTCACCAGCCTGGGTTTCGATAACCGGCAACGCGGTAAGACTTCCGCCTCCCTTGACCAATGGCTTGAGCACATCAGGAAGATCGTTCATTCTCCTTGCTACCTCAATATCATCAGTGATCTTCGCAGCTCTCTCAAGCAGACGGGAGTGTAAGTAGAAAACGTCGCCAGGATAGGCTTCACGTCCCGGTGGACGACGAAGAAGCAGAGAGACCTGACGGTAGGCAACAGCCTGTTTTGAAAGATCATCATACACAACAAGTGCATGACGGCCCGTATCGCGAAAATATTCGCCAAGGGTAGCACCGGCAAACGGAGCGATAAACTGCAACGGTGCAGGATCGGAGGCCGTTGCTGAAATAACAGTGGTGTAGGACATCGCATCATATTTCTCCAGGGTATTGACAACCTGGGCCACCGTCGAGCCTTTCAGACCGATAGCAACATAGATACAGAAAACGCCCTTGCCTTTCTGGTTGATGATAGTATCAATCGCCACAGCAGTCTTTCCTGTCTGACGATCACCGATGATAAGTTCGCGCTGTCCGCGACCAATCGGAATCATGGAGTCGATGGCCTTGAGACCGGTCTGCAACGGCTCATGCACTGATTTACGGTAAATGACTCCAGGAGCACGGCGTTCGAGAGGAAGACGAATGTCAGTCTCGATAGTGCCCTTGCCATCAATTGGTTCACCCAGAGGATTGATGACACGGCCAAGCATGGCCTCACCGACCGGGATTGAGGCGAGAATACAGGTTCTTTTGACCCTGTCGCCCTCTTTTACCAGATTTGATTCACCAAACAATACAGCGCCGACATTGTCCTCTTCAAGGTTTAAAGCCATCCCCATCACGTTGTTGGGAAACTCCAGAAGTTCGCCTGCAGCAACCTTCGATAAACCATACACACGAGCAATACCGTCACCGACCTGCAGCACTGTTCCTACATCATACACCTCTGCTTCAGACTCAAAACCGGCA
>CAIQGA010000105.1 GCA_903871235.1 uncultured Chlorobiaceae bacterium
AACCATCCTCATACTCCATGTTGTTGGAGAACACCATCAGTTGTGTGATGTTGATGAAACGACGGAAGCGGGAATTCCGGCAACGGGTGATGATACGGTTGCGCTCGGCCAGAATCCCTTCGCGATTGTTTGGCTTCTTGACTTCAATGAAGAGAAGGGGCATACCGTTGAGCAGCAGGGTGATATCAGGCCGGAATTCATCGTCACCGTTTTTGTAGGTCAGTTCAGTGACGACATGGAAACTGTTGTTGGTGAAATCGGTAAAGTCAATCAATTTTATGCCGGAGCGTTCAGTGAGCCGTTCATACAACGCCTTGCCCAGATCCTCATTGTCGAGCAGGAGGCGGACATCGGCCAGCAATCGTTTGCTATCGTCGGCCTCAATGCCGGGGTTGATGCGTGCAATGGCTGCGGTGAACAGCTCCGGAAAGATGTTGCTCTCTTGATCCCATTTCGCATGTTTGAGAGAGAGATAGTGGTAGCCAAGCCTGATTAGATGCAGAATGCAGGGTATTTTGACTCGCGAATCTTCACTGAAAATCATAGAGTGTACAATTTCTGGTCAGCTTGTGACGGTTGGCGTATGGCTGCAAGTACAATGCTTCGAGCTGCTTTTATATATTCGCGTTTTCGGATTCAAGTTTGTTTGCTCAAGAATAGTGGTTCTGACGTGAAACAAGATAATCTGAAAATCCAATAAAAACATACCGTTCCGGGATGGTTTCTTTTCAATTGACAACAGGGGTTTCGTGCACCCACGTCTACATACCTCCCTATCTGCATCTCCTCTTTTGATATTGGGGGGCGCGGTGTATTTCATTTGCAAAAAATGGAATACATTCCTGCATGAACTTTCATTATAAAGCGATGAGTGAAAAAAGCTTCAAAAAAAGTGCATTCAGAACTTGCACAGAAATAAAAAATCTTTATATTTGCACTCATTAAGCGGGAATAGCTCAGTTGGTAGAGCACAACCTTGCCAAGGTTGGGGTCGCGAGTTCGAGTCTCGTTTCCCGCTCAAAAATGACAAGTATTGCAAGCCTCTTTTTTCCCAGACAGAGGCTTTTTTATTTTTCTTTTTTACTCTTGGAGAGGTGCGAGAGTGGTTGAATCGGACGGTCTCGAAAACCGTTGTGCGCGTAAGTGTACCGTGGGTTCGAATCCCACCCTCTCCGCCAAGTGATAGTCCAACATCATCCCATGATGTCCGAAGAGCCCTGTAAAATCAGGGCTTTTCTTGTTTTGAACGGAGCGCCTGTAATAGCAAATCCTTTAGAAATGATCGCCGTCAGATGATGCATGCTTGGGCAGACTATCTGCACAATCTGAAATCCGGGGCGGGTTATTGGCCGACTCTTTTTTTGAGGGTGTCGAGGAGTTTGTTGAGTTCGAGGAGTTGTTTGTTCATGTCGAGCGCTTGGTTCTGGAGCTGCTGGATTTTTTTGGTGCAGTCGGTGAAGATGAGGGTGAGGGCTGGATCGAGTGGCGATGGCGGGAGCTCTGGGTAGAACGATTTTGCAGATGGGGACGGAATATGGATTTTGATTACTTTTTCAGGTATTTTTATTACTATGCATTCAACATGCTCACCCCGCTTCCCGTAAGAACAGCGCGCTCAGGGTGGGCTTTTTGTACTGGTGGATTGGGCTTTTCCCGGTTGACAATGAGGCTCTGGACTGTTTCCGGAGCCTTTTTGTTTTTGGGGGGTTATGGTTTGGGTTGGATGAGTTGGGTGGCTACTTGGTGAGCGAGGGCTGGCGACATGCTGGCTGGGTCGGTTGACCTGTGCGCCCAGCGGGTTGCGCAAACGGAGCGGAGCGGAGTGCAGCG
>CAIQGA010000106.1 GCA_903871235.1 uncultured Chlorobiaceae bacterium
CGTTGCATCACTTCGTCGGGGTTGAGCATCTCCTCGCCCCCTTTACGCCTCTGAAGCATCTCCTGTTTTGATGGATGAAAACCACTCTCCTGCCTGTCGGAAAGGCGAAGGGGTACAAAGGTGTCGTCATTGAGATTGACCTTGATGCTCTCAACGCCCGGCAAGCCAAGCATACGAATGGAACCGAGTACCAATTGTCCGCAGCTTGACGCTTTGCATGAAAATCTGAAAACTTGCCCTGATGTGAATCAAACTCGGGGAAAAAGTCAAGATCCTCAATGTAACCCGACGGCGCAAGAAACCAGTTATCAGGCGGGGAACTCCATTGCAGATGCAATCTCTTTCTGTGTATATTCGCTGAAGGTTTTCAACGAAAAAGAGACCCTGATGAAAAAGAAAAAGAGAAGCTCGTGATGGTTCACGTTTTACATTAAAGGTGTCTGCCATGCAAAAACTGCCAGTAGGAATACAGACCTTCCGCACAATCATCGAGGATAATTATCTTTACATCGACAAAACAGAGATTGCCCGTAGCCTGATTGACAATTTTCGCTATGTCTTTCTGTCGCGCCCACGGCGGTTCGGTAAAAGCCTCTTTCTCGATACGCTGAAAAATATTTTTGAGGGCAAACGGGAGCTTTTCAGGGGGTTGCTCATTGAGGAGCACTGGAACTGGGAGGTGAACTATCCCGTCATCAAAATCAGTTTCAGTGGCGGGGTTCACTCGAAAGCAGAGCTTGAGGAAGATTTATTGCACATTCTCAAATCCAATGAGGAGCGACTTGGGCTGAAGTGCGAAAACAAGTCAAAAGCACAATACTTTTTTGCCGAAGTAATCCAAAAAGCATTCGAAAAATATCAGAAGAAGGTTGTCATTCTCGTTGATGAATACGACAAGCCGATTCTGGACAATATTGAGCACATCCCTGAAGCGCTTGCCATCCGGGACGGAATGCGCGACTTTTATACAAAAATCAAGGAGAACGACGAGTATCTGCGCTTCGTTTTTCTCACCGGAGTAAGCAAATTCTCCAAAGTGTCGCTCTTCAGCGGTCTGAACAATCTCGAAGATATCAGCCTCAATGCCGACTATGGCGCAGTCTGCGGCTACACCCAGCGAGATGTTGACACCGCTTTTGCTCCCTATCTCGAAGGAGTTGACATGGAGCAGGTCAAAAGGTGGTACAACGGCTATAACTTTTTGGGTGAGAGGGTCTATAACCCCTTCGATATCCTGCTCTTTATCAAAAACAGGTTTGTGTTCGACAATTACTGGTTCGAAACAGGAACACCCCGGTTTCTGATTGAATTGATCAAAAAAAACAACTATTTCATCCCTGAGTTTCTCACTATCAACGTTGACAAAAGTCTGGTCAACAACTTTGATATTGAAAATCTCAATCTGGAAACCATCCTCTTTCAGACCGGCTATTTGACCATCAAGCGATTGCTGCCGTCGGGCATGGGAATTGGCTATGAGTTGGGGTTTCCCAACAAAGAGGTGCAGATCAGTTTCAACAGCTCCATTTTGCAGTCGATGGCCAGCAGCTCACAAAAAGAGCCGATCCGCCATGAGTTGCTTGATATCATCAACACCGGAGATATTGCAAATCTGGAACCCGTTATCCGTCGTCTTTTTGCAAGCATCGCCTACAACAACTTCACCAACAACTCCATTGAGCGTTACGAGGGCCTTTACGCCAGTGTGATCTATGCCTATTTTGCCAGTCTCGGCCTCGACATCATCGCCGAAGATGTGAGCAACAAGGGGCGAATTGATCTGACATTGAAGGCCGAGGGAAGAACCTTCCTCTTTGAATTCAAGGTGACCGACAAGGAGCCCCTTGAGCAGATCAAAAAAATGAAATATTACGAGAAATACGGAGGCGAACGCTACCTGATCGGCATCGTCTTTGACCCCAGGGCAAGAAACG
>CAIQGA010000107.1 GCA_903871235.1 uncultured Chlorobiaceae bacterium
CAGAACCCTCAAGGCACGGGTGGAGATGGCCAATCCCGGCATGAAACTCAAACCCGAGATGTTTGTCAATGCAGTTATCGAAATACCAATGCAACCGGCCGTTGTGGTTCCTCTCACCGCAGTCATTGATACCGGAAAGCGGCAGGTGGTCTGGGTTGAACGCTCACCGGGAGTGTTTGCATCGCGTAACGTCCAGGTTGGGCAACGCAACAGCTTGATGGTTCAGATTCTCTCCGGCATCGAGTCAGGCGAGCGGGTGGCGGTCTCTGGTGCTTACCTTATTGACTCTGAATCCCAGTTAAAATGATAGAAAAAATCATTGAATATTCTGCCCGCAACAGGGTTATCATCCTGATGTTTTTCGGGCTTGTCATAACTTGGGGTATCTGGTCAATTTACAAGACTCCAGTTGACGCTATACCCGACTTGTCCGACAATCAGGTAATCGTTTTTACCGACTACCCGGGCCGTTCGCCGCAGGTGGTCGAAGACCAGGTCACCTATCCTCTGGCCGTCAACCTGCAGGGGCTGCCGCAGGTTCGTGCCGTGCGGGCATCAAGCGCTTTCGGCTTCTCGATGATCTATGTCATTGTCGACGACAAGGCCGATATCTACTGGGCCAGAACCCGTGTGCTTGAACGGCTGAACTACGCCGCATCGCTCCTGCCCTCGGGCGTCGTGCCCACCCTTGGCCCTGACGGCACCGGTGTCGGCCACGTCTTCTGGTACACAATTGAGGGGAAAGGGTACGACCTCGAACAGCTCAGAACCCTGCAGGACTGGTTTGTGCGCTACCAGCTCAACACCGTGCAAGGTGTGGCCGAAGTGGCCTCCATTGGCGGTTTTGTGCGGGAGTACCAGATTGATCTCGACCCCAACAAGCTCTTTGCCTACAACATCAAGGTCGGCAAGGTGATGGATGCCGTCAAGGCATCCAACAAGGATGTGGGAGGAAAACTGATTGAACAGGCCGATGCGGAGTACCTGATCAGGGGAAGCGGCTACGTCAAATCGAAGGCTGACCTGGAAAACATCGTCGTCGGAGCCGACATGCGCGGAATCCCCGTCTACCTCCGGAACCTTGGCACCGTCCAGATTGGGGGCGCCATTCGTCGGGGCCTGCTGGAGATCAACGGCAAGGGCGAGGCAGTGGGCGGCATTGTGGTGATGCGCTATGGCGAAAATGCCAAGGAGGTGATTGACCGGGTCAAGCTGAAGATTACAGAGCTGGAGAAGGGGCTGCCTCCCGGAGTGAAAATCAGGGTCTCCTACGACCGCTCCGACCTCATATCGAGAGCCATCGAGACGCTGAAGAAAAACCTGCTGGAGGAGTCGATCGTGGTCTCTCTGGTCATTTTGCTCTTTCTGCTCCATTTCCGTAGCGCCCTCGTCATTGTGCTCACCTTGCCGATTGCTGTTTTGATCGCCTTTATCACCATGAAGCTGATGGGCGTGAGTTCCAATATCATGTCGCTTGGAGGCATCGCCATTGCCATTGGGGTGCTGGTAGATGCCGGTGTCATCATGGTGGAGAACTGCTACCGCCACCTTTCGGAGATCCCTGCTGAAGAGCGTGAGGCCAAACGGCTGGAAATTGTCATCAGCTCTGCAAAACAGGTGGGGCGGGCAATCTTCTTCTCCCTCCTCATCATTGTCCTCTCCTTTGTGCCGGTATTCTTGCTTGAGGGGCAGGAGGGCAAGCTCTTTCATCCTCTCGCCTTCACCAAGACCTTCTCCATGATGGGATCGGCCATGATTGCCATCACGCTGGTGCCGGTGCTGATGTTCTATTTCATGCGGGGCAAGATGCGTGCGGAAAGCACCAATCCGGTCTCAACCTTTTTCATCAGGCTCTATTCACCGGTTATTCATTGGGTGCTGCGCTGGAAAAAGACAACCATCGCCCTCAACCTTGTGGCGCTCGCTGTGGCCGTGCCGCTCTTCATGAATCTTGGCTCGGAGTTCATGCCCCCACTCGACGAAGGGTCGCTGCTCTACATGCCGGTAACCCTGCCCAACGTCTCAATCACCGAGGCCAAGCGACTCATTGAGGTTCAGGACAAGATCATCATGAGCGTGCCGGAGGTGGAGCATGTACTCGGCAAAGTTGGCCGCGCCGAAACCTCCACCGACCCCGCGCCGGTCTCCATGTTTGAGAGTATCATCATCCTCAAACCCAAAGAGCAGTGGCGGGCAGGCGTCAAAAAAGCGGACATTGTGGCCGAACTCGACTCCAAACTGCAACAGATCGGCGTGCGCAACGGCTGGACGCAGCCTATCATCAACCGCATCAACATGCTCTCCACCGGCGTGCGTACCGATCTCGGGGTAAAAATTTTCGGCAATGACCTTAATGTGCTGAAAGGGCTGGCGCTTCAGGCGGAATCAATTCTCAAACCGATCAATGGCGCCGCTGACGTCGTGGCTGAACGGGTTACCGGCGGCAACTACCTCGACATCACTATCGACCGCCAGGCCGCTGCCCGATACGGGGTAAATGTCGGCGACATTCAGGATGTCATTGAGACCGCTCTCGGTGGCGAGATGCTCTCCACCGCCGTTGAGGGACGAAACCGCTTCCCCATCCGCCTCCGCTACCTGCGCGACTACCGCGACAACATGCCGGCAATCGGTCGCATTCTTGTGGGGAGCATGGAGGGCGCCCAGGTGCCGCTCTCGCTGGTCACAACCATGAAAATCTCCACCGGTGCGCCGGAGATCAACAGCGAAGGAGGGCTGTTGCGCTCACTGGTCTATCTGAACGTCCGGGGGCGCGATATGGGGAGCTTCGTGACCGAGGCAAAGCAGGTGCTGGAACAAAAGCTCAAACTGCCAGCCGGTTACTACGTCGCCTGGTCAGGACAGTGGGAGAATCAGATTCGCGCCAAAGAGCGGTTGCAGGTGCTCATTCCACTCGGGATGGTCATCATCTTCATCCTGCTCTACTTCACCTTCAAGTCGGTGCTTGAGGCTTCGATGGTGATGCTTTCGGTGCCTTTCGCCCTGGTTGGCGGGGTCTATCTGGTCTCGGCATTAAGTTATAACCTCTCGGTCGCGGTCTGGGTCGGCTTTATAGCGCTTTACGGCATCGCGGTTGAAACCGGGGTGGTGATGGTCATCTACCTGCATGAGGCGCTCGACAAAAAGCTGCTGAACGGCCCCTGCACCGGGCAGGATATTGAGGATGCCGCCTTTGAGGGTGCGGTGCTCCGCCTGCGCCCCAAACTGATGACCGTTGCCGTTGCCCTTTTGGGTCTGATTCCAATCATGTGGTCAACGGGTACCGGCGCGGATGTGATGAAACCAATTGCTGCACCGATGATTGGAGGCATGATCTCCTCCGCCGTTCATGTGCTCATCATGACGCCGGTCATCTTTGTGCTGATGAAAAAACGGGATTTGAAAAAAGGGCGCCTGCACCATTCGGGGATGAAGCACTGAAAACTTAGTGGTCAGTAATCAGTTGTCAGTGGTCAGTTGTCAGTGGTCAGTGGTCAGTTGTCAGTGGTCAGTTGTCAGTGGTCAGTTGTCAGTACTGATAACTGATGGCTGATTACTGACGGCTTTTTTTTTATGAACGGCAACGGCAAAAAGAGTGTTGCAATAAAGCTGAAGCAGTGTGCGAACGAAGATGAATCAAACGAAACCCCATGACGATGAAACGAATATCGCTCCTCACGATAGCACTTTTCACCCTTTCCTCCCCTTTTGCCATTGCAGGTACAGAGAGTTTTTCCGTTGGCTATACAAAAGCGCATGATATTGAGCCAAAAAGCTTTACGGTCAAAAAGGGTGATAAGGTTCACATCGAGATTAACCCCACCGATACCGCCACCGGTTGCATGAGCGAAATCATGGTTCCCGGCCTGTGGGATAGGCCGCAACCACTGGTAAAGGGCAAAAAGGTTGTGATGGAGTTTACTCCGCAAAAGCCTGGCGCCTACAAAATAACCTGCGCCATGGGCGTGGTGCGTGGCGTCATCAACGTCAAGTAACCTTTTTGTTTAATGAGCACCCGGAGCTACAACGTCAAGGGGATGCACTGCGCAAGCTGCTCGGCCATCGTCACCAAAAAGCTCTCCAACGTGGAGGGCGTCAGTCAAGTCAATGTCAATCTGGCAACGGAGAGGGCTACGCTCGAATTTGACGGCAACCCGCTGACGCCCGAAGCACTCAATGAGGTTATCAATAAATACGGCTACACCCTTGAGGCCGAGCCCCCCCCTCTGGCGATGCAGGCCACGGTAAGCGACTCAACCAAAAAGCGGGCAGAAAAAGAGAGCCAACTGCACGACCAACTCCGCCATGTGCAGTTCGCCCTGCCCGTCGCCCTGCTGGTCTTTTTTCTCATGATGTGGGATATCGGCTCAATGGTCTTCCATGCGCTCCCGCATCTTCCAATCTCCATGGAGCGGCTGAACATCCTCCTGCTGCTCGTTTCAACATGGATGGTCTTCCGTACAGGCGCACCCTTTCTGCATGGCATTGTCATGTTTGTCCGAAATGGAGCGGCCAGCATGGATACGCTGATCGGTATCGGAACCGTTACTGCCTGGCTCTACAGCGCACTCATCACGCTCGTCCCGTCGGTGAAAGCCTTTCTCCACGCCCCCGACTCCACCTACTTCGACGTGACCATTGTGGTCATCGGCTTTGTGCTGCTCGGCAAATATCTGGAAGCGCGCTCAAAAATGAAGACCGGAGAGGCCATCGAAAAGCTGATAGGCCTCCAGGCAAAAACAGCTCTTGTTGAGCGAGGGGGAAAAGAGGTCATTATTGCGGTTGAAGAGGTAAAAAGAGGCGACCTCGTCATCGTCAAACCCGGCGAAAAGCTCCCCGTTGACGGCACCATTATCGCAGGTTACTCCTCCATTGACGAATCAATGGTGACCGGCGAGGCAATCCCCGTTGATAAAAAAGCTGGCGACAAGGTGATCGGGGGTACCATCAACCGCCAGGGCTCGTTCACCTTCACCGCATCAAACGTCGGCCCACAGAGCGTGCTTGCCCGCATTATCAGGATGGTCGAAGAGGCACAGGGGTCGAAAGCGCCCATACAGCAGATTGCCGACCAGGTGGCAGGAATTTTTGTACCGGTGGTCCTCGCTCTTGCCGCCCTCACCTTTCTGATCTGGCTGACGCTCGGCTCCTCATACCTTGGCTTTTCTGCCGCCCTCTCTTACGGCGTCATGGGGTTGGTGGGCATTCTGGTGATTGCCTGCCCCTGTGCGCTCGGGCTCGCCACACCAACCGCCATCATCGTCGGCATCGGCAAGGGGGCTGAATACGGCATCCTCATCCGCAACGCCGAAAGCCTCGAAAAACTCAGCTCCGTCGATACCGTTGTTTTCGACAAAACCGGCACCATCACCACCGGAAAACCCCGTATCAGCGACATTATTGTGCTCGACCACAAGAGCACTCCCGCCTCCCTTCTGCAACTCGCCGCAAGCGTGGAAAAGCGCTCGGAGCACCCGCTCGCACAGGCCATTCTGGAGGCCGCAACAGAGCAGCGACTCACCCTCGATGAAGTCACCGATTTCAGGGCTCTCGAAGGTGTCGGCGTTTCAGCACTCATTGGCGACCGCCCTGTCAGCGTCCGCAAGCCGACTTCTCATGAAAAAGTAATCCCTGAGCTTGCAAGACTTGAGAGAGAGGGAAAAACCGTTGTCCTGATTGAGGAAAAGAGTACCTGCATCGGGTTGATAGCCCTCGGCGACACCCTCAAGAAGGAGGCAAAAGAGGCGGTTGCGGCACTGCACCGCAAAGGGCTCAAGGTAATCATGTTGACCGGCGACAACCATTCAGCCGCGAACTCCATGGCACAACAGGTCGGCATTGACGAGGTGATTGCCGAAGTGCTGCCGCATGAAAAGGTACTCAAAATCAGGGAGTTACAGGCCCAGGGCCGAAAGGTGGTCATGGCCGGAGACGGCATCAACGACGCTCCTGCACTGGCTCAGGCCGATGTCGGTATTGCGATGGCCACAGGAACCGATGTCGCCATCGAATCGGCCGGAATTACCCTGCTCAAGGGTGACCTCAACAAGGTTGCCCAGGCCATCACCCTCTCACGCGCCACCATGAGAGTGATTCGCCAGAACCTCTTCTGGGCCTTCATCTACAACATCATCGGCATCCCACTCGCCGCCGGAGTGCTCTTTCCCCTCTGGGGCATCTTCCTCAACCCCGTATTCTCGGGACTGGCAATGGCTGGCAGCAGCGTTTCAGTAGTCAGCAACTCACTGCGGCTGAAACGGAAAAAGCTGTAGCGAGGTCAAATGGCCGGGCAGTTTATGCATCCTTTCTTTTCGTGGTGTTAGCCTGCGTTCTTTTCATCTTCACTTATCATGTTCAAAAACAATTCCACTGCCTTTGGCTCAAAATGTGTTCCGGAGAGTGATTTGATATGTTCAGTTACCTTCTCATTTGACCAAGCTTGACGATAGGGGCGGTCAGAGAGGAGGGCGTCCCATACATCTATTATTGCAAAGAGACGCGCCGCCAGTGGAATTTGCTCGCCTTTCAAACCGCGAGGATAACCGCTCCCGTCCCATTTTTCGTGGTGGCAATAGGGTATGTCCAGCGCGGGACGCAAGTATGCAATCGGCGAGAGCAATTCAAAAGCAAATATGGGATGTTTACGCATAACACCCCATTCTTCGTCAGTCAGTTTGTCTTGTTTAAGAAGAATGCTGTCAGGTACACCCATCTTGCCGATGTCATGCAAAAGGGCACCGCGTCGTACATGAACCAATTCTGCGTCGGTTATTCCTGCCGCAGATGCAAGTTTCATGGTTATTTCGGTCACGCGCAAGGTGTGACCTTCGGTTTCTTTGTCGCGCAAATCAAGCGCATGTGACCAGCCTTCAATAGTGGAATCATAAGCAGTGAATAATTCTGCATTGCTCTGTTGCAAATCGGCAAAGAGGTTTGCGCTATCTACCGCAACGGCAGTTTGTCCAGCCAGAACTTCAAGAAAATCCAGCCAATCCTGGTTGGGAATAAATGGCGAGCGATGAAAGACTTCCAGAACACCCCTAACCAGACCTTTGGCGATGAGCGGCGTACCGAAATAAGTTACAAACCCTTCATCAAGCAAAAGCGGGGATAGGAGAAATTGGTCGCTATTCTCAAGCAAATTAGTGACGCTAACCGTCCTTCTTTCCAAAGCGGCACGTCCGCCAGGCCCCTCACCCAAATGCAGACGCGAACGCTCAAATGCTTTACTATGAAAGCCAATTCCAGCGGCGAACTCAAATACTTGAGAATGTGGATTAAAAAGCAAGATAGAGGCGGCATCTACATGTAACTCGGCTTTAGTTTGTTCAAGGACAACTCGCAACGTTAGTTTCAAGTCTAAACTGCCCGCGATGGCCTGCTCAATTTTTTGCAGTGCCTGGATGTTTTGCAAGCGGTGGACAAGTATCTGATTTTGTTCTGCAAGTTTCAAGTCAGCTTGCTTGCGTGCGGTAATGTCGATGCCAGTGCCCACAAGGAACGGGTGGCCGTCCAACACTATCTGCTGGCCCGTCATCAGAAACCATCTGAATTTCGGCCCACCGTGCATGAGCACACGCCCCTCCACTTGAGACTCTATGCCTCTTTGCATAACATTGATGATTGCTGACTGGACAAGCGCCCGGTCGTCAGAGTGGATGGTATCGATCGCGTTCGTGCTCACGAACAGGGTATCTGTTTTGCCGACGATTTCATCGCGCTGATATTTATTCCCACGCACATACCGGCCGTTTTCGTCAATGACATAAAAGGTACCGGGAATACTGTTAATAATGGCTTCGCTAAAGGATTGCTCCTTTTTAAGCATATTTTCCACCTCTTTGCGCACGGAGAAATCGCTCAGCGCCATGCGGCCCACGAGAGCGCCGTCAGAGTCTTGCGCCTGAATTGTCTCTATATGCATCCAGCACAACTCTCCATCCTTGCGCTTCATTCTCAGGTCATCCGCCTGCGGCGCGCCGGTTTCAAAAAGCTTTTTGCTATGCTGGCAGAAAATATCCTGTTCTTCCTCGAAGATAAATTGAGGGAAAGGCTTTTTGATCAAAGAATCTCTTTCGACGCCAAGCAGGTTGGCGGCGGTCATATTGGCAGTCAGGATCAGTCCGATTTCATCGAAAGTGAGATAACCTACCGGGGCATCGTCATAGAGGTGTCTATATTTTTCGCGGGAGATTCCGAGTTCATCATGCGCCCGGAGCAGTTCATCGTTCTGCATTTTCAGATCGGCCTGGGATGTCTGCAGATCCTCATACGACCGTCGCAAATTGTCTTCCACACGGTTGAGCTTTCGTGCCGTGAGCAAAATCATAATGACGAAAATAGCAGTGTCCGTAATGACTGTTAACGAAATACCAAACGCAGTGTCGTACTGCCCTGCCCGTTCGCCCAAGAGTCGTATCCAGCCAGCGCCCGCCGGAACAATGAGAGCCAACAGCAGCAGGCGACGCATCAAAAGAGCGCTCATGCCCTGGCTGGTAATGGCCACCATCAGCCCGGCCCTGGGGCGGGCATACAGCATGGAGAAGCACAGAATGGTAAACGCTACCGCTGTATTAATCGCCATCTTTGTGTAGTTGAGGAAACCGTACAACTCCTTCACTCCGTAGGCGTAGCCCAGTAAACCAAGTATGGAAATGAGGCTGGCTGTGATAATGAGATAGTGCGCAGGACGATGACGACCGCGTGTTTCCCAATCCAGAAACAGCAAGCCAAGTCCGAGGAGGAGAAAATTAAAGGCGGTATTCAGTGCCATGCGTCCAGGGCTGAATGTGGCAACAGCGTTCACCGACTCTTTGATCAAGAGTTGGTCAATGCCGAGATTCCAGCCAGACAGATATTCGATGAGTGTGAGCAATCCAATCAATACCACGCCGACGGCAAATGCCTGTCCAAGACGGTGAACGAACCGGTCGGTCTGATCGCTCAACGCCAGCCAAAGTGATATGCCCGCCAATAAAAATCCGACCGCAGTGTTCGCTTTCATCGTGACCGCGCCGGGCAGAATGCTCTTCAAGGTGTCGATGTTCAATATCCAGCCCGCGAGCGCCAGTGAGCCAAATAAAATTACCGTCGCGCTTCCAACGTGCGAAAAGGACTTGAACAGAGATTCATCAGAAATATTACCTGTGGCGACTTGTTTCATATCCTGAATAATTCACGATGTGTGGTATTTTTTATTGAATACATCAAATCATCAGCCATTTTCACGAACTTGCCAGTTGCGGATGAAGCAACGGTGCAAGTCACGACGCTGATACTGAAGGTAATTGCCCAATTATTTTCCTGCAAGATTTTAATGTACCTTATGGGATTCGGAAAACCCTTGCACAAGATACGTTTTTTTTGTCTTTTGATATCATCATCGTCATCCTGCTCTTTTTTTGCGCTCACCCTGAACGGCAACAGCAAAAAGAGTGTTGCACACAATACGATTGCACACTTCCCCGGAAAACATTATGCACATACGACAGACAATGACTATACGTAGAACTATAACCATGTTGATGGTTGTCTGTTCATTGCTTCTCTATCCGATAATCTCTCCAGCCTTACCACCAACAGTCCACGATTCCATCTCTGCAGAACAGTCCATGCTTTTAAACGGTGAGCCTGTGGTTCTGCTCTCTGATCTTAACGATGGGGTTACCGGCGTGACAGGGCATATTTTTATCGCGGCATCACCAAAAAAGGTGTGGGAGGTTTTGACCGATTACAGCAATCACAAAAATTACATACCAAAGCTCATCGTCAGTAATTTGCTATCGGACAATGGGGTTGAATCCGTGATTTTCCAGACTGCAAGGAGCAGAATATTTATTTTTCAGAAGACAGTGAATTTAACTGTGAAAATCCATGGCGACTACCTGAAACACCTCTATTTTCAGCAGATAACCGGCGATTTCAAGGTGTATCATGGAGAGTGGATTCTGGAAGCATACCAGCACGGTCAGGGAACGTTCGTGACCTATAAATCCCAGGTAAAACCCGATTTTTTTGCTCCCCAGTTTGTGGTCAAATATGTGCAGAAACATGATTTCCCTGCGGCACTCCTCGCAATGAAGAAACGGGCTGAATCCTCAAGCACCCCTCTTTCAAATTGAGCCAGCTCTTTTACGGCCTGGGCGTAGCAGGCAAGTATGTCAGTAATCAGCCACTTACTGCGGCTGCAACGGAAAAGGCTGTACTCTGGCATCGCTTTCATTATGGCTTAACGCCAAGTTTATCTGCTGAAACAACTTACCGACTATCGTGCTCAAACTTGATATTCTATTGTAGCGCAAATATTTCTTCCGAAATGATATTTATCATCTGCCTATTTGTGCACTCACTCTTCACCGATATGCGGAATGTAAATTCATCAATCTGACTGCCCCAATTCGAAAGGTCTCGCAGGAAAAGATTTTTTCGACGACAACTTTCAATGAGTTTTTTTGCCGTGATTGATTTTCCGCGAACCTTACACAGGAGAAAGTTTGCCTGCGAGTTGACGACATCGATACCCACCTCGTCCAGCGCAACGGCCAGTTGCTCTCTCAGTCTTCTCGTATCAGACCACCGCTCTTCATAGTAGTTCCGGTTCCGCAAAGCAAAAACCACTGCGATTTGAGTTGGAAGCCCAAGTACCCATGGCGGCGTGATATGTCGTACCTGAGCCATCAAAGCTTCAGATCCACAGAGGTAGGCAGCGCGAAGTCCAGAAAGGGCATAGCATTTTGATAACGACTTGCAGATGACGATCCGATCTCGCTTTGCCGCAAAGGACTCAAGCGTCATCAAGGGGTCTACATAGTCAATATATGTTTCATCCACCCAAACGTGCGTATTGGGGTGTATTGTTTCAAAAAGCGAAACGAGGTACTCATACGGCAGGACAGTTCCAGTTGGACTATTCGGATTAACCAGAAAAATCCAATCATAGCCCTTGGAAAACTCAGAAAGAAGATACCTCAAGTTAATTGAGTATCCGTCATTTTGCGAGAGCTTAAACTTATGAACCTCGCATCCTATGACGTTATCAAGGATGTGTCTATATTCCCCGTAACTTGGGTCAAGTATAAGCACTCGACTACTCTTGGTCACCCAGAGACGTATAGCTCGAAACATCAAGTCAGATGACCCCGCACCTAATACAAAATGCCGTTTCTGAATTCCACGACTTTCTGCAAGTGTCTCTAGAACACCCTCCGCATGTGTGGGCGGTGATGTTCTTATTTCCCACGGCAGGAATCGCGAGATCTTCTCGGAAATCTCGGGTGCTGGATCAAACCAGGCATCGAGAACGTCTGCATTGATGACGTCATCTTTTCGTTCAAGGGCGTCAAATCGATTCCCAATAGCTTCAAAAAAGGCTCCCCCATGATATGCCTTTTCGTAAAGAGAATCCATCTCTCCGGGCATTTCTTTTAACGATAGGCGACCTGATTTTGAGCGCTCTGAAAGAATCAGCTCGCTTTTATTGCGGAAGGATTGTTCGTCAATTCGCATCAGTTCATATACGACCCGTCCTGATTTCGTAGTGAAACCGAGCCTTTCAAAACCTATTCCTTCGTACATAGAGAGAATTTCACTTCTGCCGATAGCGATTGCCTCGGTCGCTCCCTTGGTCAGAAGATAGTCGAAACTTGCCTTAACCAACATGGGCAAGACAGACGTATTCCTGCGTGATTCTATAATCGTCAACAGCCGCAACTCATAGAGACTGTCGTGAAAACGGACCGGCAGTTCTAGTCTGGAAAAGTACTTATCAATTGAGAAGGACTTCGCCCAAGGCGGCGTAATCGAAATAAAGGCAACCACTCTGTCTTGTTCCCGAACAACGATATACTCATTTTCATCGTCCAGGGTGTCACGAAGGATACCATCAGCGTTACGTAGATGTTGACCGAGCTCTTCAGCATATACGTCATGACGAATACGGTATATCTGATCCCGATCAGAAAGAGTCGCAAGGCGAGCTGCAAATCTATATTCCAATGCTTCTTCCTTTTATCGATACAACAATAATTAGATGGATCCGCCTAAACTGCGGATTTTTGAATTACAGCCCACATAAAACACAACATTCACACACCTTAAAATGCTATTAATCTCTTACTTAGGAATAGTTTACGCGATATATAGCGGTTCATGTCTGCGTCTTGTACCGAACAGCAAAAAAACACTGATACTTACCATTGTTGCGGGGTACATATAAGGCCAATGTACGCAAGAATTCGGAGTGTTCGGCTGTTTATGGCGTGTTTTTTGGACTATTTGAGAACGATGGGGACTTGATTGTTTGGCAGAGGCCGACGACCATTTCGGCTCCGTTGATGCCTTTGGTGTAAAGTATCCGGGACTCCCTTTTGAGGCGGATGCCAAAAGGCCGCAGAGAGCGGCCTTTTGTTCATGTTGCAATACAACCTCAACTCTTATGCACCAGCCATCATTGCTTCGATATCGGCATTGACGGTTCCGATTGGCTTGATCCCGAATTTTTCGACCAGAACGGCCGCAACATTGGGGGTCAGGAACTCAGGCAGTGTTGGTCCAAGGCGAATACCTTTTACGCCGAGAAAGAGCAATGCGAGGAGCACCGTAACGGCTTTCTGCTCGTACCAGGCAATATCGAAGGAGATTGGCAGGTCGTTGATATCGTCGAGTTCAAAGACCTCTTTAAGCTTCAGGGCAATCACCGCAAGCGAGTAGGAGTCGTTGCACTGACCGGCATCAAGCACACGGGGAATGCCGCCAATGTCACCAAGCTCAAGCTTGTTGTAGCGGTACTTTGCGCACCCGGCGGTCAAAATGATGGTACCCTCCGGCAAAGCGGCGGCAACATCGGTATAGTACTGGCGTGAGGCGTGACGACCATCACAGCCCGCCATCACCACAAAGCGCTTGATGGCGCCACTCTTGACGGCATCGACCACCTTGTCGGCCAGGGCAAGCACCTGGTTGTGGGCAAAGCCACCGACGATAGTGCCATTTTCAAGCTCTTTTGGCGGCTGACAGCTTTTTGCAAGCTCTACCAGAACCGAAAAGTCCTTCGTTCCGCCCTCAACCCGTGCTGCGATATGCTTCAGCCCTGGATACCCCGCCATGCCGGTAGTGAACATCCGGTTGCGGTAGGCTTCGCGGACGGGAACAATACAGTTCGTCGTCATCAAAATAGGGCCGTTGAAGGTGTCGAACTCCTTGTCTTGCGACCACCATGCACCGCCATAATTACCCACAAAATGGGAGTACTTCTTGAATGCGGGATAGTAGTGGGCTGGCAGCATCTCGCAATGGGTATAGACGTCAACGCCTGTGCCTTCGGTCTGCTTCAACAGCTCTTCCAAATCACGCAAGTCGTGGCCGGAAATGAGAATTCCTGGGTTTTTACCCACACCGGTGCTCACCGAAGTGATTTCAGGATGGCCGTAGGTTGTTGTATTTGCCTGATCGAGCAGGGCCATTGCCTTGACGGCGATACCACCGGTTTCGAGCACCAGTCCGGTCAGTTCATCCGCCGAAAGCTCTTTGGTGAGCGCCGCAAGGGCCTTGATATAAAAAGCGTAGATCGTATCATCATGATAACCAAGCACCGCTGCGTGATCGGTGTAGGCTGCAAGCCCCTTCAGACCGTAGAGCACAAGGCTTTTCAGTGAGCGCAGATCTTCGTTCTCGCTGAGGCTTTTGATGCTCACCGTTGATGCCTTGAGCATAAAATCCTCTTTGGAGCTGCCATTCCAGCGAGCCGCATCATGATCAGGGCATTGATCAAGCGAGGCATTCAGTTCGTCACGCACCGCAAGGGTCTTGCGGATCTGGGCAACAATGGCATCCTCGTCAAAATTGGTATTGGTCACCGTCACAAAAAGCGACTCGCTGATCAGTTGACCGACGTTTCTCGACACGCTTTCCTCCGACTTTTTAGACGAAGGAGCCAGCAATGACATTATTTTTTGCATAAAGCCGTGATTGTGCCCACTTTCCGCCATACCCTCTGCCGCCAGTGCAACACCCTCTGTTGCATAGACCAGCACATCCTGCAGTTGGGCGGTAGGCTCATCTTTTCCGCAGACCCCGCGCACCGTACAACCTGTACCGTGAACGCTCTCCTGACATTGATTACAAGACATTCCCATCGTTCTATCCTCCACCGTTATATTATTGGTTGACAATCCTCTTGTTTTTTTTCACCACAACCTTGCGTTACACCATTTGCCGCATCAAGATCCCGTATCAGCTTTCCAATCGTGAGCTTGTCAAATTCATGGTTGACCACCTGCTCAATGCGCATAATCTCATGACGGAGCACACATCGTGCACGGTTTGCGCAAATCTGCTTGCGGAACATGCACTCCGACACCTGCACCTTTCCCTGAAAAATCTCGATCAACTGCGCTATAGGAATTTCGTCAGGCTCTTTTTTCATCATAAAGCCCCCCTGCGCCCCCTCTTTCGACACAATCAAATCATGACGGATCATCTCCTGCAACAAGCCACGTAAAAACTGGTACGGAATATCATGATCGGTCGAAATGGTTTTTGCCGACACATACTCCCCTCTCTTTGCCCCAAGCATCAAGAGCGCCCGTATCGCATAATCTGTTTTTTTGGTCAGTACCTTCATTCTGATTCATTTAATTGATATCAATATAGTATCAGTTAAGCGAAAAACAAAATATATTCTGTCAGAACATGATACTTCTGCGAACAAAAAAAAATGCTCCTGTAACAGCAATGCCCCTCCTGCCGGCTGAACGCAGGAAAAGGGGCTCGTGCTGACCGGGGAATAAGGCTCAGGCCTTGAATTCGCCGGTGTTGATCCATTCGTTTTTGAGCAGCACCCACCAGTCAACAGCCAATCCTTTGAGCACATAGTCGTAAGGCAACCAGCCATAACCGTCGCTGCCCCATCCTTTGCCCCATGAGTTTCGAATGAGCAGCGCCCCTTTGGTTTCGACTCCACCGGGATTGCTGTTCTTGATCTTCATGGTGTCATCATAACCGACAGCCGCAATGGCATGGCCGCCAGCAATTTTTTCTCCCGAAGTCGGGTAGGGTATTTTTCCGGTTGTGGCCGCCTGCGATATTGAGCTATAGACGGTAAAACCAAACATCGCCGGAATTCCGGCCGACAAATTTGCCTTGATCTGTGTCAGCAAAGCATCCTTGGCCGTCCCTGTCGGATCAAGACGGAAGTAACTTATCGCCTGAAAACTCTGGGCAAAGGCGTAGCAGAAGGCTGAGGGCTCCTTGTCGAAATCAGCAATCACGTAGGGGAGATACTCTTCGGGTGGCACACCAAAAAGGACGAGCGCCCCCATGGTTGAGCGGAGAAATGCGCCGGTGTCTCCCGTCCAGCGAAGCAGGTTTCTGGTCGTCTTGTAGAGAAAGAGGCGGGAGGCGTCAATATGCTTGCCAAATGCCCTGCGCTCAAAATACTCGACAATCCCGACGCCCGCATGGGCTGTACACGATCCAATCGTCTCCTGATTTTCAATCGGGGAGCACCAGGCCCTTAAATCGACGGAAGCGGGCACCGTCAGCTTTGCCGGTTTAGCCACCCCCGACTTTGCAAGCATCGCCTTGATGGAGTCGCCCTGCCCCAACTGCTTATGCGTTGATGAAACGTCACTGTGATCTGCTGTGTAATCCTTGAAATCAGGATAATCCGGCAGCCACCCCATTCCCGATATCTCCAAAATCTGACCCATAGACTTCTCCATTTTTTGTTAAAATTTGGAAAAACAACCTCAGCGCAGAAGATTTGCAAGCATTGAGGAGAGGAGATAATATAACAGTATCATACAAACAACACACAAACTGTACATATTTAACACACATTTTAAAACAAACAACGGGACACTCGCCCCCACTGCCCATTCTCAATTGTCCATTGTTTTCCCTACCTTACCGTTCATCCCCTTTTCAACCGTTCAACTACTGTGGTATGCGTCAAACCATCTTCCGGAAAATGCTCTCTGCGGCCACACTCATCCTGCTGCTTGCCGGACTATCCGCCTGCCAGCAAAAGAGCGACAAAAGCCGACAGGAACAGATTGTTATCGGCGTCTCGGCTGACTTCGACTACCTCAACCCCCTGCTCATCCAGCTCTCTATGTCGCGTGAGGTGTGCACACTGCTCTACCCTTCGCTGGTAAAACCATCCTACGATGAAAAAAAAGGGGCGATAAGCTTTTTACCCAACACCGCCAAAAGCTGGGAGTTCTCCACTGACGGAAAAGAGGTCACCTTCAATTTGCGCGGCGACGCCCGGTGGGAGGATGGAAAAAGGGTGACGTCGCACGACTTCAAATACTCCTACGCCCTCTACAAGAACCCCAAAATTGCCAGTTCCCGGCAGCACTACCTTGGCGACCTGCTCCTGCTTCCGGATGGAACGGCCGATATTGAGCGCGCCGTGGAGACTCCAACCGACTCAACACTGGTGCTCCATTTCAGCAAGCCAATGGCCCGGGAGATTGTGCTCGACCATTTCAATGATCTGATGCCGGTAGCCGAGCATCTCTTCAAAAACTATGCTGCCGATGAAATCCGCACCAAAGCCGCCGAAATACCGCTCCTCGGCGCAGGCCCCTTCAAGGTGAAACGGTGGGCTCGCCAGGAAAAGCTGGAACTTGTCAGCAGCCCCTCTTCGCGCCTTCCTCAACCAGCCACCATCAAAACGATGGTTTTTGTGGTGGTACCCGAATACACCACCCGTCTTGCCATGCTGAAGTCAGGGCAGATTGACGCCATGATCTCGGCTGGCGGCATCAATCCCAAGGATATCAGCGAGCTGGCCATAAGCTCTCCCTCCATTGTCATTAAGCCGGTCAAAAACCGCTTTTTCGACAGCATTGTCTGGCTCAACATTGACGGCGAAGCATGGCGCAATGGGCGCAAGGTGGTGCCCAACGCCCTCTTTGGCGACAGGGTGGTACGCCAGGCGCTCACACTCGCCATTGACCGCCAATCCATCATTGATGGCTTCATGGGGCCGGAACACGCCACCATTGTCAACACCTCGCTTTCACCGGCCTACCGCGAAATTGCCGACAGCTCGCTCGACCCCTACCAGTTTGACCCCAAAAAGGCTACCGCTCTCTTGCGCTCAGCAGGTTGGACGCCCGGCCCCGATGGTATTTTGCAGAAAAACGGCAAGAAGTTCTCCTTTGAGCTTGCGGCCCCGGTCGGTAATCCCCGGCGCAACTATGCGGCAACTATTGTCCAGCAGAACCTCCGCGACATCGGCATTGAGTGTCGCCTGAAATTTGATGAAAGCCTCATCTTCAACAAAAACCAGAATGAGTTCCGCTACGATGCCGCCCTTTCAGGGATGGCCGCCGAAACACTCCCCTTCCAGCTCATCATCTGGGGCTCCGACTTTGCCCGTCGCCCCTTCAACTCCGCAGCCTTTCAAAACAGGGAACTCGACACCATCATTGCCGAGCTGAGCCGACCCCTTCCCCCGGAGCACAGCATAGCTCTCTGGAAAAGCTACCAGAAAATTTTGCACGATGAGCAGCCAAGAAGCTTCCTCTACTACTACGATGAGCTTGAAGGATTCAACCGCCGCATCAAAAAAAGCGATGTCAACCTGCTCTCCACACTCTACAACGCCTGGGAGTGGAGCGCCGAATAAAGAATGGCTGAAAAACAAAATCGTGCCAGCCTCGACTTGCACTATTTTCGAGGTCAGTATAAGAAGTCGTATCTCCAAAAGCAGGATGTACTGTTTTGTTTCAGTACATCCTGCCCGACGCTATCGCTCGCAGAATGATTTTTTATGAGGAAATCTGAACCGTCCAGCTTTTGTCGCCAACGCGCAACAAAACTTTAACAGGAAACGACCCCGCAGGGGCACCGTCAACAATGAAAATTTTGGCTATCGAATCATAATGCAACCAGTCTGGCATTGGAAGGTCACCCTCGAGGGTGAATATAGCTTCGGAAGCCACTGTTTCAGCGATCACCTGTTGTACCTCTGCAGGAAGCGGAAAGCTGAATGTGCCCCCTAAAGCAACTACGCCCTGGGGAATAGTGACAACGATCAGTCCTGAGTTCAGGCTTGTCGAAGGCACAACATACTCAACAATAACCTCGGGAGATAATGTGACTGGTGGTTGCTCGATTTTGAATACAACAGGTGGTGCATCCAGGATACTTGCGGTGGTGGTTGCCTGATCGGTAATATCGTAGTTTTTTATGTCGGCGCCGTCATAACTGCTGCTGAGCGTGACGATCTTGCCTGTACCAACATCCGGGTCGATGAACTCACCTAAGGCCGATACACTCAACTCGTCACCGTTCACGATACCGGTGATGATTGCAGACTCGTAATTGATTGTAGCGCTCTTGTTGCCGTCGTAACTCTTGTCGCTGGCGGTGATGCCGGAAACGGTGACTGGTTTCGCTTTGACCGTCAGTTTTCCGTCGGTTGAATAGGAGAGTGCATAGCCAAGCAGACTTGCTGGCTCTGATGGAGTCAGGGTGTGCTCACCTGCCGTGTAGTGGTCAGACGATGATTTTGGACCATCAACCGTTACGTTGACACTCTCTGAAAATATTTGTTCAGGAGTGTCACCATTTTGAACACCGATTGCATTGCTCTCAAGCGCTGGATCTTCGCCATAGGTGATGGTCTCTGAAGTGCCTGTGACGGTTATGGCTGGTTGCTTGCGATAGATGGCATTAAGGCCTTCCGATAACTCTGTAGTGTACTTCTTGGCGGACTCATCGCTGTTATAGCGGAACTTGCCGGAACCTGATTTGATGAGAGCGGTCAAACCAGTACTTTTTGAGACACTTCCGGTGTAGAGCGCTGCAATTACACTCTCTTCAACGGTGATTGTCGAAGTACCAGAAACAATAATGTCCCCTCCATCTGCTGTACCTGCATCTGCATTTTGGCCAGCGTTGAAAATAATTGATGGTGGGGTGGCAATCAACGTTACCTCTGGGGTATAGGTCGTTGAAACATCGCCGGAAAGGGTTAAGTCGCCGGTCAGTGTGGCGACATTAATCAAGCCTGTCGAGGTAATTCCAGAAACCGTAAGTTTATTTTTATCAATAATCGAAACGTCACCGGCGCTGATCACCTTGACAGTTGAAAAGTCGTTAGAGACAGTACTGAACATCACATCACCGGAGCCAGAAGCAAATGTCAGGGTGCCAGCAGTGGCTGTTACCGCTCCAGTCGCGGTAATATCGCTGTCGGTGGTCGTGAGTGTTGTTGCAGCGCCAAAAGTGGTTGGGCCGCTATAGGTCTGTAACCCTGTGGTGACTATGGAACCACCATTAATGACAAGTGTTGTTGCCGCATTGCTGACAAATGATTCCAACGGATCTGAATCACCTATGGTACCACCCAATGTAACACTGCCGGAGCCATTGACACTTAATCCAAAATTGCCATTGATCGTACCGCTCAGAGTGAGTATTCCGCTCTCTGAGTTGATCTGGGTTCCGTCGAGAAGAGTAACCGTGCCTCCGTAACTGTTGTCTTCGCTGGTGTTGAGGAGTGCACCACAGGAGGAGATGCCACTACCGGAAAGAGAGAGAGCTTCTGCACCGATTGCAATACCTCCAGAAAGTTCGAGTACAGCTCCCGAAGTAACTGTTACACCTCCGTCAACGCTACCCAATGCTGTTGAGTTGGTTGCCTTCAACGTCCCTGCGCTGATTGTGGTGGCTCCGGTATAGGTGTTTGCACCAGATAATATCAGCACACCCGTGCCAACTTTAGTGAGTGTATTGCCAGCGTCATCGGAAATTATTCCACTCACGGTAAACGTAGCCGATTCGCGAACACCAATAGTGGGGGAGGTTGACCCGAGCTTCACTGTTCCAGCATAAGATGCTGTAGATATTCCAACCAGTCCTCCAAGGCCACCAAATCCAGAGCCATCAAGCATCAATGGTTCTGCCTCTATTGCAACACCATTAATCTCAAGAGTTGCTCCTGACGTTACAATGACACCCGCCGCTGTCGAACCCAATGACTTGGCATTGGAGGCTCGCAATATTCCTGTGCTGACAGTGGTGAGACCGGTATAGGTGTTTGCTCCATGCAATCTTACAAGACCTGTGCCAACCTTGGTCAGTGTTGAGCCAGTGCCATCCGAAATTACTCCGCTTATGTTTAAATAGCCACCAACAGAGGGCGTATTTGCACCAAGCTTTACCGTTCCCTGATACAATGCACCAGCACCTATTCCAGTAAGCCCTCCAAGACCACCAACTCCAGTACCGTCAAGCGTTAATGCTTCTGCTCCAATTTCAAGATTATTAATTTCAAGAGTTCCGCCTGACGTTACCGTTACACCACCCGCAACCGTACCCAACGCCAAAGCATTGTCGGCTCGCAATGTTCCTGCGCTGATTGTGGTGAGTCCGGTATAGGTATTTGCTCCAATAATCTTCCATGTCCCTGTGCCAACTTTAGTAACTGTACCAGTAGCGGTGCCAATGATGCTGTAAACTTTGCTATCGGAAGCTATGCCGCCAAGTGTTAACCCATAGGCACCGGTTATGGTTCCGGTGTTTGCCAGTGTAATGCTGCCGCTGCTGGCAATAATGCTGCTGTCACTACCCAGGGTGATCAACCCTTTGTAGGTTACTTCTGTCGCAGAACTGTTGGTCAACGCTCCAGCACTGCCGGCACCTGTTCCGTAGAGCGTCAAAGCCTCATCTGAAGTAAGTGTGAATCCGTTCAAATCAAGAGTGGCACCGTCGTTCACGATTGTACCACCCCCAACGGTACCCAATGGAGTGAAGGTTGCGCCACTTTGAAAACCCAGACTCAGTGTCCCTTTGCTGATTGTTGTTGTGCCGGTATAAAAGTTTGAGTTTGACAGTATCAGCGAGCCTGTCCCAACTTTAGTCAGCGTTGAGCCAGTGCCATCCACAATTCTTCCACTTATGGTTAACGTGCCCGAACCACCAATGGAGGGAGTGATTGAACCAAGCGTGACACTTCCGGCATAAGAGGCAGTACCTGTTCCAACAAGCCCTCCAATGCCCGAAACTCCTATGCCATCAAGCGTTAATGCCTCTGCTCCTATTGCAACATTATTAATCTCAAGAGTTGCTCCCGAGGTTACTGTTACGCCCCTGTCAGTCGTACCCAACGCTGTTGCATTAGAGGCTTGCAATGTGCCTGCGGTGACAGTGGTGAGTCCGGTATAGGTGTTTGCACCTGACAATATCAGCGTCCCTGTACCCGTTTTGGTAAGCCCTGTAGCATTGCTGATGATTCCGCTATAGATTTTGTTGCTGTCGCTGCTGCCGACATTGAAGGTCGCAGTGATGCCACCGGTACTGGTACCGCCGATAGCGCCATTTCCGCTGATGGTGCTGCCAGCGTTCATTGTCAGTAACAGCGCACCATTGTCGGTGCTATTGTTACTAATAGCGGCGTTGATGATTATGCTGCCAGCAGCATTCAGCATCAGTGTACGACGAAGGCTGCCCGACGTCCTTGAAATGGAACTGGATACAGTGATATCCCCCGCATCAATAATACCAGTGTTTCCTGTATTGATAGTAACATTATTTAAAGCGAGGGCTGAACCTACAGTAGATGCCAAAATAACGCTGGTTTCAAGCGCAGTGAATGAGTTATTGTATGAAGTGCCAGAAGCAGGGCCATCACTGATTGTGATGTTGTAAGGGTCAAGAAGCCACAAGCCGGCATTACCCGCCAATGCAGCGGTATTAATTGTAATCCCTGCGACATCAATCCAGTGGCCGGAGGTCTCAATCCTTCCACCGTCGCCACCATTCAGACCGCCTTGAGCTTCGAAGGTTCCATAGGCGCGAGTAACGGAGTGCGGATTGCTTACATCTGACCAGGCAACGACCGTACCTCCATTTCCGTAATCAGTAGCGTTGGCCTCAAGCAGTGCGCCCGATTCAACGATAGTACCGGTAGCCTGATGAATGGAGCTATCCTTTCCCTGCCAACTGCCGCCAACCAGTACCTCACCTCCGCCTGTTGCACCGGATGCGGTAAGATGTGCGCCGGAGGTCACCAGCACCCTGTCGCCAGTTGCAACAATCTGCCCCCCTCTGCTTCCGGATGAAGAGACATCAAGCGTACCGGAAATTGTCGTCATCCCATCTATGGCATCAAGGATAATGCGGCCATCTCTCTGTTGAAAGCTGTTGGCCTCAATGATGCCGCTGTTATTAACGGCTGACTGTATCAGTGCATCGGCGGCTTTGGCGGTCATCATGACGAGACCGCCTTCAGCCTTGATGATTCCATTGTTCTCAGCCAAAGCTTCAACCGCTCCGGCATCAACGGTCAGGTTAATCAACCCGTCGCCGTTGAAGTCAAGTGAAACCTGGTTTCCTGCACCAAGGACGGTGCTGCCGCCAGGTGTTGTAATGGCCCCCTCGTTTGTCACCCTTGGAGCAATCAGAGCGACCACACCTCCCTGAAAGGCATTGATTGTCCCCTGGTTAAGGATGGCTCCGGCGTTCCCCGAGTTCTGGAAGCTGTATTTTCCATCCAGAAAGTCACGATCGAGCATGTCGAGTGACGAAGCGACAAGTCCGCCGACATCAACCCGTGCATCACGACCGAAAAGAATGCCTGAGGGATTGATCAAAAAGATTTTACCGTTGGCTGAGAGCGATCCCATAATCTGGGTCGGGTTCTGGTCATTAATGCGGTTAAGCGCAGTCGATAAGCTGTTGGGCTGGTTAAAACGTACCGCAGCATCGGATCCGATGTTGAAGCTCTGCCAATCGGCAATCATCGACTGGCTCGATTGATTGATGGTCATCTGATGACCGCTGGTGACAATAGTGGCATTACCGGAGGTTACCTCACCTCCTGTGGGCAGTGCACCGGAGTCAAGAGCGTAGAGAGGAACACCTGCCGCAATCATCGCAGAAAGCATGGAAAACGTAAGAAGCAAAGATTTGGGAACCCTTCCGTTCGACTTGACCTTTTCAGAAACAACGATCCATCTCTCTTTTGATTTTGACCAGATGATATTGAATATCCTGTTCATGATATGTACCTCTACTGTTACACCGTGAAAAAATAAGATCGAATTTTCTGTTTGTCGTCCTGAAACAAATATCTCTTAAAAGTATATCCTCGACTCCAGCCATAAGCGGTCATCGATGCTCAGGCCATCCGAGTTTTTGCCTGCCACGCTTCTTCCGGAATTGTTACCAATCACATGGGCCCAGCTTAAACGAACCGTTAATTTTCCGGGAGCAGAGATATAGTTGATTCCTGCTCCAATACCCTGCAACCAATAACTGTTGAGGTTTGTAGCCGTACCGAAGGGAATGCCGGTATACTCCTTGTTGATCGTGATATGGCCAGCATCATAAAAACCGCAAAGCTGCAAAGTACCCTGCTCAGCAGACACAGGAAGATTAAAGCGCAGCTCGGTGTTGATGATATGACCTTCGTCACCGGATGCCTCGCCAACAGGATAGGCGCGGACACCATTTGGCCCTCCAAGAGCAAACTCTTCGCTGCTGTCAAGGTTGTTAAGCGCCATCTGGGTATTCCAGGAGATGGCAAGAGTGGTGCGTTTAGCCAAACGTTGAAGACGGGAAAGTCCAAGATTGAATCGGGTAAATCCGCCCTCCGTTTTGGTGGAGCTTATATTCGCAATGGATTCATGAAAGTCACCTCCTGTAACACTGATATCCCAGTTATTGTAACCGCCTCCAAGCATGGTATCATAACTGTCGCCCTTACCGCGCAGGGTAACGGTGTGAACTTTCCGTTTGCGAATATCGGTGTCATGCTGGTTGTCGATAAGTCCCTGGTATCCATAGGTAATTGCAGCGTCAACATTTGAAGTGCGACTGCGGCGGAGTGGATAACTCAGACCAGCATCAATACTGTTGCTCCGCCCTTTGTACTGCAGTGAAGCCAGGTCACCGATCAATCGGTAACGCATACCTGTGTAGGAAAGTGTACCCCTCATTCCATTACAATGAACGGGAAAACTGTAGTCGATACGACCGAGGGCCAGCCCGTCAGACTCAGTTACCATCACTGACATCTTGTCACCAAGATGAAACGGGTCGTTGACTGAAAGTGCGATGTTGCCTCTCAGTGCACCAGTATATCGGTTTCCATAATTGTCGCCCATAACCACGCCTTTGATCAGCGAGCCTTCACTTACAGCAATCTCTACTTTACTACTGCCTGTCTGGGTTCCGGGGGCGATAAAAGAGCGGGCAGAGATTCCTGGCAGATCATTCAAGAGCAGAACGGCACGCTCCAGATCCTGTTTATTGACCGGCTGATCAACACGAGCAGCACTCTTGCTCATACCGCGCAGGATGCACTGTTTGATTCTGACAGTTTTATCTGCTTTGATGGAAATAGTTCCATCGCTTTTTCCCTGATTTATAATGACAGTGACTATACCGATCGTCACGTCCTGTTTGGGCAGATAAGCATGGGCAAGAAACCATCCTTTTTGCCTCAGGTATGCAGTGACCTTGTCAGCCTGTGCCTGCAGTTCGTTATAAGAGAGGCTCTTGCCGACGGAATCCGCCACGATGGCCTGAAGTTCCATCTCTGTTGCAAGACCCTCATAACTCATGAATGTGAAACTTTTGACTACCACCCGAATGCCGCTTTTATCTGGCGGAAGCGGAACCTTTTCTTTTTCAGGAACCGATAAATTATTTGGAGGTTGAAGCTGCGACTGCTGCTGGCGAAGAATACTGCCAGCATCAGGAATAATTTCAGCATGAAGAGAAGCTGCCGAAAGCAAACTTCCAACAGCAAGTATTGTCCTCATTTTTAAAAACACTCTCGTTCGCTCCTTTTCAAGTTATTGCTAAAAAAACGATCTGTGCATATCACCCATTCAGATTTTTGTTGACAAACATCTGTAAAAACACAGCGATACAGACACTTTTTGTGCCTCAAACCAAACGTCAAAAGCTGAAAAACGATACGACCCGAAATCGACTTAACTTCATAACAATATAGTAATATAGACTGCTCGATAAAGTTTTATTAACACCTCAAAACTTCTGCCATTAGCACTGAGTCAGTAATAAAAGAGTGTTGTGTGCCATTTGCCACCCGTGCCGAATTTTACTATATTCAACTACTTTTTTGCAAAGCAGTTAAAGAATTTTTGCCACCATCAGTGAAACTCATTGTTTTATGCCTCGTTACACACCCGAACAACTTGAACGGAGAAACGCCTCAGTCTGGACAAAAGTACAGGGAATCCTCGCACCCATCCAGTTCGTCATGTTTCTGGCTGGACTGACGGTCACCTGGCTCTACCAGTCGCACAACGGGATCGACAACTTTGCATGGATCACCTTTTTTGTCACCCTGAAAACCCTCATGCTTGTCCTGATTTTTGTGACCGGCGGCTTTTTTGAACAGGAGGTCTTTGGCCAGTTTGCCTTTGCTCCTGAATTTTTCTGGGAAGATTTCGGCAGTGCCATCGCCATGGTGGTGCATCTCTCGTACTTTGTCCTCTTCTTCATGGGACTCGATGAAGCGACACTTATCTGGACCGCACTTCTCGCCTATCTAAGCTATCTTGTCAATGCCGCACAATTTGTCATTCGCCTGCTCCTTGAAAAGCACAATGAAAAAAAGCTCAAGCGGCAGTCGGCCTGATCACCCAAACCTTATTATGAAAGCAAAAGCCATTGTCTTCAGCGGTGTACGCCAGATTGAACTCTCTGAGGTGACACTGAAACCCCTCTCCGAAACCGATGTGCTGGTTGAAACCTGGTGGTCATCAATCAGCACCGGCACAGAAAAAATGGCCTGGAATGGCCTCATCCCCTCCTGGCCCTTCATCTTCCCCTTTATTCCCGGCTACGAAACCGTGGGAAAAATCATTCAGGCAGGCGACCATGTCAACCAGAATTTGATTGGCAAATTCGCCTACGTTGCCGGCTCCTTCGGCTATGAGGGGGTCAATGCCGCCTTCGGAGGCGCTTCGGAGTACATTGTCTGCCCGGTCGAGGCAATCACCGTGCTCGACAACATGGAGAATCCCCAGTCAGGCATTGCCCTGCCGCTTGGCGCAACCGCCCTCCACATTGTCGATCTGGCGCATGTTAAAAACAAAAAGGTGCTGGTACTTGGCCAGGGTGCCGTGGGCATTCTCGCCGCCGAACTGGCTCAGCTCATGGGCGCCAAACTGGTAGCCGTGACCGAACCCAACAAAAAGCGGCTCCAACTCTCAACGGCTGACCTCAAGGTAGATCCCGAAACAGAGGATGTTGCCGCAGCCCTCGCTGGCCACGAGTTCGACATTTTGATCGACAGTACCGGCATCATGAGCGCCATCGACACCGGCCTGCGCTTTCTGAAATTTCAGGGAACGGTGATTCTCGGCGGCTACTACCAGCGAATCAACATCGACTACTCTCTTGCCTTCCAGAAAGAGCTCTCCTTCATTGCCGCAAAACAGTGGGCCAAGGGTGACCTGGAGCGGGTACGGGAGCTGATTGCACAGCACAAACTCAATGCAGAACGAATTTTTACCCATCAGCACAAGGTTGAGGAGGAGATTACCGATGCTTACCAAAAAGCATTTACCGATCCCGACTGCCTGAAAATGATACTGCTTTGGAAAACCGGCACAACGCAGGAGGGAACAGCGTCCCCTGTCGAGGCACAACCATAAGCAGCACACGATGGCAGCAAGAACCATAGCGATATACGGCAAGGGCGGCATAGGCAAGAGCTTTACAACCACCAACCTCAGCGCCACCTTTGCCCTGATGAACAAGCGGGTGCTCCAGCTCGGCTGCGACCCCAAGCACGACTCGACCACCTCCCTTTTTGGCGGCATTTCGCTGCCCACCGTCACCGACATGTTCGCCGAAAAAAACGCACGCAACCAGCCGGTCACCATCAGCGATATCGTCTTCCGCCGCGACATACCGGACTTTCCGCAACCCATCTACGGCATCGAACTCGGTGGCCCGCAGGTTGGCCGGGGGTGCGGCGGCAGGGGCATCATCTCGGGATTTGACGTGCTCGAAAAACTCGGCATTTTCAAGTGGGATATTGACATCATCCTGATGGACTTTCTCGGAGACGTCGTCTGCGGAGGATTTGCAACACCGCTCGCCCGTTCACTCAGCGAAGAGGTCATTCTAGTCACCAACAACGACCGGCAATCCATTTTTACGGCCAACAACATCTGCCAGGCCAACAACTACTTCAGAACCATCGGCGGAGAGTCGCGCCTGCTCGGCCTCATCATCAACCGCGATGACGGCAGCGGTATGGCCGAACGATACGCCGAAGCGGCAGGCATCACCGTCCTCATGAAGGTGCCCTACAACGCCGAAGCACGCGACAAGGACGACAGCTTCGACTTCGCCATCCGCCTGCCGGAAATTCGCGAGAAGTTTCAAAAACTCGCAGAGGATATTCTGGCAGAGCGCATCACCCCCTGCGAAGCCTTAGGCCTCGACTTCATGGGCTTTGTCCGCCTTTTCGGTGCTGTCAGCGACGATGCGCCACAACCCGCCACCGCTGGTGAGCTGTTTGGGCGCAAAGAGGGCTGTTCCGATAGCGGAAAGGTTGCAGAAAAGAGCGCCCTCGACAGTGACGACCAGAAAATGCAGCGCTGCATTGAAAAGCTCACAGCGGAACAGCAGGAGGTCTACCGGATGATTGAGCAGGAAAAGCGGACGATCAGCGAGGTTACTGAACTGACTCGCAGGGAGGAATCAGCGGTAAGGGAATTGCTTGCAAGTGCGCGGAAAGAGCTGGCGAGGCTGTTTTTTGAGGGATGAGATGACCTTCAATTTTTGAAACCTGTACATCATCATTCTCAATAAACATAATTTCACCTTTTTACGATTATCAATAGAGTCGCTGACATCAACAGCAACCGCTGAGAGACGAACTCAGTTACATAACGTTGTTTGGCATTTACCTTACACAACCAGCAGTCGCATTTTTTGTTGCTGAAATTCATCGTTACTCAAGATGCCTCTATCCCGCAGTTCTGCCAGCTTCTTGAGTTCATCAGCAATGAAACCTGACAGAATTTTCGGCGTGTCACGTGCATGTATGGTTTTATCTTCAAGGTCTGCACGCTTTATCAGCACTTCAATCAAACCATACCAGTGACGTGCCTGTTGGAACGCCTGTTTGTAACGAAAGCCATCCTTCTTCGCTTCCCTGTCAAGGAAGGTAATGCAGTGAAGAGGATTCCGGGTGTCGTTGACGGTCAAGCGAAGATCTATGCTTTCGATGTTACCATACCTCTGTGTTTTTCCAGATATCCCCCCGATTATTGTCCCCATGCCACCGAAAGCGAGGCCACCTGCCAGTGCACCGCCAATTTGACTTGAACGCACAGTCTTTGTTACCGTTATACCGTCTTCGAAAATTTCGGATGAGAGCAAGTCACTGTATGAAAAGAGCCGGACAGCAACATTTTGTTGACTGTAGTCAAGGAGACAGATTTTCTTACGCTCTTCATCAATGGCTAAACCAGTGTTGCCGTCCAGACCTATGACTTTCTGTGTGGCTGAAAAATCAATAATGCGACAGAGATGATCCTCCATTGCCTTTATCTTGTTCTGCGTATTTATCTCAATCATGACGCCAAGCGCAATAACTCCAATCACCGTAATTCCAATCAAAATTATGAATACCCAAACCCAAAATCCCATCAGATTTCCCTTTCTTTTGGTGCTGAACAATAGTGAGATTGATCTACTTGCATCCGCATATTTTTGAAATGCAACCCACACAAAAACGCATAAGCTCACAACTCAAAATACTGCTAACCAAAAATACAATATACAGTTACCATGTCGAATAGTTCTGCATCTTGTACAGACAGGCATAAAAACGCTGATTACCGCCTCCCCTGTGGCGTACAGAAGATGATAATATACTAAGGAAACTTGAGTACGCCTTGATTTGTGGCGTATTTTTCACACTGTTGATGAACCAGAAGCGGAATGGCACGGAGCCAAAGGATGGGACTTTTATCGGGCGACTTGCTGTACGCAGGGCATATTCCACTACGGTCTTGTTTTTGTCACGGCAGATAATAATACCAATGGGTGCGTTTTCACCCTCCATACGCTATAAGCTGTACCTGAACGAAATTTTTGGCATCAATGATCGCCGGAAGTGTAATTCCGGCAGCGGCCAGCATCACCATCAAACCGTTCCTCCGTCTTGATGCCATCTTCCCAGCCGATATCGCAGCACAAGCGAAAAGTATTTTGGCTTAGTTAGAGTGATGGCAAAATTTTATACCTACCTCCCTTGGATGAGATCATCGTCTCTGAGGCTGGTCTCTCTGAAAAGCAGAACTTTTTTTCCTGAAAGAGCATGACGCAGATTTCAACAATATCGGGGTCAAACAACCTGCCGCTTTCAAGCCTGATATGCTGGAGTGCCCTGTCGATACCAATCGCGGGCCTGTACGGCCTTGATCCGGTCATGGCCTCAACAGTATCGGCAACTCCGATAATTTTTGCTTCTTGACATATACCGTCACCGTTGAGCCGGTTTGGATAACCGCTTCCATCAAGGCGCTCATGGTGCTGCAGCACGGTTTGAGCTATCGGCCAAGGGAAATGAATGCCCTTAAGGACATCATAGCCCGCTTTGGGATGATGGCGTAACATCTCCTTTTCAGCTTCCTCCAATGGGGTCAGCTTGGTCAGGATTTCTGACGGAATGTTAAACTTTCCGATATCGTGAAGGATTGAAGAGAGCCGCAAACCCTCTATCTCGCTTGCTGAAAGTTGAAGTTCTTCGGCAATGGCAACAGAGAGTTCAGCTACGCGTTTCTGATGGCCTGCCGTATAGGAATCGCGAACCTCGACCATGGAGACCAGGGCATAAATCGTCTCCTGATGACTGGCCAGAATGCTTTTTTCATAGTTTCTCAGTTTTATTTGAGCGGTGATATCGGTGAGGGTGAGGCGGCACTCCTGCTGATTGTCGCTGATGATGGCATCAAGGCGACAGCCAATGTTCCCGATCATCATTTCTCGATATTCCAATGTTTTGCTCTTGAATACCTTGTCTACCATGCTATTGAACACCGGAAGATCTCGTTGGTCAATAAAGCTGCCAAAGCGGGAGCCCTTGAGCTGAGATCGCTCACAAGAAAGCAACCTGGCTGCGGGTAAATTTGCCTCCAGTATCGTGCTGTTCGGAGCAAGCGTCAGATAGCCGACCGGTGCGCAATCATATAAATCAGCGTAGCGCTGCTGCTCCTTCAGGATTTCATCTCTTGAGTCCTGGAGGTTTTCATTCTGCATCTCAAGTTCAATCTGGTGAATCGAGAGCTCTTGGACAACACGCTGCAATTCTCCTTCCGAGCAGAGCGTATCAAGAGCGATTCCTCTTTCCCGAAGCCGCTCTTCAGCCCGATTTCGTAACTCTGACCCATCATTATGCTTTTTCATAACAATCTGTTCCCATTTATGTAACCCCCTTTGGCACTCAGTAGTGGGCCGTTTCGTCATTCACTGCCAACTGCCAACTATTCATGATACACTGTAAAACAATTACGCCCATGACTCTTCGACAGGTACATCGCGTCGTCTGCATTTTTCATAAGAGCAAGTTCATTCTGCCCATGTTCAGGGATTATGGCGATGCCGATGCTGCATGAAATA
>CAIQGA010000108.1 GCA_903871235.1 uncultured Chlorobiaceae bacterium
AGTTCGGTATGACCCAGCAAAATTTATTGCTGTTCCACCTCACATATTTGAAGGTACGGATGAACTGTATATCCGTCTCATTCTTAGGCATTGTAACGGTAATTTGTTTCGGGGATATTTCGATAGCGATTCCGTTGTGTTGCGTAACGTTTTGTAGATTTGTTTTTGCCGCAGTTTTCAGTTCAGATTGCGCCTTTGCCGAAGATGATGGCACCGGTGGTTCATTGGTAGCTTCCGTTAGCTTTTCGGTACCTGACATGTTTGCTGAACCTGTAGTATCTGGTAGGACTATATCAGGAAAAAGCTTCTTAAATTCGCCAAAAGCTCCCTCGGTGAACGGGATATGCTTGTGATTTATTTTGCTGGTCTGAATCATAGTTTTACAACTCCTTCCAACGAAAAATAACCCGTCAATACAGCGTCGCTTTGTCAGTCACTGTACAGGGTAAACGGCGCCAACTGTTAGAACTTCAAGATACAGATATATTTCAAAATATTTATCTCAATCTCTTGCTTAACCGAAATGTAAAACGCATCCAGAGAGACGGTGTGCTGCGGGCTCTCTTTGTCGAAGCCGTCTCCCATGGTGAAACTGCCTGCGGGAACAAGCACCATCGGGGATCCGTCCTGCTCGTTGACGACGACCGGAGGCAGATCGCTGCCGGATGGACGGAGCGCGAGTTTTCGCAGTTCGGTAAGGATTTCGTTATATGTTGGCGTATTCATAGTGCACTTTAATCTCCGGTTTTATATGACACAACCATTCGTCAAAACGCCCTTTGCGGGATGATGTGCCGTTTTTCGTTCAGCACCTGCCGGACGCTCCGTTCGTCGAGCCCATGGCCTCCGGCAACCACAATGGCTTTGCGAAAGGCCCTTCCCGCTTCGACGATGGAGAGACCGAGTGCGCTTTCGACCAATCCGTTCGCGCAAGCCGTGCGTGGCGTTGTCGAGCGCCCGGGTCGAGCGGTTTAAACCAATGAGCGGGAAGCAGATTAACTCTCCACCGCATTCACGATGCTTTGCGCGATACTCTTGCAATAATGGTGCACCTGTTCAAAGAGGTTGATAAGTTCCATGTGCATATCGTGAGAAAGCTCTGCTTCGCGAATGAAGAAGACTCTTTTCAAGTGGGCGGTTTCTGCCTGTTCCACCCGTTGTTTAAAGATCTGATCACCCTGAAGGAGGCGGGAGGCTTTCCGTGCATCCATCTCCTTGAGGGCCTCGGCAATCTGCTCAACTTCCCGGCAAACCAGACGGTGTATCTCCTTCAGCTCATCTTTGCCCTCCTGGCTCAGGTCGCTCTCCACTCTCCGTTTTTTTTCAAGCAGCTTTCCTTCAACACTCTCAACAACATCACCGATTGATTCCAGCCCCTTGACAATGTTCATGAGAGCAAAGACCTCACGTGACTCCCATTCACTGAGCGCACTGCGACTGATTTTGATGAGATAATCGGAGATACGGGTTTCGAGAAAATCGAGTTTCTCCTCTCTCATGCTCATCCCTTTGATGACGGAGAGTTTTGGGAAAACCTCGTCATGGCCGGGATCACTGCTGAGAAAAGGATAGAGCGAAGCGTGCACCATTTTGGCGGCAATGCTCCCCATTCTTGCCACCTCTGCCTTTGCATAACCAAGGGCGAGCACAGGAGTGGAGAGTGCCGACTCCTTGAGATACCAGACTGCCGGAATGAGCCGTGTCTCCTGCTGGTCGTCCGGAAGAATCCGGTAAAGCAACCGGTCGAAGGGCGCAAGAAAGGGAAGCATAAAAAAGGCCATGAAAATATTGAGCAGTGAATGGGCATTGGCGATCTGCCTCGGCACTTCATGCGCAAACCTCGCGGCACCTGCACCCGCTGCTGAGGGTGAAATAATACGGATAAACTCTGCAAACTGCTCAATGAAGGGAAGAAAAATGAGCACACCGGTCACATTGAAAAGCACCTGAGCCAGTGCAACCCGCTTTGCTGCACGCTGCATTCCGGCACTTGCCAGCACCGCAGTGATACAGGTGCCGATATTGGCTCCAAGCAACAAAGCAATTCCGGCCTCCAGCGTCAATGCCCCCTGCAGGGCAAGCGTTATGATGATACCGATAAAGGCAGCGCTACTGTGCATAAGGGCGGTCAACAGCATCCCTGCAGCAACGCCAAGGAGGGGATTTTCAAGGTAACGCAGCAGGGAGAGAAAGGGTGCGTAACTTTCGAGGGGGGCAACCGCCTCCGACATGACCTTGAGTCCGAAAAAAAGAAGACCAAACCCTGAAAGCGCCTCGCCGGTAAAACGAAGGGGTTCCGATTTTCCCGGAGAGTTCAAGGCAAAACCAACTGCAAAAATGATCAGAGCATAATCTTGCAGCCGGAAGGCTACAAGTTGGGCCATGGCGGTTGTCCCAATTTCAGCACCAAGAATGATGGCCAGCGACTGTGTGCTGCTCATAAGCCGGGAGTGCACCAGCCCCACAAGAATCGCAATAATGGTACTGCTGCTCTGGACAACCATAGTGGCAAAGGCTCCGGCAAGCATCCCGTAAAAACTATTGCCGGTCACCTTCGATATCATTCGTCTCATCCGCGCACCCGAGGCCTTTTTCAGGCCACTGCTCATCATGCGGATCCCATAGAGAAAAAGCGCCAGACCACCGGCAAAAAAAGCCGCTATACCGGCCAGCGAAAATGTTCCATCCATTGCAACCTCTCCCGTTTCTCTATTGAACAGTTCACAGAGTGCCTAAAATCTCTTCTACTTTTTTTCTTCTGAACAGAAAAACCTCCTCAAGCCTTCGGCTGACAATCAGGAAATCAACAAGATCACCAAATATGTTCATCGGCATGACATAGTCGATTCGGTCGGTCATTTCAACACCACCCGGAATTTCACAAAACTGATGACGGTGATGCCAGCTCTCATAGGGCCCCGATTTCTGACGATCTTCGAACTGAAACGGCCTGTCAACTTTGACTATTTCGGTCTCCCACTGCACCGGTAACATCATGAAGGGATAGATCGTATAGCTGATCAGCATTCCCTCATAAATCTTCTGTTCGCTGACGCCATTGGTTATCCTGAACATCATTTCCGGCGGCGTTATCCGTGCCAAGTTGGCAGGAGAAGAAAAAAAGTCCCACGCTTCCACGATTGAGACTGGAATGCATTGTTTGTAAGTCAGGGAGTGTGATCCCATGATACCATGCTGGATAAATCTTTTTCGGTAATACCTTCAAGCTGTAACGATTTTTTCGGGTAAAACGTATCCGCAACCATGCCGGTATATCATCTTTTTTTAACATCTTCCTCTGACGAATCCGTTTCAACAAACCAAACAAGGCGACAGCATGACAAAAGCTACCGTTGCCGCGATCATCACGCCAGATGATGATAGAGGCGATATCATTCTGCTGACGAAACGGAGTATTCCTCCCTTTCAGGGGCATTGGTGCCTGCCGGGCGGGCACATTGACGACTATGAAACAGCCGAAGAGGCTGTGGTGCGGGAGGTAGAGGAAGAGACCGGACTCCTCTTTGCGTCACCGGTTTTTCTCCATTATTTTAACGAACTCTTTCCGGAGTACCACTTTCACGCCGTAGCGCTTGCATTCTACGGCAAAGGAATTGGCTCGATAGAGTTAATGCCAGACGAAGTGGAGGAGATTGGTTGGTTTTCCCTCTCTGAAGCACTCACCCTTCCACTTGCCTTCAATCATCTGGAGATCATACGCGCCTATTACCTTAAAATACAAAAAACTTAAACTTCCGTTCCGGGGCTCACCATCGTCAATTCGACGCTGCAAATCAGTACAACTTCTCAACCTCAAACCTGCTGACGTTTCTTGCCTTGGGGTCAAAAACAATGCCAATCAGATACCGCTCACCACCATATTTCTCATAATATTTCATTCTTTTGATCTGTTCAAGCGGCTCCCCTTCGCCCACCTTGAATTCAAAGAGAAAGGTTCTCCCCCCTGCCTGCAGCGTCAGGTCAATTCTGCCTTTGTTGCTCACATCCTCAGCGATAATATC
>CAIQGA010000109.1 GCA_903871235.1 uncultured Chlorobiaceae bacterium
GAGACTTTCACCAAAGTGACATACACTGGTAAGTATGGGCACATTCACACCGAGCTTACCAAGGCTCAGAGGGATATTCTCAAGGAGCTCAAGATTGAGATACCAGACATGGCCTCGTCATAATTTGTTCGGGAAATTAGGTTGCCAGTGAGTTTAATAACTTCGCACTTGTATAGCAGCCTGTCAAGCAACGCCGTCGCAAGAACTTCGTCGCCAAGCATCTCCGCCCACTCTTTCGGGCTTTTATTGGTCGTAATGATGAATGATGTCTGTTCATGCAGTTGGTTGATAAGTTGGAACAGACCGACGGCAACCGCCTTTTCAAGTGGGAACATCATGATATCGTCGATAACCAGCAGATGCGCACTCAACAATCGCTTGTACTCCCTTGCCGCCGCCGCTGTAATCTCTTTGAATCTGATGGTTTGGATGAGGTCATCCATGGTGCGAAAGAGCGCGTGATAACCGAGTTTCAGCGCTTCATGGCAGAGCCCGCCAGCAAGATAGCTCTTGCCGGTGCCGCTTGGCCCGATCAGGATCAAGTTGTAGTTCTGATCAAGCCAGAGCAGTTGCCGCAACTGCTGGAGCTGAACTTGGCTGATCCCGTTCTGCACTCCCGAGTCATAATGGTCAAGATCATGGAGCAACGGTAGGTTAGCTATTTTCCTTCGCCGTTCAAGATGAGCACGCTGGCGGCAGGCAAGCTCAGTTTCAAGCAGGGTCAGTGCAAAATCGCTGTAGGACGGCTCGCTTTTGCGTGCTTCTTCGAGCAGGACATCGACGGTCACTGCAAGCCCGGTGAGGTTGAGTTCACGGGCATGCTCCTGTATGGTGGTAATGGTTCTTTCCATGGTTATTAACTGAAAATGTTTTGATAAGTGTTTATGCCGCTGCTGTCCGGCACGAACGAAAGAATCCTGTCCATGTCACTTCGAAGTGTTTTTGGCCGGAAGGTGTTGAACACCGCCTGATGACTCTGTTTTTCCTCTTGCTTCCGGTAATGTTGCAGGATGTCATGGAATTCTCCGGATGAAAAGAGATGGTGATCGACGCAGTGTGCAAGTGCATCATCAATAAGCCGTTGCTGGCATCCGTTGATGGTATTGCGTACATGCAGGAACTGATCTCGACTGTATCGGGGATAGCGGTTATGGATGCTTTCAAGAAACAGCCCGGCCTGTTCCTGATTGGTAAAAAGTTGCATGAGTGAGCGCTGTAACTCTCCAAGTTTGGCAGAGGTATCACGGCGGTGGTTGGTGTTGATCACCACGATGCCTTTTCCGCTTTCGATCGGGTGATTGGCCAGCAACTTGCCATCTTGACCATTGAGAACAAGGGTGTTCTGCCTGACTTCCAGCACAACCAGTGTACCCGGCCCTTCATAGGTGCCGACCGGCAGGGTATAAAAATTCCCGCGATACGATATCGTGTTGTCTTTGCGTACATGATACTCTTTACCGACAGTACCCGAAATCGGATAGGGTAAGGGCTCAAAAGGACGAAGATGCCGTTTTTCCACCTGCCATTCAGCCTCAGGTATCAGACGCGTTGTTGCATGTTCCTTGGCATTGGCGGTTTGCTGGAGCCAAAGCAACACCTCCTGGTTCAAGGCATCAAGATTGACAAAGCTCCGCCCCGGCAGAAAGTTGTGCTTCACATACTTGACGCCAGCCTCGATTTTTCCTTTGCTTTCCGGATCGCTTTTCCGGCAGAGATGGATCTTGAGAGCGCGGTGCAACAGGTATTTCTTGAACGCCTCAGTATAGAGGATGGCACCCCGGTTCTCATCGGTAACAATGGTTGAGTCCTGATCATAGACCAGCGTGTGCGGTATGCCCTCAAAAAAGGCAAATGCCTGTTCATGAGCCTCAACCACAAAGCGGGTTGTAATCGGCTGCTGGCTGAAGCTGACAAACTTCCGGCGGCTTCGGGAGAGCAGCATGATCATGAAGTGTACCTTCACTTTGCACTCATCAGCATTGACCATCCAGTACTCACCGAAATCAACCTGCGCCTGCTCTCCGTACGGAAGTTGCTCGACCGGATGATAGTACCGAGGGGCTCCTTTCGGTTTCGGTATATCATGGGACTTTCGGATCCACTGGACAAAGGAGTAGATCGTTCGAGTTGTTATTTCCTGCAGATCCGGGTGGTGCTCTTTCAGCCAATCTTCGACTTGAGCGGCACTGCAATCAGGATAGTCGGCAACTCTTTTCTTGATAAACTCTTCATAGGGTTGCAATTTGCGGTTGCGCTGCTTCTGCAGAGCAAGAAAGGTACTGAATTCCTCCTCGGTCATACGGAGGTACTTGCGCACCGTCGCCCTGTCCAAGCCAGTATTGCGGCTGATTTGACGGATGCTTAATCCTTCTCGGGAAAGTTCCTTAACTTTGTTGTACATGGTTAGCTTTTTTAACTGTGTTCTCATAGCTCTGGGGTTTGATTTGGTTGGCACC
>CAIQGA010000110.1 GCA_903871235.1 uncultured Chlorobiaceae bacterium
GAGGAGATAGCATTCTTTCAGACGGTAAAGGTGCTCTTGACCAAAAAAGAGAGCAGCACCAAAAAACGGAGTGACGAAGAGAAAGAGGTGGCTATCCGCCAGATTATCGGTTCTGCTCTCATATCAGAAAATGTGGTTGATATTTTTGAAGCGGTCGGGCTCGACAAACCCAACATCGGCATTCTTGACGAAGCATTTCTCAATGAAATCCGAACTTTGCCGGAACGCAACCTCGCCGTAGAGCTGCTCGAACGTTTGCTTGCAGGAGAGGTCAAAACACGCTTTGCGAGCAACATTGTTCAGCAGAAAAAATTCTCTGAACTTCTTACCAATGTTGTTCAGCGTTACCAGAACCGGGCCATCGAAACCGCTCAGGTGATCGAAGAGCTGATTGCGATGGCCAGGAAATTCCAGGAAGCGGTCAACAGGGGAGAGAGCCTTGGGCTTAACACCGACGAACTCGCCTTCTACGATGCCCTTGCCAATAACGAAGAGGCCGTGCGGGAGATGGGTGACGAAATTCTCAAAAAAATTGCTCACGAACTGGCAGAAAATCTTCGCAAAAGCATTACGGTTGACTGGTCAACAAGGGAGAGTGTCCGTGCCCGGCTTCGCCTGCTGGTTAAACGAATCCTGCGCAAATACAAGTACCCGCCCACAAAACAGGAGGAGGCCATAACGTTGGTGCTCGAACAGGCCGAAACCCTCAGCGCCGAATGGGAAGGGTAATTTATTAATGAAGTAAGAAACAAACCATGCTGACAAACATTGAATCACAAGAGCGGGTCTTCCGCCTGCAGCTCATGCTCCAGAACAAGGGTCTTCATGGCGCCCTCTTCCTCATGCCGATTGATGTCTACTATTTTGCCGGCACCCGCCAGAACGCCATACTCTGGATTCCGGCAAAGGGGGAGCCACTGCTGCTGGTGCGCAAAAGCCTCTCACGGGCGCGGGAGGAGAGCCCGATTGCCGATATTCGCCCTTTTCCCCCAAGCAAGGAGTTTGCCTCCCTTTTCAGTGAAAATCAGCTCTCTATCGGCATGACCTTTGATGCTGTGCCGGTTCAGCAGCATACCTTTTACAGCCGGGCATTGCCGGGGCGCACCTTTGTGGATATTTCGATGATGCTGCGTGAACTTCGCTCAGTCAAGTCGCCCTTTGAAGTTGAGCAGCTTCGCCTGAGCGCAGGCAAGCTTGCCTCAGTCTTTGCCGAGGTGCCGCAGTTCCTTAAAGCGGGGATGCGGGAGCTTGATTTGTCGGCTGAAATGGAATACCGCCTCCGCAAGGCTGGCCATGAGGGGTATGTGCGCATGAGGGCTTTTAATCAGGAGCTTTTCTTTGGTCTGGCAGTCTCCTCCGGAGGGCTGAATGGCGGATTTTTTGATGGCCCGGTGACAGGGAAAGGGTTGTCGAGCGCCTCGCCGCACGGTGCATCCTGCGACGTGATAGGGGTAAACCAGCCGATTCTTCTTGATTTTGGGGGGGTATTCAATGGCTATATCTCCGATATGACCCGTATGTTTGTTATCGGAACGCTTGACCCGCAGTTGCAGCGGGCTTTTGATGTTGCCCTTGAGATTCAGGAGATGGTACGTCAGGGCATGAAGCCCGGCGTTATCTGCGAAGAGCTTTTTCTTGCAGCCGCAGCAATGGCTGAGCGTGCCGGGCTTGGCTCCTTCTTTATGGGAATGCCGGGTGAACAGGCGAAATTTGTCGGCCACGGTGTGGGCCTTGAGCTTGACGAGCTGCCGGTGCTCGCCAAAGGGTTTACCGCGACTTTGCTGGCCGGGCAGGTGATTGCCGTTGAGCCAAAGTTTGTCATTCCCGGTAAAGGGGTAATCGGTATCGAGAATACCTTTGCCGTCACTGATGATGGCGGCCTCAGGCTGAGTGATTTGTCGGATGCGATAGTGTTTGTGTAGGGGTGAATGTTTCGGTGGCTTGTTTAAGCTGATTGAGGTTATCCTGATCCTGACAGGGCAGGTTTCTTTGCAGTAGGATGTTTGTATCTCTTTGAAAAAGCTGTAAACTGTCAAGAGAAATCAGTGTGGCTCTATGCCTTCTGAAACTGATTTTTGGGCGGGCTATGCGTAAATTCAAGAGCGTCGTAGGGTTTCCGAATGGCTTGGTATTAAGCTGACATAAAATAAGATCAACTTGGAGATGTTGACCGATGAACACACCTGTACAAATAATCGAACGCGATGGTAAGCCGGAATGGGCAGTATTACCCTATGACCTCTATGTGCAACTCACTGATGATTCGGAAATGTTGCAGGATATACGTGATTATGATTCTGTAAAAATGGCAATTGAGGATGACGATGAAGGAATTTTTCCTGGTGAAGTTACTTTTGCCTGTGCTCCGTCCAGAGGCTGAGCAAGAGCTTCTGGCGGCTCAGGCTTGGTATGAATCACAAGCATCGGGGCTTGGTTTTGAGTTTGCCCGTGCTGCTGAAGTGGCAGTAGCTTCTGCACTTCGCAATCCTTTTGGGCATTTACGCATTGAAGAAGAGTTTCGCCGGGTGCTTTTTCGTAAGTTTCCCTATACACTTATCAATCTCCCAAATTTTGATGAGTTGCTCGTAGTTTCGTTTTTTCATCAGCATCGTGAGCCGGGTGTTTGGCTTGAGCGGTTTAGTCGCTAACGTGTATTGCATACCTTATTACCATTACAGCCCAACCCTGTGTTATTGGCTGTAGCCAGAGCGCTCGAAGTAACGCTTTATGATATTGTTTTTTAGGATTACAAGTACCTCTTCCGTACCACATACACCAGGCTTGATGCTTTCGGTGGCAGCAGTGCTCCGATAGTTGCTGTTGCAATCCCTTTCAATAGCGCGGCGCCCAATTGTGAAGCATGAAACCCTTTTTTCGTGCGTTTGCAGCGCAGTTTTTCACTGTGCAGGGTGTTGTAGAGCGAATCGGGGAAGTAGGGTTGGCGATGGACAATCCGCAGGTTATGGGGTTCAAGCAGTTTTTCGAGGGTTTCGGGTACAAAGTGGTAGAGATGGCGCGGCGCGTCCCAGGCTATCCAGTTCTCCTGGTAGTGTTTTGCATCATAACTTTCCGGGTTGGGCAGGGTAATAATGAGCACTCCGCCGGGCGCAAGCTGTTGAGCTGCATAGTCAAGGGTTTCGTGGATGGCGTGAATATGCTCAAGGGTGTGCCAGAGCACAATGCAGTCAAACTTGCCACCACCTTCATTCGGCAGTGAGCGGGATACTTTCAGGTTATAAATTTGCTGTGCATGGTTGGCCGCTTCGGCGTCAGTCTCTATCCCTGCAAGATTCTGGAGCGGAATTCCTTTGCCGCGATGAAAATAGTTCAGGAGTTCGCCGGTTGAACAGCCGATTTCAAGCACGCGAACTTGCCGCAGGGGTTTTGTCGTTCCTTTCAGGATGAGGCGGGCCTTGTAACGAAGCAGGAGTGATCGTGTGGCGAGATAGGCTTTGTCGCTGAACGTGCTGCTGTTGTGTTGATGCCGGTGGGGGTCATAGAGGCCCCGGGGGTAATGATGGGCTATTTCGGTGCTGTCGGGACGGGGATTGAGCATGATGAGCCCCGAGGCGGTTGATCGCAGAAGTGACCATTGCTCTTTTCCTGAAGGGTCAAAACGGTTGGGTACCTGGATCAAGGGGGTGAAGTCGGCTGAGCCGCTTATCGGGCAGGGAACGCTCTCCATTCCGCAAGTGCAGGCTATTGTTCGCCAGTTTCGGTGAGGTCAATGAAGGCTTTTCTCAGGTTTTGATAGGTTGATCGCATATCATTGCTGAGCACTTTTGCGTCGGCCAGAACGGGCATGAAGTTGGTGTCACCCTCCCAGCGCGGCACAATATGGAAATGAAGATGGTTGTCAACGCTTCCGCCTGCAATTCGACCAAGATTGGCGCCTACATTGAAACCCTGCGGTCGCAAGGTGAGCTTCAGTGCCTTGATGGAGAGATCGGTCAGCTCCATGATTTCGAGTTTGGTCTCTTTGTCGAGCTCTGAAAAGTCGGGGGTCTGCTGATAGGGTATAACCATCAGGTGACCGCAATTGTAGGGGTAAAGATTCATGATGATGAAGCATTTTTTTGCCCTGTAAAGCACAAAACGCTTTTCATCTTCTTCCGGAGGAATGTCGGCAAAAACAGATTTTCCGTCTTCGGCAGCAGGCTTGTCATCCTTGAAAGACTGCATGTAGACTTCACGCCACGGTGAATACATTCTGTTCATGGAGAGGGAACCCTGCTAAGTTGCATGTTTATTGACCGATGGTACCAAAGATGGGAATCGAACCCACACGAGTTATTCACTCACTGGATTTTGAGTCCAGCGCGTCTACCAGTTCCGCCACTTTGGCCTGTTTTTGAGCGGTGCGAGAGAAGGGAATCGAACCCTCACGCCTCACGGCACTAGTTCCTAAGACTAGCGTGTATACCAATTTCACCACTCTCGCAGTACAGGATGACAATATACGTGGTTTTTGTTCTAATAAAAACTATCTTTCA